>JBFELL010000001.1:0-49362 GCA_041552135.1 Gammaproteobacteria bacterium
CATTCGCGAGCAGTTGGAAGATCTGGAACTGGACCAGGGTATTGTCATCGTACGGGACATGGACGGCAAGATCCGCCAGTTGACCGATTACCGCGGGCGCACGGTCATCATCAACTTCTGGGCGACCTGGTGTCCGCCCTGCAGGGAGGAGCTGCCCTCGATGAATCGCGCCTGGCAGAAGGTCAGGGGTGAGGGTATCGACATGATCGCGATTAATGTCGGAGAGGATGAAGACACCATATTCACCTTCACCGGCGACTATCCCATCGACTTTACGGTACTGCTTGACCTGAGCGGCAACATCATCAATGAATGGCCGGTCAGGGGTCTGCCAACCACCTTTGTCGTTGACCCCGACGGCCGGATCATCTACCGGGCCGTCGGCGGACGCGAGTGGGATGACGACAAACTCCTTGACATGATACGCGGCCAGGATTGACCGCCTCCGGCAGTGCCTTACCCGAACCTCGTACACGATGGTGCGGTTACTGCCTGTCGGGTGATTGTTCCGGCAACCTGTTTACAACCCGGTCCTGTCGTTGCCTGCACCCGGTCGGTGGGACAGCCTTTTTCTCCTGCGTAGTTGACGGGAGAACATACCGGCCTGCGCCTGCGGCCTGGCGTCTTTATTCGGCCAGTACCGCCTCAGCCGCCTGTTCCCGGGTGTAGAAACAGCCGTCACGAACAAAGCCGGCGACAATCGAGCACCTGGCCGCTATCGCATTGGCGGCCTTGTCCTGCGCCACGATCCAGCTTTCGGGAAGGCCACCGAGCACATGCACGGGGGCAGGAAGGCCGTTCGGGAAACGCGATATTTCGATCCGGCCTGTATCGGTATCACAGAAGGCGGGCCTGAAGCCACTGCCACGGTTACCTTGACTGATGCCGGGTGTGCCCGAGAAGGCCAGATTCTCTCGCCGGAGCGTTGCAGATGTGAACAATCGAGCCATCACTGAGTCCTCCGATATGCCATGAAGCCACTCTCTGACCATATCTATGCATCAGCTGTGCCAGTTCCGACGCTCGAAGCATGGCCTGACCAAGACTATGAAAGTATTGTTATTGTCCTTTCTGCAGCCCAGGTTGACAGCGTGTCAGCAGCCCACTGAGACAGTTCTGTCCCGGAACTGGATAGATGCCAACCATCCCCGGCACAGGTACTATTACGTATATATAAACGCCCTGCCGTGCGTTTAGTCTTGAACACTCAGCAGCCACCTGCCCATCCTGCAATGTTCCGATTCTGGCGGAAATCCCCTGCCCCTGCGGTACGCAAGCCCCCGCGGTCCGAGAATTACGGCGGTATGCGGCCCAGGGAGCTGCAGGCCAGGCTGGAACTGCTGATAGACCCGTCGCTGAAATACCATCGCGGCATCCATGACACGGCGCTTTTCCTCTCCAAGTACAACCTGGTCGAACAGAACCGGTTCCTCGCCGCCGTTGAACGTATCGCGCAGCACGACACCGAGCTTGCCTATCGCTTTTGCCGCAGTGCCGCACCCGCCATCAGTGGTCTGCCCGATGACGCATGGCAGGCCTGGATTGCACACATCCTGCAGACGCATGCCGTCGAGGGCAGGCAGGCGGCCGTCGGTCTTGCCGGGGACTTCAGCACCTATCGCAGCCAGCTGACGGACAGTGCATCCGCCGTGTCGTATGCCGAGATTGCCGGCATCATGGAGTCATTTATCCAGGCGCTCAGTGGCCATCCGCTCAAGCTGGAGACGGGAGAGAGCCGGGCCACGGACATGCAGACACTGTATTTCCCGGAAAGCATCGACCGTTTTACGGACCGCGATGATAATTTCAGGCTGTACAAGGCCTGTGCTGTCCACCAGTGGGCCCAGAGCCGGTTCGGAACCTGGGATATCGAGCCGGAACCGCTTGTGCGCAGCTACCCCGACAGGGAACGGGCACTGCGCCTGTTTCACCGGCTGGAGACCATCCGTCTGGATGCCTGTATCGCACGCGAACTGCCGGGCATGGCCCGCGACATGCGCCGGTTTCGCATGCCGGACAAGCAGTTGGCAGCCGACTGGCGGGCGGCCGCGCGAAGTCTCGCCGGGCCGCAGAGCGGTGCGGGAGACAGCATCGAGTGGCTGCAACGCCTGTACGAGCTGGACTATGAACCGCCCGCGCCGCTCTACCAGGCCGTGCTGCAGGCCGTCGCCGAACGGGAGGAAACACAGGACCCCGAGAACAGCACACTGCAGCTACCTGCGGAAGAGGCCGCAACCGGTGAGGCGACCGCTGTTAATGACGCCGACACGATTGATGACGAGTCAGTGGAGGATGGAGCGGGCGCCGAACCCCCGCCGGCTGAAAGTGACTATACCTACGATGAATGGGACCAGTCCCGCCAGCGTTATCGCAAGCACTGGTGCCAGCTCAGGGAGGAGCCGGTAGCAACCGAACCGAACGCCTTCCGCAGGCTGACGCTGCAGAAATACCATGGACTGCACGTACGGTTGCGACGCAGTTTCGAGGCAATGAGAAAGGAGAACCGGCGAATTCACCGGGAACCCGACGGCGAGGATATCGATATAGACGCCGTTGTCGATGCCCTGTCGGACCTGCACAGCGGCCTGGACATGAGCGACCGGCTGTTTGTTCGCACCAGCCGCGATGAGCGCAATGTTGCCACCCTGTTCCTGCTCGACATGAGCGCATCCACCAGTGGCTGGGTCAACGAGATCGAGCGCGAGGCCCTGGTATTGATGTGCGAGGCCCTTGAGCAGCTTGGTGATCGCTATGCCGTTTACGGCTTTTCCGGCCGCGGGCACGCCAACTGTATCTCCTACCCGGTCAAGGCATTTGGCGAAACCTACAACGAGCCGGTCTGGGAGCGCATCGGTTCCATAAAGGCCCAGCAGTACACGCGCATGGGGGTGGCAATAAGGCACCACAGTGCCAAGCTGCTTGGTGTTGAGGCGCGTACCCGCCTGCTGGTGGTGCTATCCGATGGCCGACCTGACGACCAGGACGGTTACCGGGGATCCTACGGTATTGAAGATACCCGCAAGTCGCTGCTGGAATGCCGGCTGGCCGGCATACACCCGTTTTGCATCACCATCGACAGCGACGCCCGGGACTACCTTCCCCACATGTTCGGCCGGGTCAATTTCACCGTCATCGACCATGTAGAGAAATTGCCGTACCGTATCGGCGACATCTACCGCAGACTGACCACGTAGATACCGCCGGATACGGCCCTCAACTCTAGAGGCCGAGCATACCTAGAACGCCCGAGAAATGCAGACTGACAGCGATAATTGCAAGGCCGATTGCCATGGCCGTCAGAAATACCATTACATTGTTTCCGCCACTCTGAGTCATTATTTTGCTCCTCTCCCGTCCGGTTATAAGAAAGTAATAACCCTTTTTGAAACAGACCCGCGTCTACTGTATCTCGGTCTGACTCCCCAGGGTCCAGTTGTGTCGCACATACCGCCTTCAGTGCGACGTTTCCAGCAGTTCTCTGAGATTGCTGCCGACCGAGCGGTCGCCCTCAACCAGCCAGCGACGCAGCGCACTTGCACCCTCTATCATGAATAACTGTTCCTTATCACCTTCCGGTCGACTGGAAAAGTACAGCTGGCTGGTGGTTACCTCGTTACTGTCTGCGTCGAAGTGGCTGGCGAGAATCCGTTCCAGCAGGATACCGGCACTCGCAGGCCGCATATCATCGTAGGATGCCAGGTACCGCACGGCCCCGTATACGTAACACTCCACCAGCGTCCTGGTGCTCAACCGGTTGAACAGCTGCTCCTTCTCGACACCGGTGAGCGCCTCGGCAACAAACGGGTCAAGCGTCAGTGATGCCTGGTCCAGATCCGTATCCGTTCTGTTAAATGGCCAAATCATCGATCAGATCCTGTACGCGTGTCAGCTGCAATCAATAGTCGTCAATGGATATCGAATTCAGGCGTTTCTGCTTGATATCGGCGAGTTTCGGCAGCAGGTCGTAGGCGACGACATTCTGCCCGGAAAAACTCTTGTGGGTACGTATTCTGTCGAACCAGGCCTTGATATTCGGGCGCGCGTCGACTAGCTCGCCTTCACCGGCCTCGTACAGCAGGTGTATATAGGCGGTCCAGTGAATATCCGCAAAGGAATAATTTCCGATGATGAAGGTGTTTTTGGCCAGCTGGCTGTCAAGCGCATCGAGCGGTGCTTCCAGCGCCTTTCTGGCCGCTTCGACGCCGGACGTATTCACCATGTACACAGAATCGACCATCGGGCCGAGAATCTGCTCCTTCACCAGTGTATTGACGTGTGGCCCGACCTCTGTGCAGGCAATGTCAGACCAGTAGTTCTGCTCGGCCAGCAGCGCGGCGTTTTTCGGCGGCAGCCGTTTACCCAGGCCGCGCGCCTCGATGTAACTCATGATGCCGGACTCACCGGAGACATAGTAGTCCGCTTCCTTGAGTGCCGGCACGATCCCGAGCGGCGAGACCGCCAGGTAATCGCCGCTTTCATCCTCGCCCTCCAGAATATCCAGGACCGCGGAGTCGGTCTCCATGCCCATCTCTATCGCCGTAATCAGGCACTTGAGCGTGTCTGCATGCCCGGGGAATCCCAGCAGCTGCAGGACATACTGGGTCTTTTTCATGTCGCCTTCAGAGCCGTAACTGGCATCACTCGACTCAGTCCGGGCAGCCCTGCCAAATGCAAAGAGATCACTCATTCCGGTTCACCATTGTTTTTGACGCTGGATTTCAGCGTGATTCAGGTCAGGTACGCCAGCCATGCTCAGGCGACGTTTCTCAGTTCCTTGCCCTTGATCTGGTCGAGACTTGGCAAGGCATCGCAGGGACTTCGGGACCCGTTTTTCCTCGATTTGACCCTGTCAAACCACTGCTTCAGATTGGCATGTTTGCCGATCAGGTCACCATGGCCGGTGATTTCACAGAAATGCAGGTATGGCGCCCAGTGAATTTCCGCAAAGGAAAAGTCTTCGGCGAAATACTCCCGGCCATCCAGGAACCGGTCTGCAACAGTGAACACCTGTTCTATCGCCTCCAGTGCCGCATCGATTGCGGCCTGGTCCGGCGTGTAGTCCGGATCTCCCATGGTTTTCAACACCTGCTCGTCCAGCAGCGTGTTGACGTGGGGCAGCAGCCTGTACTGCCCGACCTCGATCCAGTAGTTTTGCTGACCCAGGCGCGCCGCCTTCCTTGGAGCCAGTGACTGCCCGCCACCGCGGATGTCCAGGTAGGGAAGTATGGCTGCCGCACCCGAGGTCACCAGATCGCCTTCACCGAGGCACGGTATTTTCCCGAATGGCGACAGGGCGCGGAAAGCCGAGCCCTCATCCTCGTGGCCGGTAAGATCCAGCAGGTCCGGGTCGATCTTCACACCCTTCTCTGCTGCCATGTACAGGCATTTGCAGGTATCGACATGCCCGGGAAACCCGCGCATATGGATATTTCCCTGCGTTTTCTTTTTCCTTGAAAAGAGACCCATTTCCTTGCCCCCGGCGTCAGTCCTTGAACCACTTGAATGGCGCTTCACCTGCGATCTTCAGATACAGCGTCACATTGATAATCAGCGCCACCAGCAACACAACACCGCCAAGCAGCCCCATGGCCGGATCCCTGAAATTCTGGTCAAGTCCGGTAATATTCATGCCGTACATCACCGCGGCTGAAAATATAAGCATTACAACAATTGCCTTGAACGAAGCCATTTTGGATCTCCTCTTTCGATAACCAATTAAGTGGATTTACGTCACCCCTGAAGCGAACCTGCCCGGCCTCGGCTGGCGCGCCCCATCGCCCCTGCGGATCCTACTTCCTGCCTCCCGGCATACTGCTCGCATCCAGGAACTTGTCGAAATGAATGTCTTCCCTTGCCATACCGGCCTTTACCATCACGTCAATCGCGGCATCAATCATTGGCGGCGGTCCGCAGAGATATCCCTGGCTTTCAGACATATCCACCAGACCCGTGTCGATGTATGCCTGCCGCAGGTAATCCGTGACGAACCCTCGCGCGCCCTCCCAGCCGGAGTCCTCCGCTTCCTCGGACAGAACCGGCACGAACTCGAACTTGCCTTTCCAGTCGCGCTGCATCTGTTCCATGATGTCCAGGCAGTACAGGTCCTTCTGTGTGCGGGCGCCGAAAAGGAACAGCACCTCCCGGCTGACACCTTCATTGATGGCACTCTCGAGCATGGCCTTGATAGGGGCCATGCCGCTGCCCCCTGCCACGCAGACGATTCTTGAATCACCGGGACGCAACCAGAAAGACCCGTAGGGCCCGGTCACTTCCACCGGCTCTCCCGAGCGGTCTTCGGCAAACAGCCACTCCGTGAACTCGCCGCCCGGAACCAGCCTCACGAAGAAGGTAACTTCCCGATCAGACTCGTTCTCAGGTGCCTTGGCGAAGGAATACGAGCGTGGCTTGTTGATACTGGCCGTAGCGACCTCTGCATACTGGCCGGCTACAGCGGAGCGCGGGAAATCTTCCTCCGCCTTGATAACCAGTTCGACGACATCGTGCGTTAGCGGGTTGACACGGGAAATGGTGCCATTGTGCGAGCTGACGCTGACGGTCTGTTCCGTATCTTCCAGCAGGTCCACCTCGATAACGACGTCGCTCTGGAGTTCTGCCTGACAGGCGAGAATCATCCCGGATTTCAGGTCCTCCTGTTCAAGGACATAAGCAAAATCAGAGAGTTCCTTGACCTTGCCCTCCTTCAGCTTGCATTTACAGGTACCGCAGCTACCCACCCTGCAGTCATGAGGCCAGTGCAAACCGGCCTCCAGTGCAGACTTCAGCAGGTTGTCTCCGGCCTTGACACTGACAAGTTGTCCGGATGGCTTGACTTCCGCGCTCCAGTCCTGCTTGCGTTTTTTCAAGAGTCCAAGCATGTTCTTTCCATGATTACTGTTACACGTTGCGGGTAGACGGCCTGTATACCGGCATCAGGCGTTGATCTGGATGTCTCGCAGACTGTTGCCCTGTATGTCCCCGGCCGTGGGAAGCACATCGTAGGCCTTGATTTTTTCCTTGCTGGTGCTCGGGTGCGACTTGATCAGACCCCACCATACTTTCACGGCCGGACGCGACTCGACGATGTCACCGGCCCCCGCCAGGAAACAGCCCTGTGCCAGCGCGGCCCAGTGAATGTCAGCCAGACTGAAGGCGCCGGCGATATAATCACCACGCATGGAGGCGGATTTCGACTGCAGCTGCGTGTCGAGCGCGTCAAACCAGCGGGAAACCTCGGCCGTATCTCCATCACCGCCCATCAGTGCAGCAACAGAGGGTTGTGCGAGGTCAGATGCAATGTGTATCCACTGGTACATGGCAGTGCGCACCACGGCATTGCGAGGTACCAGCGAGGGTCCGAAACCCTTGTCATCCAGGTAGGACATGATCGCATTGGGGCCGTAGACAACGAAGTCCACATCCCGGATAACCGGCAGCGAACCGTACGGGGAAATCGATGCTGCCTCTGCGGCATCGCCGCCACCATCCAGACCCACATAGTGGGACTCAATATCCACGCCCTTCTCTGCAGCAGTAAACAGGCATTTGGCACTGTCCAGACATGCGGGGTTCCCGTAAAATTTCATCTTGTCCTGTAAATGATCACCTAACATTTCTATGCTCCTCAATCAGTTCTATTGGTAACAGACTGTTTGGATCATCCCGTCGGATTGCCCTGCTCCGCCGGGATGCCCGAGACTACATACGTTCAGTCTTCCTCGATCTGCAATGCACCGGACGGACATTGTGCTACGGTAGATCGAATCTGGCTTTCCTCGCCTGCATCGAGATCGATCTTGAATGCCCCGTCTTCAACCTTGAAAACTTCCGGGCTCCCCGCAACACACTTGCCCGCATGTATACAAACAGATTCATTCCAGGTTACTTTCATTTTTCCAACCTCCAGTGATGTAACATCAAGTTGACCTGCAGGTTTTCAGACGCCGACGACGTCGCCCTTCATCGACCACAGGATGGCAAGTACTTCGTCGTACTCTCTTTGTCCTATGTCGTTCGATTTCAGTGCTTTCAGCACGTCATCAATAACGGCATTGAATTCCTGGTCATTGATGTTCATTCCGGTGTGGGCACTCAGCATATCCTTGCCTGTGTACACTTCCGGACCGCCGGTGCCTGCACCGAAAAAGTCGCGGACCATTTTCTTGACATTTTCCGGATCGGAATTGATGTAGCGGTTCTTTACCAGCGGATTGCTTGTATGATTCGCCCAGATGTCTTCGGTAATTGCTGCGATTCCGTCAGCACCACCCAGTCTTTCGTAAAGTGTCTTCTCGCCCATTTGACTGCCCCAGTTGAATGTTTTGTGTCTTTCCGGAACCCCGCACCCGGCATTCCGGGTGCGGGATCTGCCGCTCGTTCAGCCTGCTTGCATTCTGCTATGCATAACCAGCCTGACGGTTGATGCGATCGGCAATCTGGCGCTCACCTTCCGAGGCGAACTCCTCATCCCACTTCGCGAGTTCTTTCTTGTAGTACGCGTGGAACAGAGGTGGCACCAGTGCCAGGGCAAACAGGGTGAAATAACCCCAGCCGACATCCGGCGCACCCACATCGTCCAGCTCCCAGAAGTGCGTTTCACCGCGGTCGTGGTGGTCAGCCTGACGGCCGATTTCAATGAAGAACCAGCTCGTGAACATCGTTGCGTTGTCCCATGAATGCCGGTAATCGATCGGCTGGCCTTTCTCCCGAATGAGACCGTAATGCTCGAGGTAGTTGAGCGTTTCCAGCTCGAAATTCGAGATGAACCAGACGATGGCGAGGCAGCCGATGCCGATCCAGCCACCGGCAAACCAGAACAGCAGCAGGGTCGGCAGGCTCATGGCATAGCCACGCAACCAGCGGTTCTCCCAGGTCAGGAACGGCTTGCCAAGACGCTGCAGGCGCTGCTGCTCCATGCGGTAGAGAAAACGCGACTGCCCGATACCCGCCAGCGGGTAGTGGCGATAGAGGCTGCGACCACGCGGCGATGTCGCCGGATCGTCCTCATGTGCCAGCTCCAGGTGGTGGTTGTAGACGTGCGCGTAACTGAAATGGGCCTTGCCGCTCAGCGCCATCATCATGCGCGAGATAACGAAGGTAAAGCCCTTGGTATGGCTCAGCTCGTGACCGTAAATAATACCGATACCGGCAAAAATACCGCTCGAAATTGCTGCCCCCACCAGATTCAATCCGCTGATACCATTCTGGTATGGCAGGATACCGAACAGCATGTGATCGAAGCCGGCACTTATCGGCACACCATTGACATACTGGAAGATGCGCCAGGCCAGTGCCACCTGCAGCAGGACGAAAACGCCAAGCATGGTGTACATCACGGTATTCTGCAGCCATGGAATGCCGTTGGTTTCGCCATTTTCATCCACACCGGCACCGGTTGTATGGAAACGGAGCATGGTATCTATGACGATACCAACACCCAGCAACATCAGACCTACCCAGGAGAACATGCCGCCCGCCAACACACCGAGCATCGCAACGATGATCAGGATTGGTGCGAACCAGTACCTGGCATTGATTAACAGTTTTTTCATCTAGATCACCTCGTTACAGATTGTATCTTGATGGCTTTTCCGCCGCCCAGGCCGGATCCCGATTGCGTGCCCACCTGCCGTTTGGAGTTTGTGTGCTGACCCGGACCAGATATTCGGTTGCCTGATCCCGGGGTCATCGCCTCCGGTCACGACCTGCAAGCGACTACAAAGGTATACCCGGTCAGAGGGACGGTAAATCCGTATTACTACGTGATCTGGGGAAGGTGCGTGTTGCCGGATGCGGCAATGGCCGGGGGGGTACCGGTATTTCTACGTATATACAGCGGCCGGATTCGAGGATTGCTGCTTTAGTGCAGGCAGGGAGACGGGCCACACGATACATGGCCCCGGGACGGCCGGCAACCTCAGTCGCTTTCGGCCAGCATAACGACACGTACGATATCGGACAAGGTGCTGGCTTTCAGCTTTTCCATAATACTTGCCCGGTGCCACTCAACGGTACGGAAACTGATCGACAGGTCGTTGGCTATCTGCTTGTTGCGCTTGCCGGCGACAAGGCCTTCCATGACCTGGCGTTCTCTTGGCGTGAGACGGGCCATGTTCTCCACGGCCTGCCTGCGCAGGTCTGTTTTCTGACGGACCCTTTTTTCGCTATTGAGGCACTCGTGGATGCGGGCCAGTAATTCTTCACTGTCAAACGGTTTTTCCACGAAGTCACAGGCGCCGCCCTTCATGACACGCACAGCGGTAGGCACATCGGCGTGTCCGGTGATAACAATAATGGGAAGATCAACCTGCCTTTCGCGCAGCGCGTCCTGCAGCTCCGGGCCGCTCATGTCCGGCATGCAGACATCAAGCAACAGGCAGCCGGGGCCGAGCGTATCAACACTTTCCAGAAACGCCTGTGCCGTTTCGAAGCAGCAGGAATTCAGCCCTTCCGACTTGACAAGCATCCTCAGGCCTTTGCGTACAGGCTCCTCGTCATCCACGATATAGACGGTCTGGTTCGTGTCAGGTGCATTATCACTCACGGCCGGATACCGGTAGCGTAAAACCGAAGATCGCCCCGCCCTGGGCATTGTTATCGGCCTCGAGCTTGCCGCCGTGGGCATCGATAATGGAGCGCGTAATGGCCAGCCCCATGCCCATGCCATCGGGCTTGGTGGTGAAGAAGGGGTCAAATACCTTCGCTATCAGCTCCTTGCTGATACCCGGCCCCGAATCACTAACCGTCACCCTGATGAACTTCGGGTCCGCTATGGTCGTACGTATGGTCAGTCTGCGACGCTTTTGTTTGTTGGCCTGCATGGCCTCGATCGCGTTGTGGACCAGATTGAGGACAACCTGCTCCAGCAGGACCCTGTCCCCGGTTATGTCTGGCAGCGGTTCAGACAAATCGAGCTTTATCGGCAGACTGAACCAGCGTGCCTCGATATCTATCAGCGGTATGACGGTACGGATTAGCTCATTCACAACGACACGCGAGTGCTGCACGTCTTCATTACGCACGAAGTTGCGCAGGCGAATCACAATTTCGCGTGCCCGGGACGCCTGCTGGGATATGTCTGCCAGCGACTCCTCTATGTCGTCATGCCCCGCGGCCCCTGCCTTGAACAGTTTCAGGCAGCCGGTACTCAAACCGGCAATCGCCGCCAGCGGCTGTGCAAGCTCATGGGCGATCTGGCTGCTCAACTCACCCATGGTGGTGACCCGCGACACATGCGCCAGCTCCAGCATGTGCTTTTTCTCTCTTTCCTCAATCTGCTTGCGTTCCGTAATGTCGGTAAATATTCCAAGGCAGCCCAGATAGCCTTCATCCGGATCGTATATCCGCTTGGGCGAGGTGAGTGTGATTATCTTGCGACCATCCTTGGTGACCCACGCCGTTTCGTAGCGCTTGATCGGGTTGTCTGCCGGAGCGGACATTCTCTCGCCCATTTCAGTCTTGTCTTCCTGGTGCACGAATTCGAGCAAATGACGACCGACAACCTCCTCGCTTGAATAGCCGAAGATGCGGCTGAAGCTCTCGTTCACATAGGTGATGACGTGCTGCTCATCGGTCAGCGCAAGCGCCTCGCTCATGGTCTGGACGAGTTCGCGGTAGCGCCGTTCACTCACCCTCAGGGCATCCTCCACCTCGAGGCGTTCCTTTTCTGCGGAAACGCGACCGGTGACGTCCTGCAGGATAAGGGTTGCCCCGAGCTGCCCTGTGCGATCGACCAGCGATGAAGCGACAACCTCCACATACCGATTCGATCCCACCGACTCGCTGACATCGACGACAGCCGGTGCCGGTCGTTTTGAAGGTGCGACGCAGCGGGCGACGAGCTCATGCAGCTTGCTCGATTCGGTACGGGAGAAGATGGAGCCGAGCGTGACCCCCAGCGCGTCGCGCTCGGTTATGTTCAGCATCTGCCCGGCATAGCGGTTCATACCGAGGATGACGCCCTGCACATCCACATTCAGAACACCGATCGGCGCATTGTCCAGCAGGCGGTCAAGGTAGCGTGAGACCGGGGGCTTTCCGGTATGGATATCCCTCATGCGACTCTGCGAGGCGGCGATAACACCGCTATAGCTGCGGCGTTTCTGTACGCGCAAAACAGCCTCGCCCAGCGCGTTCGCGAGTTCATCCATGTGATCGACCGGCCACGGCGTTACGTCGCTGCCGATAAACGGCGAGAACCTGAGCACCTGCCTGAGCCGCTCGTGGCGCTCCGGCTCGGTGAGTATCATCACCGGAAGGTCGTTTCCGGCAGATTTGATGCGCTGTGCCAGCCTGACCGGTTCCCTCACCCTGAGACCCAGCACCACGACATCCAGCTGCTCGAGTTCATCCAGCAACTGCTGTGTATCGGTCATGCGGTCGAAACTGATCCGGCCAGCGAGTTGCGCTGCAAGTTCCTCGCCTGTGTCGGCATCCACTTCCAAAAGTGCGACATGGCCCGAACGCTGATCCGGATCAGCGCTGCCTGCAGTCGGCGCAGCCGGTGTACTGGCGGGCTGTTCCCCTGTGTTGTGGCTGGAGACGACACTCAGCCGGGGGGTATGTTTTTCAGTGGCCATGTGCCCTAGCTCAGAATCGGTTGACCCAGCAGCGCCCGCCCGGTCCAGATGCGCAATATATCAGTCGTCGGCGCCATGACGTGGGCAGCGCGGGCATCGCGTAACAGTTTATGCAACACGGATTCCTGCCGATAGCCGATGCCCCCGGTCAGCGTCATGACCTCGTTGACCATATTGACGGCACACTCGGCGACCTCGGCCTTGGTCGTGAACACCGCCGGCAATGCGTCAGGATCACCGGCATCGAAGGATGCCGCCGCGTGGTACGTCAGGCGGCGCGTGCGCTCCAGCATCCCCCAGAGGCAGCCCATACGATGCTGGAGCACGGGCAACTGCGCAAGGCCCGAGCCGGTTTCCGAGTACTGGCGATGGATCAGATGTTCGCGCGCCTCTTCCAGCGCGGCGCTGGCTATGCCAAGGTAGGTGCCGGACATGGCCATGAGAAAATATGGCGCTACGACCTGGAATACGTACCAGATATGGTCACCCTCTTCTCCCAGGAGGTTCTTGCTTGGCACCAGTACGCTGTCCAGCGCCAGGGCGCATGACGAGTTGCCTCGCATGCCGAGGCCCTTCCACGGATCGCCCCATTTGAGACCCTCGGCACCCTGCTCGACCACGATGCAGGAGAACTGTCCCAGCGGCGCCTCGGGATCGGCGGCGACGGTTGAAACCACATAGGAATCCGCATACCCGCCGTTGGTGACAAAAGTCTTTGTCCCGGTGAGCCGGTAGGACTCGGGCGACACCGCTTCCAGCCTGGTTTGCGGGATATAAAAGTGAGAGCCGGTACCGGCCTCACTGAGGGACAGCGTCGTCAGGTGCCGCCCCTCGACAATCGGTTCCAGGTAGCGGGTGCACTGGTCGGGCGTGGCCTTGGCGGCCAGTACCGCGGCACCCACGCAGTGCATGCCGAAGCACATGGCGGTAGAGGCACACTCCTGGCCGAGCGCTTCGCAAACCATGGTGAGGCCGAAGGATCCCTGGCCAAGCCCGCCGTATTCGGCCGGTATGGTGAGCCCGCCAAGACCGGCCTGCTGCAGGGCGCGCAGCCCCTGCTCCGGCCATTCGGCGTTGCTGTCAATCCGCTCCGCGTTCGGTGCCACGATATCGTTGGCGATATCGCGTACCCGCTCCAGAATGGTATCCAGATCCATGGGGTAGAAATGTGTATCCGGCACCCCCCGGTCTGTTGGCAGCATATTGACCCCTCCAGGCTACAGTTGCCGTGTGTAATGGATTGTTTTTTTCAAGTCACTGGATTTCGCGAAACCGGCAACGCAGTGCCGTACCAGCCAGTGATGTTTACCATTTATTCTACGCCTGTCAGGGATGAATGGATTCACCCGCTGGCGCTTTCTGATCCCGGACCGACAGGCGCTGACTATGTGGCCAGTGTGCCTCACATAATACAATATTCGTACCAATGCAACAGGCAACGCGGATATTACGAAAGCCCCTGGAACTGCTAACCTGGAAAGGCATTGATATTCCGGATGCAAGGGGTAAAAGCCGGTCCCCGCTGAATGTCTCAATATTAGAGCATTGTGCCACAAAAACAGTACATCCGGTCTGGCGTCCCCGACAGGAGATCCCTGAATCCCCCGCCTTCGGGCCGTGGATCAGAAGACAGGGGAAGGCGCTTCTGTAACCTACCCGGGATGTGCAAAGGCGTATACCTTCTCCCTGCGGGACGACGCCATGGATGCAGGAGGCAGGGCACCGGAAGTCGGCGCTTCAGGCGATGCAGGGAGCCATTGCCGAGTGGGCCAGGATGAGGGGACAGGCATCAGCAAGCGCCGCTTTTTACGGGGTCCCCTCTCCCCGACCCGCCATACCCGGCCTTGATTGCGGTATCCTGGCGCGCCACCCGGCGTTGACAGCCCGGCCGCTTTGCTCTGCTCACCGGCATCCGGCAGCTGTCATGAACCAGGGCGACTGCCCTCTACCCGCATTAACCGCCCCCCGTTCGATGGACCGCTGCGCAGGCCCGCTGTCCCGGGTTCCCGGGAATGCTGCCCGTAGCTCTCGCGACATGCCGGCATTCCCCAGCGGTATGAAGAATGCGGATTTCTGCAGGTAACTCCCGATATCCGGACCTCGCCGCGACGAGCCATTCTCACGGAACTGCTCAGCCTGCTTTGCCTGGCAAATACCCCGGGATGGTTGTGGCAGTGGCGGCATGGTCGGGGCAAGCGGGTGCAAGTCGTGACCTCATTTTCGTATCCCGCCGACATGACTTGAATCCAGAAACCTGTCAGAAAATATCCTGTCATCCGCAAGGCCGCTGTGCGCGAGTTTTTCTACTGCTGCATCGACCATTTCAGGTGGTCCGGACAGGTATGCCTGGCACGACGAAAGGTCCAGGTGAAGGTCCTCGATGTGGTCGGTCACGAGCCCCCCGAGGCCATTCCAGTCGCCCGCCTCCGGTTCGTTTGCAAGCACAGGGATAAATTCAAACGAATGCTTTTTCGACCACTTGCCTTTCAGGCGCTGCAGCTTATCCAGGTAAAAAAGGTCTTCCCGGCTGCGTGCCCCGAACAGAAAAACAGCATCGCGCTCCACCCGGTTGTTACAGGCGTGTTCGAGCAGGGCATTGATCGAACTCATTCCGCTGCCACCCGCAATACACAGGATCGGACCCCTGCCCTCTCGCAGGTAAAACGACCCGTAAGGCCCGCTCAGCCTGATTTTCTCGCCGGTGCGGTCCTGCGAGTGAAACCACCCGGACATTTCCCCGCCCGGGACATGTCGTATGAGAAAGGTGACTTCACCACGCCTTTCGTTTTCTCTGGCAGTTGCGAAAGAGTACGAGCGCGGTTGCGGGATCCCGGTGACGCCGATATCTGCAAACTGACCGGCGACATAGGGGGCGCATTTTTCACACGGATCCCCGGTCCGTGGCAGGGATTTATCCAGTCGTACAGCGATTTCGAGTATGTCCGGCGTGAGCTTCGCGTAACGTATGACCGTACCTTCACAGGAAGTACAGCCGAGTGTCCTTTCATCGGATAGCAGATCAACCCGGATGAGCGCGGGAGTTCTGGGTAGCGCGGAACAGGCAAGTATTACACCCTCTCCCAGCTCGTCATCATTCAGTGTGTATGAGAAATCGGTTTGCTCCTTGATCTCCCCTGACACCAGCCGTGTCCTGCATTTCCCGCAGGTGCCCCGGCGACAGTCATGCGGATACTGCAGACCGGCTTCAAGTGCCGCTTGCAATATTGTCTGACCGGGGTCGACCTGGATCACATAACCCGAGGGCAGGACCTTGACGGTATGGGCCTGCTTCTTTTTGCCAAAAAGGATCATCCTGGAAGGATATACCAGTTTTGATGTGCGCCGGGGCGATGCCGGTCTTTTCACGCGTCGACGGGGCTTCCGCTACCGGCAACAAGCACGGTGCACGTCATTGCATGCCCGGAAAGCCCCGGTGAAAGCACATTTTGCCGCTGTGCCTGCACATCAGATTCAGAAACCGTACTGCCAGCCAGCCGTCACATTCCACCGGGTCCTGAGCTGCGGCCCGTCCAGGTTCTGCCAGGCAGGGACACCGGCCTCGATGCCGAACGTGTGCCCCCGCAGAACACCGCTCTCGCCGGCATAGTTCACCCCCGCCAGCACATCCAGGCGCTTGCCGCCGCGCAAATCCGGGTCCGCCGTCGGGACGACGTTCTTGTTGAGTTTCGGGTCCGCACCGTCAATGTCGCCCCACGCCTGCCCGTCGAGGCGTAGCGAGGCATTCCAGCCACGGGCGATGTCGCGCACCAGCCAGCCGGTGACATCCAGCCGGTTGCCGAGGCGATAGTCATTGTCATTCTCGTCCTGCAGGCGCACCGTACCCGTAGCCTGGCTGCCCCAGGCCCATTTCCCCGCCCGGCCCCCATAGGTCAGCCCGGCCACCAGGTCCCAGGTGCCGGAACCGAGTTGCATGGGATACGGCAGGCGCACCCTGCCCATCGGGGTGTTGTCCTTCTCATTGATACTGCCGGTGGGTGTGCTGATACCGAGATTCAGGTGAAGATGCTGTGCATCCCATTGCCTCAAGCCGTACAGGGCCCCGAGGCGGACATCGCCGATCCCGCTCGAGCCGGTCGTAAAGGTCGTGCCCATGCGGGTGCGGTGGTCCATGGAGTTCTCGATATAGGGTGCCATGGCCATCAGGGTCAGGTTACCGGTCGGCGCGTACATCACCCCCAGCATGTGCATGTCCATGGTCATCTCGGTCGGTGTGACCATAAAGTTCTCCCCCGCGGGGGAAATGACCTGCTTGTTGCTGATGTGATTGCTGCCCTTGAGGCTGCCCTCCATGTCCATGTGCATGTAGCGGTAGGAAACCATCCAGTCACCTTGCGGATGGAGGTGGTCACCCATGACCCCGATCGGCGCGGCTGTGGCGTGACCGGCGTGACCGGCGTGACCGGCGTGACCGGCGTGACCGGCGTGACCGGCATGTGCATCATGCGTGTTCAGGGCGTGGGCGTTACCCGCAAGCGCGAACAACGCGACAAGTATGGCTGCTTGCTTCATTCCGGAGAACTCCTGCGGGCGGTTTGTTTCTTGTGTCGATCCGGGAGAGCTTACACGGACAGGCAGGCGCTGGCACATGCGACAACTTGTCGTACCCTGCGGAGCTTCCCGTAGCCGTGTCTCAGGCCATATCTCACTCCAGTAAACGACAATAGCTTACAGATCGCCGTTGCTGCCGATCTTCAGATCTGTATTTCTGCCGGCAGCCTTTCTCGCAAGCCCCTCGGGGGTCACCACCTCACCACCGCCATCCTGCTGCGGGTTCATGAAAGTGCGTTCAACCGCAGGTTATGCTTAACTTGACCCGATAGTTGCATAAATCTTGCCCTGAAAGCAGGTTTCGCCCCGCGATTTGCCGGGTAGTAATGAATATTTCATTATGCTTTCGGAGTTCACCGTCAGCGAGGTCCTGGCACAGCACGGCAGGAGCGCCACCCCCGGCGCGAATCGCGGCGAGGCGCCGCTCCTGGGGTAAGCTTTTTTTGCAATGATCGGGTTGACTGAAACGGTTGCGTCGTGGTGTTTCGCAGCAGGCGTACAGGGGCAAGGCAGGTACGGAGCGTGAATACCCGGATAGCGAGCGGCTACGGCCCGACACGGGCGAATTCGACTGACAGGAAGAGCACCGGTTGTCACGATGAACGATGAACCCGAAAAACCGGAAAAGTACCCGCCATGGGTAGCCTATGTACTGATCGCCACCATACTGGCATTTGCCTATCTCGCATTTCAGCAAACGCCCCCCAGGGAACCGGGCTACGAGATTCCCTACAGCCGGTTCAAGGAACTTGCCCTGAAGGGGAACGTCGGTGAGATAGAGCTCAAGGGTGATATCGCCGAGGGAAGATTACGCTCGACCGAGGCGATTGGCCCGCAGGGTGAGACCGCACAACGATTCAGCACGCGCATCCCGCCATTCGGGGATGAAACCCTGCTGCCATTACTCGAGGCGCAGGATGTCGAGGTCCGTGTCATTGGCGAGACCGGCAGAAAAGGCGCCATAGCCGTACTGCTGTCGTTACTCCCATGGTTATTTCTGATCCTGTTTTTCTACTGGGTATTCCAGCGGACGTCACGCGCCCTGGGTGGACGCGTGGGCGGTCCGGAGGAACTGAAGAGGTTTCTCGAGGCCCCGGCAAGGAAGGCGGAAGTCCCGCAGGTCACGTTCGCCGATGTGGCCGGCCAGGATAATGCCAAGCGGGAAGTCACCGAGGTGGTTGAATTCCTCAGGCATCCCGAAAGCTTCATCAAGCTGGGCGCGGAAATGCCGCGTGGCGTACTGCTGATGGGCGCACCCGGCACCGGCAAGACCCTGCTGGCACGCGCGCTCGCCGGGGAAGCGGGGGTGCCGTTCTTCTCCATATCCGGATCCGAGTTCATTGAAGTCTTCGTCGGCGTCGGCGCCTCCCGGGTACGCCACCTGTTCGAGTCGGCGAAAAAGAATGCCCCCAGTATCGTGTTCGTCGACGAACTGGACAGCGTCGGGCGCACCCGTGGCACCGGACTGGGCGGCGGCCACGATGAACGCGAGCAGACCCTGAACCAGATCCTGGCGGAAATGGACGGTTTCAGCGGACACGAAGCCGTGATCGTGCTGGCGGCGACCAACCGGCCGGACGTCCTGGACCCCGCCCTGCTGAGACCGGGCCGCTTTGACCGCCATGTCGTGCTGGATCTGCCGGATCGCAAGGACCGGGGCGCAATCCTCAAGGTCCATACCCGCAAGGTACCGCTGGGCAGCGACGTCGACCTCGACGGGATAGCGGCCGGGACGCCGGGATTTTCCGGCGCCGACATCAAGAACCTGGTGAACGAGGCGGCAATGCTGGCCGCCAGGGAGAAACGCGCCGAGGTGATGATGCAGGACTTCGAGGAGGCGCGCGACAAGCTGCTGCTCGGCACGGTGCGCACCCTGGCAATCCAGCCGGAGGAGCAACATCGCCTGGCCGTGCATGAAGCGGGACATACGCTGGTGGCCTATTTCCTGCCCAACGCGGACTCGATCTACAAGGTGACCATCATTCCACGCGGCCATGCCCTCGGCGTCACCCAGCAGCTGCCGGAAGAGGAACGCCACACCCTGCCGGAAGAGTATCTCCGCGACAGGCTGGCCGTGATCCTTGGCGGGCGCACCGCGGAGAAGGAACTCCTGGATACGGTCAGCAGCGGCGCCGATGATGATATCCAGCAGGCCACGACACTGGCCCGTGCCATGGTGGCACGCTGGGGCATGTCCGAGGAGATCGGGCCGGTGGACTTGAGAGAAAGCGAGGAACACCCCTTTCTGGGACGCGAGATCGCGCAACCTCGCCGTTACAGCGAGCACTCCGCCGAGGCGGTGGATCATGCGGTACAGACCCTGTTGCGAGAGGCCGAACAGCGCGCCCGGACGGTGATCCGGGAACATGGTGCTGAACTTGAGCGTCTGGTCGATGCCCTCAAGGAGGAAGAATCCCTGCATCGCGAACAGATCGAACACTGCCTCGGCCCGGTAGACCGGCACAGGGGCCTGGTTGCCGGTTCAGACTGACCACGGCGGCTGACAGGCCCGTCCCCGTTGCGCCCTGCCCGCGAGGCCGCATGCTGCAATCAACAACCTTGCCATGGCCCAGGAGACAAGCCGCCCATGTCGAACAGGAACAAAACCACACGCGTCCTTATCATGGGGGCTGCCGGTCGCGACTTTCACAATTTCAACATGGTGTATCGCGATGATCCGGCGAGCGAGGTCATTGCCTTTACCGCCGCCCAGATCCCTGAAATCGCCGCACGCCGCTATCCCGCATCACTTGCCGGCCCCCGCTACCCGGAAGGAATTCCGGTTATTGAAGAAAGGCAGCTGGAGGCCCTGTGCCGTGACCGGCATATCGATCAGGTTGTCTTTTCCTACAGCGACGTAAGCCACGCCCTGGTCATGCACAAGGCCTCCATCACGCTGGCTACGGGCGCGGATTTCCTGTTACTGGGCCCGGAGCGAACCATGCTGCAGGCCAGTGTACCGGTGATCGCCGTCTCTGCCGTCAGGACCGGCTGCGGCAAATCGCAGACCACCCGCTGGCTGTCACGCCTGCTGAAGAAGCGTGGCCTGCGGGTCGCAGTCATCCGCCACCCGATGCCCTATGGCGAACTCGAACGCCAGGCCATTCAGCGCTTCTCCTCGCCGGATGATCTCGATGCGGCCGACTGCACCATCGAGGAACGGGAGGAGTACGAACCTCACCTGGCGCTTGGCAATGTGGTCTACGCCGGTGTCGATTACGCCGGAATCACACGGGATGCCGGAGCGGAAGCCGATGTGATCCTCTGGGATGGCGGCAATAACGATTTCCCGTTCCTGCGCCCCGACCTGCACATCGTGCTGGTCGATCCGCTGCGACCGGGCAACGAGACGACCCATCACCCGGGCGAGGCCGTGCTGCGCATGGCCGACATCGTCATCGTGGCCAAGGTGAACTCGGCCTCGGATGCGGACATTCAGCACGTCACGGACAACGCCCGCCGCATCAATCCCGGGGCGACCGTGGTGTGCGGCGCCTCACCGGTACAGCTGGAAGATCCCGCGGCGATACGCGGCAGGCGCGTCCTCGTCGTCGAGGACGGACCGAGCATCACGCACGGTGGCATGCCCTACGGGGCGGGTTATGTGGCAGCCACCGAGGCCGAGGCGGCCGAGATCGTCGATCCCCGCAGTACCGCGGTTGGAGAAATCTCCGCGCTCTACCGGCAGTACCCGCATATCGGCGCGGTGCTGCCGGCCGTTGGCTACCACCCGTCGCAACTGCGGGCCCTGGGCGAGACCATCAACGCAACGGCGGCGGATATCGTGGTCGCGGCCACCACCTGCAAGCTCGATACACTGATCGATATCAACAAACCCGTGGTGTGTGCCCGCTATGAATTCGCCGAAGCCGGCGATCCCGGGCTCGGCAGCCTGGTCGAGGCCTTTCTCGGGGAACGGCACCTCGGCTAGTCCCACCAGGACGTATCGGCCGCCTCCCGGGTGACCAGCGTCCCGGCCTCACCGGTGAGGATGGCGCGGGCATCCGCCAGGCGCCCGATACCGGCCGTGCCACCGGTCTGCTCGACAAACTCGCAGGCCGCCGTGACCTTGGGTCCCATGGAACCGGGCGCGAAGGACATTTCACGCATGGCCCGTGGGCCGAGTCGCCGCAGGCGCCGTGCCGCCGGCTCCCCCCAGTGTGCATGCACGGCATCGACGTCGGTCAGCATCAGCAAGACATCCGCCCGCAGTTCACGCGCCAGCAGGCTACTGGCCAGATCCTTGTCGATCACCGCCTCGACACCGGCGAGGCTGCCATCCGTACGGCAGACAACGGGGATCCCGCCGCCGCCGGCACAGATCACGATCACACCCTGGTCGACCAGCATCCGGATCACCTCCAGCTCGAGGATCCGCAGTGGCCGCGGCGACGGCACCAGGCGGCGGAAATACGCACCGTCATGGCCAATATGCCAGCCCCGCGCGGCCGCCAGGCGCCGCGCCTCGGCCTCCGCGTACACCGCGCCGATCGGCTTGCTCGGGCGGCGGAAGGCAGGGTCTGCGGGGTCCACCTCGATCTGGGTCAGCAGGGTCGCACAGCGGCGTCCGGCGGGCAGATGGTTGGCCAGTTCCTGCTCGATCAGGTAGCCGATCATGCCTTCGGTTTCCGCATCCAGGATATCCAGGGGATAGGCCGCATCCGGCTGGCCGGCGGCGCCCTGCTGCGCCAGCAGGCCGACCTGTGGCCCGTTGCCGTGAGAGATCACCAGTTCGTGCTCACCGGCAATCGGCGCCATGGCCGCCGCGGCGATCTGCACGTTGCGGCGCTGGTTCTCCGCCGTCAGTGATTCGCCGCGATGCAGCAGGGCATTACCGCCGAGGGCGATGACAATACGCATGGCCTAGCCCGGATTTCCCGCCGGGACAGGCATTGCCTGCTTACACGCCGTCAATTGATCATTCTCCACGCCTTCCTCTTCCTCAATAGCTTACAATTACACACCGCCGACCGCTGAGAAAACCGGGCTAGCTGCCCAGGGTCGCCACCATCACGGCCTTGATGGTGTGCAGGCGATTCTCGGCCTGGTCGAAGACGATCGCGGCCCCGGACTCGAATACCTCATCGGTGACCTCCATGGCCTCCAGGCCGTACTTGCGGAAGATCTCGGCACCGATCCGCGTCTCGCGGTTGTGAAACGCCGGCAGGCAGTGCATGAACTTCACGGCGGGGTTTCCGGTCATCTCCAGCACCCGGCTGTTAACCTGATAGGGCGTGAGCAGCCGGATGCGCTCCTCCCAGACCGAGTCGGGTTCGCCCATCGAGACCCAGACATCGGTGTAGAGAAAATCAGCACCCCGGACCGCGCCGGCGATATCCCCGGTCAATGTCAGACGGGCGCCGGTCTCGCGGGCGATCGCCTGACATGCGCTCACCAGCGCCGCCTCCGGCTGCAGTGCAAGGGGTGCGGCGATGCGGAAATCCATACCCGTCTTCGCCGCCCCGACCAGCAGCGAGTCACCCATATTGCCGCGCGCATCGCCCAGGTAGCACAGGGAAATCGCCTCGAGGGGCTTGCGCGAGTGCTCCGTCATGGTCAGCAGATCCGCCAGCACCTGCGTCGGGTGGTATTCCCCGGTCAGGCCATTCCAGACCGGCACCCCGCAGCGGCCCAGTTCCTCGACCGTCGCCTGGTCGAAACCGCGGTATTCGATCCCGTCGTACAGGCGCGCCAGTACGCGTGCCGTATCCTTCATTGTCTCCTTGGCGCCGATCTGGGTACCCGTGGGGCCGAGGTAGGTGACGTTCGCGCCCTGGTCATAGGCCGCCACCTCGAAGGCGCAGCGGGTGCGCGTGGAGGTCTTCTCGAAGATCAGCGCAATATTCCTGCCTTGCAGGCGCGGCTGCTCGGTACCGGCCTGTTTCGCCGCCTTCAGCTCCCGGGCAAGCTCCAGCAGAAAGCGGATCTCCCCGGGGGTGAAATCCAGCAGCTTGAGAAAGTTCCGGTTCCTGAGATTGAATGTCATGATATAAATCCGTGCAGGTCGCTCAACCCGTGCTCCCGGACTTCGCCGGATGTGTCCTTTCGGGCACTATCGAGGTTTGCATAATTGCTGAACGTCGCAGGTTGGGTTAGCCCGAAGGGCGTAACCCGACATGATGACATACCCCTCGGGTTACGGCGCTGACGTGCCTGACCCGAATGGCACTTACTTACGTGATGTCGTCCCCATTGACCTCCAATTCGCCACGGAAGCACACGGAAAAACACGGAATATTCATTAACCATAGTGATTGCTTCCGTGTGATTCGGTGTGATTCCGTGGCTATTGATCAGGATCAGGGCTCAAGTCAGTGCCATTGCGCCTGACCCGACCCACCTTCAGCATCTGTTCAGTATTTATGCAAAGCTCAATAATGCAAACACCACCGCGCTATCAACCCGTTCCGGTCACTTCCCGCGGAACACGCTGTGCGATACGTGTAACGATCTCATAGTTGATGGTACCCAGTCTCCCCGCCAGTTCATCCGCGCTCACCTCCTCATCACCCTGGCGACCGATGAGCACCACCTCGTCGCCGGATGCGACCCTGCCGCGCAGCGCGGTCACATCGACCAGACTCTGGTCCATGGTGATGCTGCCGACCTGTGGACAGCGCACCCCGTGCACCAGGACCTCGAGATTATTGGAGAGGCTGCGGCTGAGTCCGTCCCCGTAGCCAACCGGCAGCGTGGCGATGAGCGAGGCGCGCCGGGTGTGGAACCGGTGCCCGTAGCTCAGTCCCGTACCGGCAGGGACCTCCTTGAGAAAGGTGATGCGCGTCTTCCACTCGAGCACCGGCCTGAGTTCCGCCACCCGCGGATTGGCGATCTCCCGCGAGGGGCGCAGGCCATAGATCGCGATACCGGGGCGCACGGCATCAAGGCCTGCCTCCGGCAGGTCGAAGATCGCGGCACTGTTGGCCATGTGGCAGACCTCGACCCCGCAGGCCCGGCCGGCAGCCACCACCGCCCGGAACTGCGCCAAACCGGCACGGGACAGTGTCTTGTCCGCCTCGTCGGCACAGGGAAAATGGCTCATCAGGCCCCGCACCTGCACCGCGGGATATGCCCGGCAGCGCTCGAGAAAACCGCTCACCTCCTGCGGCCGGATACCGATGCGACCCATGCCGGTATCGACCTTGAGCTGGACTGCGACCGGTTTCCCGGCCCGCTGCGCGGCCCGCGCCAGCGCCGCCACCATCTCGAGGGTACACACGACCGGTTCGCAACCGCAGGCAACGATCGCCTCACTGTGCTCGGGCAGTGTCGCCGAGAGCAGCAGCAGGCGTGCCGCCACACCCGCCCCGGCCAGTTCCAGGGCCTCGCTCACATGGGCGACGCAAAGCGTATCGTAACCACGACTGACCAGGTGCCGGGCAATGATCTCCAGGCCGTGACCGTAGGCATTCGCCTTGATGGCCGGCCACATCGGTCGCGACCCGGCGAGTTCCTGCAACAACCCCAGGTTGTGGTCAAGCCGCTCGAGATGGATACAGGCCCGGGTCAGGTGACGTGCCTCTGGCAGCATGTCTCAGCCCTCCCCCGCGTCAGGTGCGAAAGGTGCGGACTTTTCCAGCGCCTGCTTGCTGACATAGTCCGACGTCATGGCCGTGAGCAGGGCGCTGTAGTTCAGCGAGAAGGCCAGCGTGTCGCCGACCCGGATGCCGTCCCCGGCCGGGGTGGCGTCGACCACCAGATAGCCGCTGGAGGCACCGAGGACCGTCAGGCGCGAATCGAGCGGCGCTATCCCGCTGACATCCACATCCTCGCGTCCCACGTTCAGCAGTGCACGCAGCATCTCGCCCTGGTCCTCGAAGCGTGGCAGCCGGCCGAAGGCGTCCTCGCCCCGGGCGCCCTGCGGCAGCGACGGCTTGCGCTTCAGCTCCAGCACCTCGGCGTGCAGGATGAAGGCATCCTGCGCGGTCCCGGGCCATGGCCTGCGCCGCGTCGTCTCCCTTCCGAGCAGAATGGCCTCACCGATGCGCGCATGATTGACCTGCGCGGGCATGCGGCCGGCCCGGATGAGTTCGAGTCCGCTGGAATTGATCCCCGAAAGCCACTCCAGGCCCAGGCCGAAGCGGCGCTCGATTTCCCGGCCCAGCGCCACCAGCTGCTGCATGTTGTCCTCGTCGGGCACCACGCCGGCGAAGCAGGCGAGGTTGGCGCCCAGCCCGCGGATGCGAATGCCGGGCAGCTTCACTGCCTGCTCCGTCAGGGGAAGCAGGTCCTGCGGCAGGATGCCCTCTCGCAGGTCGCCGAGGTCCACCATCAGCATCACGTCGTGAACCCTGCCCCGGCGCCGGGCCGCCGCTGACAGGGCGGCCAGGACGGCGAGCTCCGAATTGAGGCTGATGTCCACGGCCTCCACGACCTCCCCGACACGCGAGAGCGGCGGGATCCTCAGCAGCATCAGGGGGGTGCGAAGACCGTCGGCCCTGAGACGCTGTATGTTTTCCAGGCGCGAGTCGGCGATCGCACTCACACCGCCGCGCAACATGGCCCGGGCGACGCCGGGGTGACCACAGGTCACCTTGGTCACGCCCGCCACATCGATGCCGCGCCCCTCGCACAGCCCGACGATACGGCGGGCATTGTGTTCGATCTTGTCGAGATCGATCGTCAGGCAGGGGGAATCCATGTCTCAGTCCGCTTGCCTGGCGCGCAGGGTCCGCACCAGAAAACTCGCCACCTCCCGTCCGGTGGTCCCCCGCCCGAATCCCGCATCCATGCCGTGCGCGCGGGCCAGGGCATCCGTCACCTGGCTGCCGCCGGCAATCAGCACCAGGCGCGGCAGCAGGCCGCGCTGCTGTGCGGCATCATGCAGGTGCTGCATGTGCCGGTGGTGCATGTCCGCATGGGTGACGATGGTCGAGATCAGCACGGCCCGGGCCGCGGTCCGCTCTGCCACATCGAGGAGCCGCCCGATCGATACCGAGGTGCCGAGGGCATGGCAGTGGAAGCCGTACTTCTCGATGCCGCCATGCTTGATATCGAGGATTTCGTGCAGGCCGACCGAGTGCTCGTCCTCGCCGACGGTCGCGGCGACGATGTGGATGTCGCGCGGCCGCACCCAGGCCTCGATGTCGGCCTCGGGCAGTGCCTCGACCCGCTCCGCCAGCTGCAGCGCGTCGACGCGGATCGCCACGTCGAGCGTACCCTTGATCTCGAAGACACAGCCCTCGGCCGGATGCATGACCCGCCGGCTGATGACCTCGGGATTGCCGAGCCCCATGTGTCTGGCCATCTCCAGCGCCGCCGCCTGGGCCACGCCCGGCTGCCCGGGCACAAACAGGGTGACACACACGATGTTGTCGCCATGTTTCTCGACTTCGGGTCTGAGCAGGCCGGCCGCGCGCTCTGCCAGTGGCTGCTGCAGGCGCCGCTCGACGCTATCGGCGGGATCCGGCTCATCGATGTAGCGGATCTTCGACGGGTCACACAGCGTGCAGCCGCCGTAGTCGTCGCAGGCCTTTGCATGCACCGTGTCATAGTGGTTGCGGCCGAAATGACTGCACACCGGAGCACCGTAGCCGGGTTCGCGCGGGATCACACTGCCCGCGCCATCGCCGCCCTGCGGATCGCGTGCAATGCCGTCGCCGTTGCGTTGCGGGTAATAGCCGGAATCGACAAACTGTCCCGCCTCCACCGCCGCGTAATAGCCACCGCTTGCCAGGATCTCCTCCAGAAACAGCACGGCGCGCTCCTTGAGTTCGCGAACCGCCTCCCGCAGCGGCCCGGCATCGCGCAACGCCACCAGCTCCTCCAGCCCGTCGAGTCCCATCAGTGTCTGGCGCGCGGTGTTGACCCCCGCGATGTTGTTGTAGTGCCAGGGGATGTTGCGCCCTTCGTCCGGCGTGATCGTGCTCTGGATGTCCGCCGAGGTGAGCCGCGAAATCAGGGTGTCGAGCACATGGGTGACGCTGGTCTCCAGGGTGTCGGTCTGCATGTAACGTGTGTTCTGCTGGGCCCGGAACCGGTAGCCCCGGAACAGCTCGCGCAGCGCCACCGCATAGGGCAGATCGAGCCGCAGCTTCGGCGCCGGTGGTGCGGTCGGCGGCACGGTGGACAGGGCGACGAGTTCAGCCGGCATGCCCGCGGCGCGGGAATAGCCGGTGTTGACGGCATGCTGCACGAACAGCTCCGGTGTCACCTTCCACGCCTCCCGGGCCGTGGCATTGGCGTTGTGCGCGCCGTCCAGCTGCAGGATGCCGGCGTCCGCCAGGACCCGTTTCGACTCGGCCGCATCGACGAAGGAGCGGTGCATGTTGATGTCACGGTAAAGCACATTGTATTGCGGATCCTGGTGCGCCCCGTTGACACCCTCTTCGGCAAACAGCACCGCGATTTCCGGACCGGCGACACCACTGACATAGGAATGCAGGTTGATCGGCCGGCCCACTTCCTCCTCGATGGCATCGAGCGCCTTGCGCGTGGCGCGGATCTGCTTGCGCGTGACCGGGATACCGCCGACGCCCTCCGGGGTGCCCTCGATGAGCCCGTCGATATGCGACTGGCCCGTGGTACGGATCACCATGATGTGATCGGCGCCGTGCCAGGCCGCCATGCGCATGCGGCGCAGGTCGTCTTCAAAACGTCCGGAGGCAATCTCCGTGGTGATCACCATGTCACACTGGGGATCGATGTCCCCGAAGTCGGCGGCCGCCGGCAACGGCACGGAATGCCCGAGACTCTCGGAGGTATCCCGGTAGACGAAGGGGCCAATACCCTGTTCCGTCACCTGCCGGCGCCAGGTCCAGCCACGGCGCCTTGGCCGGTAGTGCTCGAGGTCCCTCAGCACCTCCTCGATATCCAGCGGCCTGTCGGGGGAGAGCTTCACAGCGGCAGCGCCTCCCAGTGCTGCCCCGCCAGCAGAGCCGTGCCGGCCTCACGAACGGAGAGGCCTTTTGCCCTGGCCAGTTCCAGCACCAGGCGGCCCGCGCCGTGACCGAGCAGGCCGCGTTCCAGCATCTGCGCAACGAGTTCCCCGCTCTCGATGCTCGAGAAGCCCATGCGCAGCAGCACCGAGCGTTCGATGGAGGGTGTCGTGTGTGTGCGCGCCTCCTCGATCAGGGGGGCGACGATGCGCTCCAGCAGTTCCCAGAAGCGGGCCTGCAATGCCTCGTCTGACAGATCCCGCAGCCGGGTCCGGCCTTGCTCGAAATCATCCGGTCGTTCCGCGCAGCTCATCGATGCTCTCCTCTACATAGGTCCGGCTGGTCCGGGTTTCGGCGGCAAGGTAATCGAGGTCGACCTCACCGAGGGTCGCACCTTGCGGCAGGGACGCGAGGGCATTGCGCAGATAGGATCGCCGCACGTGGTCCAGCTCCACGTCCCGCACGGCCAGCTGCGCCGGATGCTCCGGAATCACGATCCGCTCGCCGGGCCGGTTGTCCCGGGGATCGCCGCGGCGCACCTCGACCCCCATGCGCCTGGCCAGGTTGAGCTGGGCCAGCGGGTGCTTGCCCGCGCCGGTGTATTCGGTCTCCTGGACCACGATGATGCGGTCCTCGTCCAGTTCCTGTGCCATGGCGAAGGCGGCGGCCAGCGACGTGTTGCCCGCCGGCCCCCGCTCCATGCCTTCCAGTTCCGCCAGCAGCTGGGTGGCGTAGAACACCTCGCCCTGGGTCACGGTCACGAAGCGCTCCATGTAACGCAGGGCACGCGCGGCATTGCGGGGCACGTCGGCACGGTCCGGCCAGGTGCTGAAGGGCATCGAGAAGCCGGTATGGCCGGTGGTGAAGGACTTGCGGTTGAAATCGTGATCCGAGGCCATGTGCAGACCGGCAAGATCCACGCTGGCGGCGACCATGACGGTGTCCGTGGCACCGGCCTGCGCGAGTCCGCGCGCCGTGCCCGTGACGTTGCCGCCGCCGGCATGCGTGGCGATGACCACGTCGGGAAAACGCCCGGCCAGTTGCCGGACCTGGCCGGCCAGCTCGAAGCCCAGCGTCTCGATGCCCAGGATGGCGTACGGGCTGTAGAGCGAGGCATTGAAGTAGCCGGTATCCCGGAGGACCCTGAGGGCGACATAAAACAGTTCAGGCCCTACCGACAGGCGGATCACCTCGGCGCCGCAGGCCTCGCAGGCGCGGGTCTTCTCGGCGATCTCCGGCTGGGCGATGCCCGCGCTGTCGAAGGCCTCCTGTACCACGATGCAGCGCAGGCCCGCCCTGGCGGCCTGCGAGGCCACGGCCGCGCCATAGTTGCCGCTGGTGGCTGCAACGACCCCTGTGTAACCTTGCCGCCTCGCCTCGTGCACGGACAGCGAGGCACGCCGGTCCTTGAATGAACCCGAGGGATTCGCGGCCTCGTCCTTGAGCAGAATCCGCGCCCCCCTGCCGGGCGACGCCACGGTGCGGGCCAGTGCCGTGATGTTGTGCAGCTCGACCAGCGGGGTCTCACCCACGCCCGTGCGTCGCTGCACGCGGGCCGCCGATGCCACATCGTGGCCCGTGTCCGTGAACAGCCGCTCGTAATCAAACGCCAGTGCGCCCGTGGTGTACTGCGCGTAGTCGATACCGCTGGCGCCCTGCATGATGGCGGCCCGCTGCTGCATAACCGCGGCGTAGTCCCCGGCGCTCACTTGATCAGTCCGCGCTCACGCAGCATGGCACGTACCTCGCCGCCGATCGCTGAGAGTTCGGGCAGCGGTTCACCGAAGCCGTGGGTATAGGCGGGATTGACTGCCGTCAGCGTACCGCGCAGGCGACGGCCGGCCGGCGTCAGGACCCCGGCCTCATCACCCGGGGCCGCGGGCGCAAGCAGCGTGCCTTTGACCCGCATCTCCAGCGGCACCTGCCGGGTATCCCCGGGAACCTGCGGGGCACGTTCCTCCGGTTGCAGCACGCAATGCTGGATCTCGACCAGGGTACCCGGTGCAATCCGCTCAGCCATGCCGGGCTGCCTGTCCGGCGCCGTGCAGCCGCTGGCGCACATCACCCAGCAGCGCAGCGGGGACCGGCAGTTCCGCCATGGTGTGCAGACCCGGCGTTGCATCCAGTACCCGCGGAATCATGTTCACGGCAAGGGCCACGGTGCCCTGCCCGCCCGGGATCTCCGGACTGCCGGCGAGGCGAATCCCCGGCGTGCCGGTAATCTCGATGGCGTCCTGCGTGGCCACTCCCTCGAGCTGGGGCTGCAGCTGCTGCGGATGCATGAGGGTGATGACCGGCTGCTCTTCGCGGTAGGCCACGGCCCGGTGGTTGCAGCCGGCCACCTGCCCGGGCTCGACGACCGCAAACGCGGTTTCGCGCCTGACCCGTGCAATAATCGGTTCGCGGGTCTCTTCGATACGCGTGATCTGCCAGCCAACTGCGTCGGCGATCAGGTGGATCGACTCGGCAAAGCCGTAGTGACCTGCCACCCTGCCCCCGGCAAGCCCCCGGTCGAATGCGGCAGGGCTCAGCCCCACCCCCTGGGCGTCAAGTACCGAAGGGCCGTAGGGCGAGAGGTCGTTGACACGTCTTGCCGTAATGGACTGCACGTCGGCACAGACACCGGTCAGGGTGATGATCAGCAGGTCCAGCACGAAGCCCGGGTTGATGCCGGTACCGAGCACCGCCACGCCCCGGGCCATGGCCAGGCGGTGCAGTTCCGCGGCAAATGCCGGCGAACTGCAGGCGGGGTAGACCAGCTGCTCGGCAATCGAGATCACGTGGACGCCGTGGCGCACCAGGATCTCCAGCTCTTGCCTGGCATCGACAATTGTCGAACACGTTGCCTGAATCGCGATCTCGGGCCGTGTCTGTTCGATCATGGCTGCAAGGTCATTGCCGAGCGGCAGGCCGAGGTCGCGTTCGAGCCCGATCGCCTGCCCCAGGTCCATGCCGGCACGCCCTCGCCTGCGGCCACAGGCGCCGACCAGTTCCAGGCCCGGCTTGTCGAGCACCAGGCGCGCAATGCCCGATCCCATCTGTCCGGTTCCGAGCACCAGCACCCTGATAAGGTCACGCATGCCATAATACTGGCATATGTGAATTCGCTTTGCATTTTGGCAGCGACCGCATCCCACCAGAACCGGGAATCAGGCAACATGAAGATTGGCGTACCCCAGGAGATCAAGGCAAATGAACACCGTGTGGCGCTGACACCGGCGGGGGCGACGGCGCTGGTCGAGGCCGGTCACAGCGTCCTGCTGCAGGCGGGCGCCGGAGCCGGGTCCGGTTTTCCGGACACGGATTACGCCCGGGCCGGCGCCGGCATCGTCGATGCAGCCGCGGCCTGGGACACGGACCTGGTGCTGAAGATCAAGGAACCGCTGGCAGAGGAATACCCTCATCTCGGTGGGCAGCTGGTGTTTGGCTATTTCCACCTGTCCGGTGTCACACCGGCGCTGACCGAGGCCCTGCTTGCGCACGGCACCACCGCCATCGCCTATGAAACGGTCGAGGACAAGCGCGGGAGACTGCCGCTGCTGGCACCCATGAGCGCCGTGGCGGGCAACATGGCCGCGACCATGGGTAACTATCACCTCGCCTGTTTCAATCACGGCAAGGGCATGCTGTTGTCACGCATCTTCGACCAGCGCTTCGGCAAGGTCGTGATCATCGGCGACGGCGTGGTCGGCCGGCACTGCGCCCGCGCGGCAGACAGCATGGGGGCCCGGGTCTACATCGCCGGCCGGCATGCCGACCGGGTGCCGCAGCTGCGGGACGAGATCTCCGCGGACATCCACTTTCTGCTCTCCACGCCGGAGCATATCGCGGCGGAACTGGCCGATGCCGACCTCGTCGTCGGCGCCGTGCTGCGCCGGGGCGCGCGTGCCCCGCATGTCGTCACCGAGGCCATGGTGCGGGGCATGCAAGCCGGCTCCGTCATTGTCGATGTAAGCATCGACCAGGGCGGCTGCGTGGAGACCTCACGCCCGACGACGCACGGCAAGCCCGTCTTTGAAAAGCACGGTGTCATCCACTACTGCGTCGCCAATATGCCCGGCGCCTATCCGCGGCTCTCCACCCTTGCCCTGACCAGCGCGACCCTGCCCTATGTCCTCAGGCTGGCCGACCGCGGCCTGGAGGCCGTGCGCACCGACCCGGGCCTCGCCCGGGGCGTGAACACACACGACGGCCACATCACCTGCCGGGCCGTTGCCGAGGCCCTGGATCGCATGGGCCGTTTCCGGGACTTTCCCTGACGCAGCGCGGCCATGGACGAGCCCCGCCAGTGGCATCAAGCCGCGCCGCGATGCGCGCCGGGGGGCGGTGCTCCTGCAGGAAAACTTGCGGTAATGATCGGGTAGACACGTCATGCGCAAACCCCTGCACATCGACGGCTCCCTGGGTGAAGGTGGCGGCCAGATCCTGCGCTCGTCACTGGCCATGTCGCTGTGCCTGGGCAAGGCGTTCCACATCACCAAGGTACGGGCCAGCCGCAAAAGACCCGGCCTGCAGCCACAGCACCTTGCCGCCGTCAGGGCAGCCGCGCAGATCAGTGCGGCTGAACTGGCGGGCGCCACACCCGGATCTGGCGAACTGGCGTTTGCACCGCAGGCGGTAACAGCGGGCGATTACCGCTTTGCGACCGGCACGGCGGGAAGTGTCACACTGGTGCTGCAAACGGTACTGCCCGCCCTGCTGAGCGCCGACGCCCCGTCACGCCTGGAACTCTCGGGTGGCACCCACAACCCGCTCGCACCCTCGTTCGATTTCATACGGCATGCCTTTCTGCCACTGATTAACCGCATGGGTCCCCGCGTGACGGCACGCCTGCTGCGGCCCGGCTTCTACCCCGCCGGTGGCGGCGTCATGCAGGTGGCAATCGAGCCGGCGCGGCAGCTGAAGCCGTTGCGGATACCGGTTCGCGGGCCGGTCATGGCGCAAACGGCAAGTGCCCTGGTATCGCACCTGCCATTGCATATCGCGGACAGGGAACTGCAGGTCATCGGTTCGGAACTCGGCCTGCCCGCGCAACACATGCAGGCCCGCGAGGTCACCTCGGCATCGGGGCCGGGCAACGTGGTGACCCTGATCATCAGGAGCCGGCACATCACGGAGGTGTTCACCGGTTTCGGCAGGCGTGGTGTCAGGGCAGAAACCGTGGCGTCACGGCTCGTGGAACGCGTGCGCCGCTACCTGGCCGCAGGGGTGCCGGTAGGTGAGTACCTGGCAGACCAGCTGCTGCTGCCGCTGGCACTGTCCGGCGGCGGCAGTTATGTGACGTTGCGGCCCAGCCGGCACACCACCACGAATATCGCCGTGCTGCAGCAGTTCATGGCGACGCGGATCGACTGCACGGAACTCGGCCCGGATCGATGGGCTATAGCGCTGCACTGAACCGGCAAAGGCGTGCCACCGGCCCTGAGGCGCACACCGCTGAGATGACGGCGCGGCAGGCAGTTGCCCGGGGGCAGGCTGTGTTACTGTCATCGTCTGCGTGTATCCGGGGCATTTCGCGAAGGAGGACAGATGCGCTGCGAACTGATTTCATGGCCTGAGGTACACCGCCTGTGCCGGCGCCTGGCAAGCTTGTTGAAGGTCTCCGGTTACCGGCCTGACATCGTCATCGCAATTGGCCGCGGCGGTCTGGTGCCGGCGCGCCTGGTGTGCGATTGCCTGGATATCATGGCATTGACCAGCATCAGGATAGAACATTATCTGTCCGGCAGTTCCAGACAGGCGCAGGCCGTTATCCGCTATCCGCTGTGTACGGATATCCGGGACCAGCGGGTCTTGCTCATGGATGATGTCAACGACAGTGGCGATACCCTGCAGGTCGCCATGGCGCACTTGCAGGCCTCGCATCCCCGTGAAATTCGCAGCGCCGTCATGCACGACAAGACCACGACCCGCATCAGTGTGGATTATTACGCCCGCAAGATCATCCGCTGGCGCTGGCTGATCTATCCCTGGGCGATACATGAGGACCTGTCCGCCTTTCTCGATCGCCTCTCGCCGCCACCGCCCTCGCTGGAGAAGGCGCAACAGCAACTGGCCGATCAGTTCGGTATCCGGGTTTCGCAACGGTGTCTGCGGGAGGTGTACGCATTCATGCAAGCGCCATGAGGGACGGCTGATTCGCCCCTCCCGAACGTCACAGGTACGGTGGCGCCTGGGCCAGATCCGGTTCACCCAGGTGCTGCAGGATGGCGGCATGGGCGGCATCGCGCAACTGCACCGCCGCGTCCCAGTCCGTGCCGGGCGGCATGATCGTCGCCGCGACGATAATGCGCGCCGCCCCCCGGCGCGGAAAGCGGGAATCGGCACGCAGCAGCGAGCGGGTCCCGCGGATCGTAACCGGCACCACCGGGACGCCGGCCTCGGCAGCGGCGACAAAGGCCCCCATATGAAACGGCAGCAGACCCGGCATGCGGGTAAAGGTGCCCTCGAGAAAAAATGCCAGCGGGCGGCCGCCCCGGACGGTCTGCACGGTGCGCCGGGCATCGTCCACGCCACGCTGCTTGTCGAAGCGCTCCACGAACACGGCACCGATGCGCTGCAGGAAGCGGCGCGCAATAAACTGGCCGGCAAGCTCCGCCTTGGCCACGAAAGAGAACTCCATCGGCAGGGCCGCCACCAGCATCACGCCGTCCAGATAGCTGGCATGATTGGCGACGATCACACAGGCCTGCCCCCTGGGCAATTGTTCGAGCCCCTCTACCAACAACGGGGTGCGGACAAGCCGGAACAGCAGCCTTGCCCCCCGGCGCATCACCGACCACCGCCAGGAGGCGCGGGGCAATAACGCAACCAGCAGCCATACGGGGGGAGCCAGCAGCCAGAAGACACCATGGGCATAAGCGGCATAGCCCGTGTCAGAGAGCTTGCGCCACACGCTGCGCAGGCGCGGCCGCAACGAGGCCAGGGTGAGGTGCACGATCTGCCGCCAGGCGGCGCGTGGCTGCCGGCCGATCTGCCCCGCCTCGAACAGCTCGCGCACGGCCGCACGGCGGATCTTGCCGCTGGAGGTTTTCAGCACCGTATGCGGCGGCGCCAGCACCACCTCGTCGGGCGGCATAGCCAGCAGATCCGCGGCGACCCCCTGGAGCCGGGCCTGCAAGGCGTCCAGTGCAGCGGCCTCCTCCTCACGGGTTTCGGCAACGACGATCAGCCGCTCGGTGCCGGAGGCGGGATCCGGGCTGCCGAATACCGCCACACAGCCCTTGCGGATACCTGGGATATCACCCACGGCCTCCTCCAGCTCGTAGGGGTAGACGTTGCGCCCGCCGCGGATGATGATGTCCTTGACCCGGCTGGTCAGGTAGACGTTGCCCTCGGCGACATAGGCCCGGTCGCCCGAGTCCAGCCACGCCCCGTCAAACAGGCGCCGGGTCGCCTCGGGGTTGCGCAAGTAACCGCTGCTCGCCGATGGCCCCTGGAATTCCAGCCGGCCTTCCTCCCGTTCCGGCAGCTCGCGTCCGGCCGCATCGACGATGCGGATCTGATAGCCAGGCAGCGGCTGGCCACAGGCGACGAACTCCAGCGCCCCCCGGGCCGTGTCCGGCACCGCGACGGCCTGACCACGGGTGATGAAGGTTTCGCGCTCGATGCGATCGATGCAGGGGCCACGCCCCGGGGGCGGAAAAGCCAGACCCACCGCGGCCTCGGCCAGACCATAGACCGGTGCCATGGCCTGAGCCCGGAAGCCGTAGGGGGCGAACCGCTCGACGAAGCGGCGTACCGTGTGGGGACTGACAGGCTCGGCGCCGTTGAAGGCCAGGCGCAGACTGCCCAGGTCCAGACCCTCGAGTTCGCGCCCGGTCACCTTGTTCAGGCACAGCTCAAAGGCGAAGTTGGGCGCCGCGGTCAGGGTGCCGCCATGCCGGTGAATGGTCCACAGCCAGCGCGCCGGGCGCGCCAGAAAGGCCAGCGGCGACATCAGCACCAGCGGTATGCCGTAATACAGGCTGCCCAGCCAGGCGCCGATCAGCCCCATGTCGTGGTACAGGGGCAGCCAGCTGACAAAGACATCGGTGGAATCGGCCTGTATCACCTCGCCCATGGCTCGGATATTGGCCAGCAGGTTGGCATGAGTGAGAATGACGCCCTTGGGCTGGCCGGTGCTGCCCGAGGTGTATTGCAGAAAGGCGATGTCCTGTGCCCGGACCGGTCGGCTGGAGAAGGCCGTCGCCGTGGCCGCCAGTTGCTGCGGCGTGACCACCTCGCGCAGGCAGGAGACCTGCCCCTTGAGCAGACGCCCGACCCGTCGCGCCTCGCTGACCGTGATCAGCAGGAGCGCCTGTGCGTTGGCAAGAATCCCGGCATGGCGGCGCATGTGATCCTCGAGCTGCGACGGACGCAGCGGGGGGTAGATGGGCACGGGGATGCCGCCGGCCAGCAGGATGCCGAAAAAGCTGAACAGGTAGTCACGACCGGTGGGCAGCATGATGGCCACGCTCTGGCCGGGCAGCAGGCCTCGCACCTGCAGGCCGGCGGCCAGGGCCTGCGCGCCGGCGGCCAGCTGCGCGTAGGTGATCGTTTCGGGTTCCTCGCGCTCGCCGTACAGGTAGACGTGGGGGCGCTGCGGATGGCTGAGCACATGCCAGTCGAGCATCTCCGGCAACGTCCCGGCCGTGTAGGGCACCTCCACCGGTTCGTCCATCAATGGCGCCCGGGCCTGCGCCGCGGGTGCGGGATGCCCCGCGACCTTGCCGGCCTGTACCGCCCGCCACAGGTCGCGCGGCGTCTCGGCACCGACCAGCAACTGTTCCGGCAGGCTGACGCCGAAACTGCGCTCCAGGCGCAGCAGCAGCTCCACCCGCGACAGGCTGTCGAAGCCCAGCTCGCGATCCAGCGCACTGTCCAGCGTGACACGCAGGGACCGGCCGCGTCGCGGATGCAGCTCCAGCGCCAGCCCGCGCACCTGCTGCAGCAGGGCATCCGCACTGACCCGGGTCGCCTGATCCGCGCCTTGCTCGGTCTCTCCCGTCACGCTCTCCCCTTCACCCACTGCCCTGATCCCGCCAACAGCGCCCGCGACCGCAGGCATACACCCCGAGGTTAACCGCCGCCCGTCCACCCCGGCACCTGAGTGTATCGGCGCACGCCGGGACGGCAGTGGATCGGTGCACGTGCGCCGGCCACACCTTCATAACACCTCAGGCAGCGCTCTGCTAGCCTTAGCACAGGGATGCCTGACCGATCGCCTCCCGGGTCATCGCCATGCAAGCACGAAACGCTCAACCGCCATTCGCACCCGCCTACCTGGCGCTGCTCGAGCGCGGCACGCTGGCAGGGCGTGCATCGGCCGCCTGGCGCCACCTGCAAGACTGCGATCTGTGCGCCCGCTATTGCCATATCAACCGCCTGAAAACCCGCAAGGGCGCGGTCTGCCGCACCGGCGAGCATGCCGTGGTCTACAGTTTCGGCCCGCACCACGGCGAAGAGGACCCGCTGCGTGGCTCACGCGGTTCGGGCACCATTTTCTTCAGCTGGTGCAATCTGCGCTGCGTCTTTTGCCAGAACTGGGACATCAGCCACAAGGGCACGGGGCATGAGGTCGAGCCGGATGAACTGGCCGGGATGATGCTCGCCCTGCAGCGGCAGGGCTGCCACAACATCAACCTGGTCTCGCCGAGTCACGTGGTCGCACAGATCATCCGTGCCGTCGAGATCGCCGCCCGCAGCGGTTTGCGCCTGCCACTGGTCTACAACACCGGCGGCTACGACAGTCCCGAGGCGCTGGCCCTGCTGGATGGCATCGTCGATATCTACATGCCGGACATGAAATACGGGGACTCGAGTGTCGCCCGGCGCTATTCCAGGGTGCGCAACTACGTCGAGTCCAATCGCACGGCCGTAAGGGAAATGCACCGCCAGGTCGGCGACCTGGTGCTGGACGGGCACGGTATCGCGCAACGCGGCCTGCTGGTCCGCCACCTGGTGCTGCCCGGAAATCTCGCCGGCACCGAACAGGTGCTGGCCTTTATCGCCGGGGAGATCTCGCTGTCGACCTATCTCAACCTGATGGACCAGTACCACCCCTGCTACAGGGCCGGGGAGTACCCGCCCCTGGACAGGCCGCTGCGCCCGGGAGAGTTCGAGTCAGCCCTGGCACTGGCCGCAAGGTACGGTCTGCATAACCTGGACCGGCGCCGGAGCCGCTGGTGACGCACCTGCTGCGTGCAGCGCCTGAGGGGGAGCGATGTTCAGAAAAGACCTTATCGGGCTGTTGCAGGACCGGCCGGCTTCACTCAATCAACTGGCCCTGCTGCTGGGGGTCCGCCCCAGGGCGCTGGAAGATGACCTGCACCACCTGATCAGGTCACTGAAGCATATGCCATACCATGCCATAATCACACCTGCCACTTGCAGGAAATGCGGTTTCGTTTTCCACAAGGACAAACTGCACAAGCCCGGCAAGTGCCCCAGGTGCAATGGCACGTGGATCAGCGACCCCCTGATCAGCATCGAGGAAAAGTGATGAGCAACAGCGAGGAACAGGCCGCCGGAGCCGTCCGTCATGCAGGAGAAACGGCTGCCGTCAGGGTCGAATGCTACGCCGGTTACCGCGCAGAGGAATCACCACGCCGCTTTTTCATCGGCAAGCGCGAGATCAGGGTGACCGAGATCATCGATCGCTGGCTGGACCCGGCCCATAGCCACTTCAAGGTGCGCGGCGACGATGACGGTATCTACATTCTGCGTTATGGCCGCGACACCGATGCCTGGGAGATGATCCTGTTCGACAGTGGCACGCGGGAGGAAACGCGCCTGTCCTCGACCTGATATACAACCAGGGCAATCGGCGCAAAGGGGAGAGGTCTCAGTGTGACGGTTAACCAGGGGACCTTGCCACCAGCCGGAGATACAGCTCTCAGCACGGCGCCACGACAAGCGGCACATACAGTTCCTCATCGCTCAGACCACCGTGAACGCCAACTTGCGAATAGCGATGCTCTGCGAACAACCAGTCCTTGATGACAAAGTTGTCCTTCATGATCAGGGTGTAGTCGCCAACCCGCTCGTGCAGCCGCGGGTGCGAAATACCCGGACCGAAGTAGTTTCGTGCGACAAGCTCATGGCTCGGCCACAGCGTGGCGTACGGCGCCAGCTCGTGGCGGACATAGTGCTCGAAGTCCCGGCGACGATCGGGCCGCACATAACAGTAGGCCACACGCGGCTCGCCGCACAGGGGTAGCACGAGGGTCTCGGCCAGTTGCGGATGGTCCTCAAGGTCAATGACGCGTTCCCTGGCCGTATCGATGATGCCGTGGTCCGCGGTCACGATCACCAGGGTATCGCTGCCGGCGATGTCGCCCAGCAAGCGCCCGAACCCGGCATCGAGTTCGGCAAGGTGGTGCTGTGCCGCGTCACTGGCACTGCCGTGCTCATGGGCGATGCGGTCCAGCCCCGGCCAGTAGGCGTAGACGTAACTGCGCCCCCTGGCAGTGCGCACAAGCCGGGTGACCCGGTCAAACAGCTGCTCCAGCGTGTGGTAATCGTGCACCTCGGCCCGGCCCCGATGGGCAAGATTGAAGTCGCTGTGTGCAATGTATTGCGGCGCAATCACATGGCTGCGCACCCCCAGGCGGTCGAACACCGGCACATGGTCGAAAAGGCGTGTGGCGTCGATGTCCGCCTCGCCCAGCGAGACACCGCCATAACGGGGGCGTGTCTGCAATACCTTCAGTACGCAGCCAAGTTCCCTGAACCAGGTATGCCAGCCGGTCAGACCGTGCTGGCGTGGCGCCAGCCCGGTGTAGAAGGTGGTAATTGCCGTGGCAGTGGTGGCCGGGAACACCGAGGTAATACGGCCCCGCAAATGGGCACGCAACAGGCCGCCTGCCCCGGCCCGGGCGAGAAACTGATGGCCGAGGCCATCAACCACCAGCAGCACGATAGTGCGATAGCCCTGCAAGCGCCCGGGTTCGAGCGCACGCAGCGGCCCGTAAACCTGCGGCGTGCCGCCGAGACCGGGGACCAGCGACGCCATCAGGTTGACGATGCTGCCGCCCTTGTAATCGGGTTGGGACATGGCACCAGGCTGGTTGACAACGCGCATAAAGCTCGCACCATGCTAGTACAATAGCGTTCATGAAACCACTGCAGCGAAATCGTCGACGCCAGGCGTGCCGTCACGGCGGATACCGCACTCCGGCTCGGCCGTGCCCCGGGGACTGCAGACCGGTTCTGGCTGGGGCTGCAGGCCGGGCATGACCGGGAGAAGACGAGAAAATCTTCAGGCAACGAGCTGGAGAAAACCCGATCCTCGCATAAATCCCGGCCGCTGGTCCGGTTTCGAGCGCTGATTCAACGGATGAAATGCCTCCCGGTGTAGGGATTGCGCAATTCACCGAGCGTGCGGTCCCGGCGCAGCACTGCAGGAGCGCCGCCCCCGGCGCGAATCGCGGCGAGGCGCCGCTCCTACGGGTGGGTGAAGGAGCGCCGCTGGCAGCAACCCTGCCTGCAGACGCGAATGCATTCGCGATGGCTGAATTCGGCTCTTGCAGGTTGGGCCAAGCGCAGCGTGCCCAACCTGCCCGCTTGAGTGATAAGAAGCAGAAAGTGACATCCATCAATACCATTATGCGGAAACTGGCCCGCGATGACCTGCGTGAGTGGACCGGGGACACGATGCTCAAGCGGGGCAAGGGGTATGTGAAACGGATCGACCGGCTTTCCCGCACAATTGATTCGGTACAGGATTTAACCAGGACCCTGATCACCGGCTATCCCGGGGGGTTCACCGATAGCTGATCCGTGCAGTGATATCCAACGCAAAACCGTGAACAGATAACCCAAATCCACCGCAACAGGAACAACACAGGCCACCATCGATGGACAAATTGTTCAAACTAACGGGGTTCCTCCCGTTTATCCTGATTATCTTTCTGAACGCCTTTGTCGATCTGGGACACAAGATTCTGATCCAGAATACGGTCTTCAAGATCTATGATGGCCAGACCCAGATCATCCTGACAGCCATCGTGAACGGCCTGATACTGCTGCCGTTCGTACTGCTCTTTTCACCTGCCGGCTATCTCTCCGACAAACACCAGAAACCCCTGATCATGAAAGTCAGTGCGGCCGTTGCCGTCGGTCTGACCCTGCTGATCACCCTCTCCTACTACCGCGGGTGGTTCCAGCTTTCCTTTGCCTTGACCTTTCTGCTGGCGGTACAAAGCGCCTTCTATTCGCCGTCAAAGTACGGCTACATCAAGGAACTGACAGGCAAGGAGCCGCTGGCCATTGCCAATGCCGTCGTGCAGGCAATCACCATTGTGGCCATCCTCGTTGGCATCTTCTCCTTCTCGGTGTTTTTTGAGCGGAGTCTGGACGGGATGAGCTATGAAAATGAATCACAAATATTGCAGGCGATTGCACCGCTCGGCTGGATTCTGGTGATGTGCTCATCGCTTGAATTGATGTTTGCCATGCGACTGCCACCCCGTGAGGCCGCAGCGGCCGGGCAGCACTTTGACGTAATACAGTACAGCACGGGGCACTACCTGCGGGACAATCTGAACAAGATCCTGGCAAACAGAACCATCTGGCTTTCGATTGTGGGCTTGTCCGCGTTCTGGGGAATCTCGCAGGTCGTATTGGCCACCTTCCCGGCCTTCGCCAAGGAGACGCTGGGTGAGAGCAACACCGTTGTCATTCAGGGAATACTGGCCTGTTCCGGTTTCGGCATCATCATCGGCTCCCTGCTGGCCGGTCAATCCTCGAGGCATCACATCGAAACGGGCCTCGTACCGCTGGGTGCGCTGGGCATCGTTGGTGCACTCTTTTTCCTGCCACAACTGAACTCGAATACCCTGCTGGTCATCGACTTTCTGTTGCTGGGCATCTGTGGCGGCATGTTCATCGTACCACTCAATGCATTGATTCAGTTCCATGCCCGGGATGACCAGCTGGGCACCGTGCTGGCAGGCAACAACTGGGTGCAAAACGTGGTCATGCTGGCATTCCTGTGCCTGACTGTCTTCTTTGCCATCTACGGCATCAGCAGTATCGGCCTGTTTCACATACTGACCATCACGGCCCTGGCGGGCGCCCTCTATACCGTCTATCAACTGCCACAATCGCTGGTGCGTTATGTCATTGCGCGAGTGTTCTCCAGCACCTACCGTATCAAGGTCCTGGGATTTGAAAACCTGCCTGGTACCGGCGGCGTGCTGATGCTGGGCAATCACATCAGCTGGCTCGACTGGGCGATGATCCAGATCGCCTGCCCGCGGCCGGTGCGCTTTGTAATGCATCAGCTAATCTATCAGCGCTGGTATCTGAAATGGTTCCTTGATTTCTTCGGCGTCATTCCGATCGCCGCGGGCCAGAGCAAGGATGCGCTGCAACAGATCAACGAACTGTTGCGCGCAGGCGAAGTCGTTTGCCTGTTTCCGGAAGGGGCAATCAGCCGCAGCGGGCAGCTGGGTGAATTCAAGCATGGTTATGAGCGCACCATCGAAGGCGTGGATGGCATTATTCTGCCGTTCTACTTACGCGGCCTCTGGGGCAGCCGCTTCTCGCGCTCGAGCGGAAAACTCCGGGAGATCCGTAACACGCGCCTGCGCGGGGACGTCATCGTCGCCTTCGGCAAGCCCCTGCCCATGGACACGCCGGCGCACGAACTGAAAAGGCAGGTACTCGAACTCTCGATCGATACCTGGGAGCACCATACACAAACCCTCGACCCCGTTCCCCTGGCGTGGTTGCGCAGTGCAAAACGACGCGGCAATGAACCCTGCCTGGCAGATGCCAGCGCAGCGACCACACTCTCCGGTTACAAATCCATGACCGCCGTCATCGCATTCTCCCGTCTCATTCGCAGGCGTAGTCCGGAGCACAATATCGGCCTGCTCTTGCCAACCAGCAGTCCAGGCATCATCACCAACATGGCGGCCTTGTTGCTGGGCAGGACCGTGGTCAACCTGAACTACACGGCCAGCATGCAGTCACTGCTTGTCGCGGCAGGAAAAGCAGAGATTGGCAGCCTTTACACCTCCAGACGCTTTATCAGGAAACTGGAGCAACGTGGCATCGACCTGAACGAACTCCTGACCCGGGTTCAGGTACACTTCCTCGAAGACCTGAAAGACGAGATTGGCACGTTTACCAGGCTTTCTCTGCTGCTCTCTGCGGCCGTGTTGCCGGCAAGGGTACTCTATGCACTGTTCGGCCGGCGTGCCGGCATTGATCAACCCGCCGCCATCCTTTTCTCTAGCGGCAGCGAGGGAGAACCCAAGGGCGTTGTCCTCAGTCACCGCAATATCATGGCCAATATCCGCCAGGTATCGGATGTACTCGACGTGCGCGATGATGACACCATCATGGCAAGCCTGCCCCTGTTTCATGCCTTCGGACTCACCGTCACAGGACTCATGCCCCTGGTTGAGGGCATCCCGGTCATCTTTCATCCGGACCCTACGGATGTCCTGACAATTGCGAAGGCCATCGCAAGGCATCAGGCCACCGTATTTTGCGGCACCTCCACCTTCCTGCGATTGTTTAGCAGAAACCGGCATATCCACCCGCTGATGCTTGACTCATTGCGGGTGGTGGTGGCCGGTGCCGAAAGGCTGAACCCGGAGGTACGGGATGCCTTCAAGCTCCGGTTCAACAAGGAGATCTACGAAGGCTACGGCAGCACGGAAACCACACCGGTCGCCAGCGTCAACATCCCGGACCGCATCGACCTGCGGGACTGGAAGGTCCAGCAAGGGAACAAGCCCGGTACCGTCGGCATGCCCCTGCCTGGTGGCAGTTTCCGTATTGTTGATCCGAACACGCTCGAGTCGCTGCCTGTCGGTGAAGACGGCCTGATCCTGTTCGGTGGCTCACAGGTTATGCTGGGCTACCTCAATGATCCCGGGAAGACCGCCGATGTCATCGTGGAGTTGGACGGCAAACGCTGGTACAAGACCGGTGACAAGGGCCATCTCGACCGGGACGGTTTCCTCACCATTGTCGATCGCTACTCACGTTTTGCGAAAATCGGTGGCGAGATGATCAGCCTCGGTGCCATCGAAGACGCCATTGGAAAATTGCTGCCGGAAGATGTTGAGGTACTCACCACAGCACTCCCCGACGGCAAGAAGGGAGAAAAAGTCATTCTCCTGATAGCCGGTGACATCGACAAAGACAGGATGAAGGAGCTGATAGGGCAATCGGGGCTCAACCCGTTGATGAGGCCCGAAGTATTTGTCAATGTAGAGGCGATTCCGAAACTCGGCAGTGGCAAGAGTGATTTCAGCCGGGCCAAGCATCTGGCAATGGAAGCGTGCGCCTGATCGAGGCGCTGACGAGGTTCTGACACAGGCCTGCAGAAGCCCCTGCCCCTGCCTGAATCGCGGCTGAAAGCTGTTCCTGCAACGGGGTTTTACCCCTGACCAGGATCAGTTGTCGGTGATCCCGGACTCACTGGCGCATGCTGGATCGGCTCACACACCCTTGCTACATCATCGAAACGGCAATGACAGGTATCGGTTCAGGAACTCGGCCGGCAACGCAAAGAAGGCGGGCAAAACTCGTACCGGATAAAACGCCGGGCCATAATCCGTCTCAGAAAGGCGGGTCAAGATTCAATGCAAAACCCGGGTCAATATTCGTTGCAAATCAACAAACAGGGGAATACCCGGAGCGAACCGGGCAAATCGGCGTTTGAGACAAATCGGGATCCTGGGCGTATAACCTCGATCATCAGTTCGGCACAGGGGGGTATACCGGTTTTCAGCCAGAATCAGGCTGTATCCTGCTGTAAAAACTTGCGTTATTTCATATTTGGCAATGGGTCAGGAATTCATCACAGGCAATTATCAGGGAACTCATCAATACAGTCGAACCCGCTGTTGCAGTCCGGGACCGGGGATGCACAGGTCGTGCCCGGATCAAGCCGTTTAACCTGCGCCAGGGGCAGGCACACCACGCCTGGATACCCGATCACCTGTGAGCTGTAATGGAATGACTTCGATATCGTTTCTGCTGGACACAGGGTCAATCGTAAAATCCGCACAGACAGCGGAACAAGGCGGATATCCCTCAGGGAAAACATGGCAGTAATCCAATGGCCGGATTTGCGTGTATAACCAGCGATAACGCAGCCGCACTAGCGCAGATAACATGAAAAAACGGCACCTCCTCAAGGCAGCACTGCTACTGGCGTTTATCCTTGCCCCACCAGCCCTGTTTGCCCTCGACCCGGCAACAGTCTCTACCGAACATGTGACGGTTACGCTGGTAAGCGAGCGGTCAGGCATCCAGCCAGGCCAGACACTGTGGATCGGGCTGCATTTCGAGCTGATCCCTCACTGGCACATCTACTGGCGAAATCCGGGAGCATCCGGCAGTGCACCGGTCATCCGCTGGACGCTGCCAGAGGGGTGGGAGGCCGGCGAGGTCCACTGGCCGGTGCCGAAGCGCATACGGGTCGGGCCGCTCTCCAATTATGGCTATGAGGACAGTGTCGCCTTACTCGTGCCTGTTCAGGTGCCGCCGTCTCCCCTGCCGGCGGACCCGCAGACCATCACAGCCAATGCCGAATGGCTGGTATGTCGTGTCGATTGCATCCCTGAATCGGGTCGCCTCACCCTTGAACTCGGTAATGCCGGCAGCGATTCCGGCACGGCGACCGGGACACGTGAACTGTTCAGGGCAACCCGGGCACAGTGGCCCGGGGCGATGAGACCGGCGGGCACTTACCGCCTGGATGACGACACGCTGGCAATCTCGGTTGCGATGACCGACGCGATGCCACGCAACCCGGCCGATGTCTGGTTCGCAGCCACGCAATGGGGACCGGTAGATGCCAGCGGCGCGCAACGCTGGGCACAGGGTACGACAGGTTTTACGCTCACCGTGCCGACCGGTGATTTGCCTCCCGACGGGAATCGCCCGCTGGAAGGCTTGCTGGTGATGGAATCGGTGCGCGATGCTACGGCGGTGCGAAGCGGCCATTACGTGCGGCTTGCGGCACAGCCGCCGGCATTATCGAAAAACCGGGATCTGACCCCAATGACAGCCCTGGTTTTTGCCTTCCTCGGTGGACTGATACTGAACATCATGCCCTGCGTTCTGCCGGTGCTGAGCATCAAGATACTGGGCTTCGTCAGGGAAGCCGGCGCCAGTCGGCAGCGCCTTGCATACCACGGTCTCAGCTACTCTGCCGGTGTGTTGTCCTGTTTTACCGTGCTTGCTGCCGTGCTGCTGGCGCTGCGCGCGAGCGGTGAATCGCTGGGCTGGGGATTCCAGCTCCAGTCGCCGGTACTGGTTACCCTGCTGGCCTACCTCATGCTGCTGGTGGGACTGAATCTGGCCGGCGTCTTCTCTGTCGGCGGCACACTCATGAACGCCGGTCAGTCCCTGAGCAGGGTCGGTGGACTCCGGGGTACCTTCACTACCGGTGTTCTCGCCACGGTTGTCGCGAGCCCGTGCACTGCGCCCTTCATGGGTGCGGCACTGGGTTACGCCATCACGCGCCCGGCCCTGGAATCGCTGGCGGTATTTCTCAGCCTCGGCGCCGGCTTTGCCCTGCCCGTTTTTCTGCTGGGCCTGTTCCCGGCCTGGCTTCGGTTCATCCCCGCGCCGGGAAACTGGATGAAACGCTTTCAGCAGGCACTGGCTTTCCCCATGTTCGCCACGGCAGCATGGTTACTGTGGGTACTCAGTCAGCAGACCGGTAGCTGGGTCTATGGTGGCGCACTGGCGGGACTGGTGGCGGTTGCCTTCGTTGCATGGCTTTTTGGCCAGTGGCGTCCGGGGGGCTGGCGACTCTGGCTGCTGGGCGGCTGCACAGCCGCCGCCCTGGTGCTGGTCATCGGCCCGATGCTGGCAGCTGACCCGGCTGCGCAGCCCCACTACGGCAATGACAGGCCCTGGTCCGAGCAACAGGTACAGGAGCTCACCGCTGCAGGGCGGCCGGTATTCGTCAATTTCACCGCAGCATGGTGCATCACCTGCAAGGTCAATGAGCAGCTGGCCCTGTCAACGGACAACACGCGTCAGCTGTTCGAAGCCCGATCCATCGCCTACCTGGTTGCCGACTGGACCCGCCGGGATCCTGCGATAACGCGCCAGCTGGAACGCTATGGACGCAGTGGTGTACCCCTTTACCTGCTGTATCCACCGGCAGACGGGCAGCCGCTGGTGCTGCCCCAGCTGCTGACCGAAGGCATCGTTGCCGAAGCCATCGGCAAACTCTAGAAACAGGAGAAATGTCATGTTGAAACGTTTTTTTCAGATACCGCTGATCATCACCGTCCTGTATGCCTGTGGTTCGGGCGCCGCCTTGCGGGTAGGTGAACCCGCCCCCGGGTTCGAGGGCGTGGACACCGGGGGAAATGTCCATCGCCTGGCCGACTACCGCGGCAAAACCGTTGTCCTGGAATGGACCAATCACGATTGTCCCTACGTCCGCAAGCATTATGGCGCCGGCAATATGCAGGCGCAGCAGCGTGAGGCCGCCGCGCAGGGGGTGGTCTGGCTATCGATCATTTCCTCGGCCCCGGGCAAGCAGGGCCATGTGAGTCCGGAGGCGGCTGAGGAACTGACCCGAAAACGCAAGGCAGCACCGCTTGCCGTCATCCTCGACAGCGAGGGCAGGATCGGCCGGGCCTACCATGCCAGGACGACACCCCATATGTTCATCATCGACGCAACCGGCGTGCTGGTTTACATGGGCGGCATGGACAGCATCAGCACGGCCAGTCCGGATGACATCCCGCAGGCCACGCAATATGTACGCGCTGCCTTGCAGGAACTGGCTGCGGGCAAGCCCGTCAGCACCCCGGTTACCAGGCCCGATGGCTGTTCGGTGAAGTACCGGTGAACCCGTGACAGATTCACAGGTCTTAAAATTAACGTTTACCGGAGTCAGACAATGAACAAAATGACGCGCAGGCGATTTCTGCAGGGCACCACCGCTTTACTGGCCATGCATGCCGTGCCAGTGGCAGCCACCTTGCAAAGCCCTACCCCACGCCAGTCGGCCGGCCCCTTCTACCCTCGGGATCTGCCACTGGATGATGACAACGATCTGACACAGGTTGCAGGACAGGAACAGACGGCATCGGGCCAGATTGCAGATCTGGGTGGCCGCATCCTCGATCAGAACGGGCGGCCACTGGACGGGTTGCGCATCGAAATCTGGCAGTGCGACATCAACGGCCGCTACCGGCATCCACATGATACGGGCGACCGTCCCATCGACCCGGCTTTCCAGGGCATCGGGCATACCATCAGCGACAGGCAGGGTCGCTACCGGTTCCGGACCATCCGCCCGGTGCCGTATCCCGGACGAACACCCCACATCCACGTGGCGGTCTTCCCCGCAGGTGAAAAGCCCTTTACCACGCAGCTCTATGCCGCAGGCGATCCCCGTAACGCGAGTGACTTTCTCTACCAGCGTGTACCTGAAGCCTGGCGTCACCTGGTGATAACAGAATTCAAACCCTCTGGCGCAGCTGATATCGATTTCACCGCCACATGGGATATCGTGATGGCTGCCAGACCGGGCTGAGTCCAGGGATCATCAGCAGGGCATTCACCGTGCATCCGGCCTTGCAGTTTTGTTGGTGCCGATCTGGCATCCGTGGCACGTCACCGATACAACATCACCGCTTCCCGCCCGGCGATCCATGCCGCCTCGTCTGCCCCGGCAAGGACTTCCAGGTCAGCCGGCGTGGCCTGCGGGTCGTCCACCCACTGGCGAAGGAGTTCACTGCCATTGATCAGATCGATGGCAAGGCGGTCGACCTCGTACTCGTAGGGGAAGTCTCGCCAAAGCGGGTAATCCGGCTGCTGCCGACGCAGGGCCTTGAAGGCCAGGGCCATCAGCCGCCAGGGACGGAAGGCGCCATGATCATAGGCCCCGTCCTCCACATGGATCTGCACCCCGGCGCACAGCTTTCCCGCGTGCTTGTGGAAGGTGGGTTCGAACCAGCACTCGCGCAGCCGGCATCCCTGCAGCCACTGGGGAGCCAGTTGCTGCATCTCCGCCAGGAGCTTCCGGGGTTCCAGGTCCGGTGCCCCGAACAGTTCCAGGGGCCGGGTGGTGCCACGCCCCTCCGACAGGGTTGTGCCCTCCAGCATGACCGTGCCGGCATAGCAACGAGCCATCCAGAGATTGGGCGCGTTGGGACTGGGGTTGATCCAGCTGCGCTCGCCCAGGGGCCAGCCATAGCCCGGCCCGTTCCCCGGCGCCCAACCCTCCATGGTCACCACCTCGCATTCCACGTCCAGGTCCAGGGTACGCACAAACCACAGGGCCAGTTCGCCCATGGTGAGGCCGTGGCGCATGGGCAGGGGACCCGCGCCCACGAAACTCTCCCAGCCTGGACGCAGGA
>JBFELL010000002.1:0-47456 GCA_041552135.1 Gammaproteobacteria bacterium
AACGCGGCGAACAGGGGCGGCTACCCGCGCCTGTGGGACAGTCACGACGCCGAACTGCAGCAACAGCTCGACGGCATCATGGCGACACTGGGCTACCACAAGGTTATCAGGGAAAAGCGGCTTGCCGTGGTGCTGGTGGACATTTCCGATCTGAAGAAACCCCGCGTTGCAGAGATTAACGGCAACCGTATGATCTATGCTGCAAGTATTCCCAAGCTGGCTATTCTGCTGGGTGCCTTTATCGAGATTCGCGAAGGCAACATGGAACTGGACGAGGAGACGAGCCGATCGCTGCACGAGATGATCCGCTATTCCTCAAACAAGGAGGCCACACACATGCTGAACAGGATCGGCAAGGAGCGTCTCAACGAGATCCTGCAGCTGGACGAGTTCGATCTCTATGATATCGAATCCGGAGGCGGGCTTTGGGTCGGCAAGGAATACGGCAAGTCGCCGGCCTACCGGCGTGACCCGTTGCACAACCTCTCGCATGGCGCGACGGCGATGCAGGTGGCGCGTTTCTACTACCTGATGGAGACCGGCCAGATCGTCGAGGGTGAGTTGCAGCGCGAGATGAAGTCCATGCTCGGCGAGCCGGGCATCAGGCACAAGTTCGTCAAGGGGCTGGCCGGCTACCCGGATGTGAACATCTACCGCAAGTCCGGTTCCTGGAAGCAGTGGCACGGTGACAGTGCCATTTGCGAGGCGGGCCGGACAAGGTACATCATTGTCGGGCTTGTGGAAGATGCCAACGGCGGTGCCTGGCTGAGCCGCATGATCAAGCCGATCCATGAAATGATGGTCAGTGAACCATGACCCGTCTGGCATGCCTGCTTGCACTCTCCACTACGGTGTTGCTGTCAGCATGCAGCAACCGGCCGGTTGTGCCAGGGCCCCACGAATCCCTGAATGCCTCCCTGTGGACGCAGACGTCTGCGGAGTATGCCGCCAGTACCACACAGGCCTACCACAATGCACGGGTGAATATCGACCGCGCACTGGCCGATCCGCAGTGGACTGCCGCGCTGGAACAACAGGGTGACTATGCGAACCTGCCTCCGGTTATCCTGATGGATATCGATCAAACCGTGCTGGACAACAGCGGTTACAACACGCAGATGATACTGGCAGGCGAGCAACATACGCTTGAGCGGTTTTCCGCATGGTGTGAGGCGTTTGCCCCGGCCATACCCGGTGTGAAGCCCTTCATGGACTACGCCACGGCCCGGGGCGTCACGATTGCCTACTACAGCGCACGCCCGGAGTCTTTGCGCGACTGCACGACACGCAACCTGCAGGCCTACGGCCTGCCGCTGGCCGACCAGGCGTTGTTGTTGCTGAATGACGGCACGCCGGCGACCAGCAAGGGGCAGCAGCGCAGCAAGCTGGCAGGACGTTATCGCATCCTGCTGATCGTCGGCGACAACCTGGATGATTTCCTCAGCGGTTCAAAGGTCAGTCCGGCAGCGCGCCTTTCGCTTGCAGAACAGCACGGGGCTCGCTGGGGCAGCGAGTGGATTATCCTTCCGAACCCGATGTACGGCCACTGGGAAGCGTCGATCTACGGCTTTGACCGTTCACTGCCCCGCCAGGAACGGGTCAACAGGAAGTTGCAGCATTTGTCCGACTGACATGGTGATATCCCGCGAGGATTCCCGATTCCCGCAAGGGCAGCGATCCGGTTGCAGAACACCTGTTCCATGGTGCACCAGAACTGCTACTTCCCACCCCCGGGAACAGCCTCACCCGCACGGCGGTGCTCCTTCACCAGCAATACGCCGGCGACCAGCCAGCACAGGACCAGGAACACGTTGAAGGCAAAGAACTGTGCAGTGGCCAGTGCCAGCAGGTGCACACCAACCAGCACCGTTATCGCGGCCAGGCCGTCACCCAGGCGAACGTACAGGGTATCGATGGCCGGCTTGCCGCGAAACTTCATGGCGGAACTGACCGGCAACCACAGCACGTGGCGCGAGGTGTTATTCAGCGAATAGTCCGTGGCGTTCTCGGCGATCTTCATCACCTTGACCACTGCCAGCACCGGCAGCAGCGCCATCAGTGTATAGGAGGTCAGCGCGATCACCGGCAGTATCAGCAGGATGGCCGCAAAGCCGCCGTACTTCAGCAGGCGGGACGCGACGAAGGCCTGCAATATCAGCGCAACACAGTTTACCCAGAAATAGAAGTTGCCGTAAAAACCGGTGGTGCCGTCGCGGACAAACTCCTGCAGCATGCGTTCATCGGTAATCCCCTCTGCACCGGCCTGCACGGCAAGTGATTCCTGAATGACACGAAACAGCAGGTTCTCGCCATTGGTATTGACCCAGTTGGTGAACAGCGTGACCAGTGCCGCCAGCAGCAGGAACTTGCTTACCAGTACCAGCCTTGCACCACTCCAGATGCTGGCCTTGCTGGCATCCTTGCCCGGCACCGGCTCGTTGGCTGTTTCGCCATGGCGGTTCTCGCGCTGGTCGACCTTGCGCACCAGTACGATGGAGGCGAGCAGGGGCAGGACGGCGATCAGTAGCAGGGCCTCGGTTGGCACGGTGCCGGAAGAGACCAGCTTGTCGACGACCCATGAGCCGAACGCGGCACCGGAAGTCGCGCCGACCGCAATAAAGGGCAGCATGCGTTTGCCGCGTTCATCGGTATAGATGTCGGCGCAAAAGGTCCAGAACTGCGCCACCACGAACACGCCGAACATGCCGACCCACAGGTAGTAGACAATGCCGGACAGCGGCAGCTGCTCGAAAAAGAAGTGGGGCTGCAGGAACCAGAAGATCACCATGTTGGAGATGCAGAACAGCGTGGCGCGAGTGAACAGGGTGACGCGATCCCAGCGGTCCGCGAGGCGTGCATACCAGCCGACCACGAACAGCAGCAGGATGCTCTGGGCAAAGCTGGAATAGGCCTTGACCTCCATCTTGGTCAGGCCCTCGATATCAGAGACCGCGATCCAGCCCTCGCGCAGCGGCTTGATGAAATAGTAGGCCAGCAGGATGAGAAACACGTTGGCGAACATCATGACCGCGGTGCCGCCTTCGCCGGGTTTTACCACGGTGAACAGGCGCAGCAGTCGTTCTGTGCGTGATAGCGCTTGCATGATCAGCGGTCCGTCGTAGCCTGGTGCCGGGCGCCATTATAGGGGAGTACGGCCGGAACCGGCGGTCCTGCGGTAATTTTCGCTGACAAATCCAGGTCAATCCGCGATATTCATCGCCACATCAAACAGTAGGGGCAGGCATGTTGAAGGTACTCTTCGGAGATGTTCAGGCCGGACAGCTGTCACGTCTGCCCTATCCCGGCTAGCCACGGTTGCTCCCGGTACTGACGGTCGTGGTCGGCGCGGCAATCGCCATAGCCGCTGGTGTTCGCCAGCCGCTCATGGCCGGCGACCGGAGGCGCGGGTCACCGCACCGCAGCCGGTGGCCGATCAACCCTGCCGGCGCTGGCTGCGACCGGTACCTGGCGGGTAAGGGGTTTCACCGCAAGGGACAGGCAGGTCGGGTCAGGTGCACAGCAGCGTAACCCGACAGCGGTAGAGCCCCCTGTGCCGGATGACGGCCTTCGGCCTGATCCGGCCTGCAGACACCTTTGTAACCCGCAGGTATCCCCTGCCCTTCGCGACGAAGAAGTCCTGTCTGCGCCCTCTCGGTAACGGCTCCATGCGCTACCCTGCCTCCTGCATCACTGCAGTCGTGCGTCTCCGCGGTGAAGACAGGCGCCACATGCCAGTTACAGTAAATACACCATCATCTGCAACAGGGCCCCGGCAAACACACCCGCGATCACGTCATCCAGCATGATCCCTGTCCCGCCGTGTACGCGGCGGTCAAACCACCCAATCGGCCAGGGCTTGAGAATGTCGAACAGGCGAAACAGGACAAAGCCTGCCGCGACCCACAACCAGCCGGCCGGTGCCGCGGTCATCGTGATCAGGTAGCCGACAATCTCGTCCCAGACAATCGCGGGATGGTCATGCACACCGAGTCGCGCGGCGGTGTAGCCGCAGACCAGTATGCCGCCGAACACAGACACCAGCACCAGCGCGAGGTAGGCGCCCAGCGACAGGTCCTGCAGCAGCAGGTAGAGCGGTATGGCGGCCAGGGTACCGGCCGTGCCCGGCGCCACCGGCAGCAGGCCGCTGCCAAAGCCCAGGGCAAGGAAGCAGGAGGGATTCAGCAACTGGCGGGCAGTGACCGGTTCAGCCATTGCCGTTCCTGAAATGCTGGTAGCCGTCCCCGGCCGGCACCCAGGGCGAACCATCCTGCCGCTGGCAGCGAATGCCAGGGGCCACCTCGATGACACCCACGGCGGTGCAGCCACCCGGCAGAGCCGCCAGCCGCGATTCGGCTACCGCGCATCGATCGGGCGGAACAGTGAAGCATAATTCATAATCATCTCCGCTACTTAGCATAATATTATGATATGAATTCACGGAGTTGGCGACGCCCCGCGCTGTCAGGCCGGCCGAATGAGGCAGTGAATCGATCTGCAGCATGGCGCCGAGATTACCGGTCTCCAGCAGATGGCCCAGGTCGGCCAGCAGGCCGTCGGAGATATCGATCACGGCACTGGCAAGCCCCCGCAGCGCCAGGCCCGCCTCGATTCGCGGCGAGGGGAAATCCAGGCGCTGGCGTAGCGCCGGCGCCGCCTGCGCCCCCTGTCGCAAGGCCATGCCGGCATCGCCGAGTGTACCCGTGACGTAGATGCAATCGCCCGCCGACGCCCCCCTGCGCTGCAGGACCTCACCCCTGGGCACCAGGCCGTGTGCCTGCACGGTCACACTCAGGGGGCCGCGCGTGACATCACCGCCGACCAGCTGCACCCGGTAGTGGTCTGCCAGGCGGAACAGGCCCCGTGCAAAGGCTGCCAGCCAGTCCGCGTCGGCCTGCGGCAGTGTCACCGACAGGGTGAACCAGGCGGGCTCGGCGCCCATGGCCGCCAGGTCGCTCAGGTTGACGGCCAGCGCCTTGTGACCGATCGCCTCGGGCGAGGTGGCCGCGGGAAAATGCACGCCGGCAACCAGGGTATCCATGCACAGCACCAGGTCGCGCTCGTCAGGCACCCTCACCACGGCAGCGTCATCGCCGATACCCAGCACAACGTCATCACGCCCGGCCGCGGCCTGCGGACGGTCAAAGTAGCGCCGGATAAGTTCGAATTCTGACAGGGCCATGGAGGATGACCGGGATGACAGGCGCTCGATCAGAGACCGTTGACCTGTTGTGGCTTGCGGCTGTACTCGTCAGGACGAAGCCTGTGTGCCAGCCTGTCGAGCACACCGTTGACAAAGGCATGCCCCTGCTCGGCACCGAACTTTCGGGTCAGGGTGATTGCCTCGTTGAGGATGACACGATAAGGCACATCGATCCGGTACAGCAGTTCGTAGGTGGCAATGCGCAGTATGGCGCGCTCGACGGGGTCGACCTGGTCCATGGGCCGGTCCAGGTATTCGGCAATGTCACGGTCGATGGCTTCAAGCCTGGCCGGAACCGACTGCAGCAACTCGACGAAGTAGTCCCTGTCGGCCCGCCTGAAATCCTCCGCCTCGGTAAACTGGCGCTGGATCTCGGCCAGGTCCGTGCCCGACAGATCCCACTGGTACAGGGCCTGCATGGCGAAGCGTCGCGAGCGTGCCCGTGCATGTACGGAGAATTCCATCGCCGTTCGCGGCCTCAGCCGTCCAGGCTCCTGAGCAGGTTGATCATTTCAATTGTCGACATGGCGGCCTCGCCGCCCTTGTTGCCGGCCTTGGTGCCGGCCCGCTCGATCGCCTGCTCGATGCTGTCGACCGTCAGCACGCCGAAGGCGATCGGGATATCGAACTTCAGCGACACCGAGGACAGTCCCTTGGTGCACTCGCCGGCCACGTACTCGAAATGCGGGGTGCCGCCGCGGATCACCGCGCCCAGCGCGATGATGGCCTCGAAACGCTTGCTGGCCGCCAGCCGCTGGGCCGCGATCGGCATTTCGTAGGCACCCGGCACCCGGACAATCTCCAGGTCACGCTCGTCGGCGCCATGACGCTTCAGCGTGTCGATGGCCCCCTGGAGCAGGCTCTCCACGACGAAGCTGTTGAAGCGGGATACCAGCAATGCAATGCGCGCATCGCGGACAACCAGATCGCCTTCCCTAACGGTAATGTCTGTCATGATTAGATCTTCCTGTACTTACGGCTCTGTGCAACATCGCCATGTATTCATTCACCGCAGAGACGCAGAGGTCGCTGAGTAAAACATTCAAAAAAAGAAAAATACGCTCCGCTTCAACATGGTACCGCAAAAAAACAGCTGATAAATCCTGACGGAAAGACTCTGCGTCTCTGCGGTGAGAAATTCCGGGACAGCAGCCGCCAGGGGTTATTCACACGGCACGTACTCGACGACCTCCAGCCCGAAGCCGGCGATGCCATGCACGATCTTGGGGGCGCTCAGTACCCGCATCCTGCGTATACCGAGGTCCGCGATGATCTGCGCGCCGACGCCGTAGGTACGCAACTCGTCAGGCTTGGCGTGGGCCCTCTTGCCCCCGGCATCGGGAACATGATACTCCCGGATGCGGTTCACCAGGGCGTCCGGGTCATCATCCCAGCGCAGGATGATGACGGCGCCCCGCCCCTCATTCGCGATGCGTTTCAGTGCATCATGCAGCGGCCAGCCATAGTCCTCGGTCCGCGCGCCAAGCATGTCGCCCAGCGTATTCTGCATGTGCACGCGCACCAGCGTTGGCTCGTCACCGTCAATTTCCCCCATCGTTACCGCGAGGTGCACGGCGTTATCGATCACGTCGTGGTAGGCATGGACACGAAACACGCCGTATTCGGTGGCTATGTCGTTCTCGGCAACCCGCTCCACGGTCTTTTCATTTTCAATGCGGTAACGGATCAGGTCCTCGATGGTGCCCATCTTCAGGCCGTGTTGCCTGGCATAGATTTCCAGGTCAGGCCGGCGCGCCATGCTGCCGTCCTCGTTGAGGATCTCGACAATCACGGCCGCCGCTTCGAGTCCCGCCAGCCGCGCCAGGTCACAGCCGGCCTCGGTATGCCCGGCACGGGTCAGCACGCCACCGGGCTGTGCCATCAGCGGAAAGATGTGGCCCGGCTGCACGACATCCCCGGGCACGGCATCCGGGTTGACGGCCGCCTGCACCGTACGGGCGCGGTCATGCGCCGAGATGCCGGTGGTCACCCCCTCGGCCGCCTCGATGGACAGGGTGAAGTTGGTCGAGTGCAGCGACACGTTGCGACGCACCATCAGCGGCAGCGCCAGTTGCTGACAGCGCTCGTGCGTCAGTGTCAGACAGATCAGGCCACGGCCGTGGCTTGCCATGAAATTGATGTCTTCCGGCCGCACGTGTTCGGCGGCCATCACCAGGTCGCCCTCGTTCTCGCGGTCCTCGTCATCCATCAGGATGACCATGCGGCCGTTACGAATATCTTCAACGAGTTCGTCTGTGGTATTGAGTGACATAGTGTTTTTCAACGCCCGGGGCCGGGGCGTGTCCGGCTGGGCCTGCTGCGTGTCGCCTGATGAGCAGACATATTAACCGTAAATCAGGGCCTTGACACCCTTGCTTTATAGGTAGGATGAGTTAGCCACCATCATCGAAAAAGCCGCTGGCCATCAGCTTTTCCAGTGTGACCCCGCCACTATCGGGCTGTGCCGCGCGCTCCCCCAGCAGCAGCCGCTCCAGGTAGCGCGCCACCAGGTCCACCTCGAGATTGACCTTGCGAGCGACCCGGTAACCGGCCAGGGTCGTCTCGGCCAGCGTATGGGGCACGATGTTGAGCTCGAACTCCGCCCCGTTAACGGCGTTCACGGTCAGGCTGACGCCGTCGACCGTGATGGAGCCCTTGGCGGCGATGTAGCGCGCCAGCGCGTCCGGCGCCCGCAGGGTGAAACGCACCGAGCGGCTGTCCTCGCTGCGCGACACGACACTGCCGACGCCATCGACATGCCCGCTGACCAGGTGGCCGCCCAGGCGCGTCGACAGCGTCAGGGCCTTCTCCAGGTTGACCTGGTCATCCAGTGCCAGCTCGCCAAGGATGGTGCACCGCAATGTCTCGCCGGATACATCGGCCCGGAAACCCGCGGCGGACATGTCGACCACGGTGAGGCACACACCGCTGACGGCGATGCTGTCACCGGGCTCCACATCGGCCATGGGCAGTTTGCCCGTATCGACGCCGATGCGCATGTCCCCGCCGCGCTTCTCCAGCGACGTGATCTTTCCGACTGCCTGTATGATGCCTGTGAACATGGTTTTATTCCTGAAAATATCGTCTCACCGCAAAGACGCAGAGAAAGGCGAAATCGAATTCACCGCAAAGAAATAATATGTATCACTGCTGTCCCGTTAACTCCCTCTCCCTTCGGGAGAGGGTTGGGGAGAGGGGATAAATAAACGTCAACTGTCTGATTTTACATCCCCTCATCCTACCCTTCTCCCGCAGGGAGAAGGAACGCCCTGTTCATCATGCAGTGACCCCTATTCATGTCCACGGTGTTCATGCAGCATGTTGCAAACAATCCAGACAAGGTTAACGGGACAGCAGTGAATATGTATGTAAAAAAACCACGTCGTACTCGCGGTGCAGGAATCCACTCAGAATTGAAATGTGGTTTTATAAAATCATTCTTTACTTCGCGTTCTATGCGACTTTGCGGTTAAATTTACGGTTTTCTCTGCGCCCTCTGCGTCTCTGCGGTGAAAAGTCTGTAAAAGTCACTCTGCCTCATACTGACTCGCCACCCCGGCCGTGATGCGCCAGTCCTCGCCGACCGCCCGGATATCGCGCAGCTGCAGCCGGATGCGCTGCGCCATTTTTTCCAGTCCCGGCAGGTGGAACAGACCGCGCGCGGTATCGCCCATCAGGTGCGGTGCCATGTAGATCACGAGTTCATCGACCAGCCCCGCGTCCAGCATGGCACCCGACAGGCGGGCACCGGCTTCCAGATGCAACTCGTTCACCTCCAGGCGGGCAAGATACTGCATGACGGCCGCCAGATCGGGGCGAGCGCCACGCGTCGGCAGGGTGACCACAGAGACACCGGGCCGCACCAGGGCGGCTTCCCCGGTCGCGTCCTCCAGAGCCGTCACGACCAGGGTCTCACCCGGCTGCTGCAGCAGCTTCGCTGCGGGCGGCAAGCGCAGGCCACTGTCGATTACCACCCGCAGTGGCTGCAGCAGTGTCGCGCCGTCATGCCCCGCCAGCCGTGCTGTCAGGGAGGGATCGTCGGCCAGCACGGTGCCAATGCCGGTCATGATCGCCGAACTGCGCGCCCGCAGCCGGTGAACGTCCTCGCGCGCGGCCGGGCCCGTGATCCACTGGCTTTCACCGCTGGCCATGGCCGTGCGCCCGTCCAGACTCATCGCCAGCTTGCAGCGGACCCACGGACGCCCCCGGCGCATGCGCATGACAAACCCCGGATTCAGCAACTCCGCTTCCTGCTCCAGCAGGCCGTCCGCCACCTCGATGCCCGCATCACGCAGGGCCTGCAGACCCTGACCGGCGACCTGCGGGTTGGGATCCTGCATCGCGACAACGGCCCGGCTGACACCCGAGGCGATCAGGGCATCGGCACAGGGCGGTGTACGGCCGTGATGACTGCAGGGTTCCAGCGTGATATAGGCCGTGGCGCCGGCGGCGGCACTGCCGGCCTGCTGCAGCGCGTGGACCTCGGCGTGCGGACTGCCGGCCCGCTCGTGCCAGCCTTCGCCGACAACGCGGCCGTCGCTGACCACGACACAGCCGACGCGCGGATTCGGGTCGGTGGTGAACAGGCCCCGCTCTGCGAGTCGCAGGGCGCGTGCCATGAAGCGATGATCGTCAGTGGAAAACACGCTCAGGCAGGAACTCCGGAAATACGGACAGGATAATGGAAGAGCTCACCAGGCAGGACACGTTGCCTGCCGCCAGCGCCGGGCTACTCCTCCGGCAGCAGCGATATCTGGTCCTTCTTGTCCTCGGCGGTGGGTTCACGCTCCAGTTTCTCGATAGCCTCGCGAAACTCGTTGACGTCCTCGAAACTGCGATACACGGAGGCAAAGCGCACGAATGCCACCTGGTCGAGCTCCTTGAGCTCATGCATGACCCACTCACCCAGCAGGCGCGACTGGATCTCGCGCTCCCCCGTGGCACGCAGGCGGTGCTGGATCCGGCTGATGGCGGCATCGACGCTTTCGGCATCCACCGGGCGTTTTTCCAGCGAACGCAGGATGCCGCCCGAGAGTTTTTTATCATCATAGGGTTCGCGCGCACCGTTGCTCTTGATGATCCGCGGCATGACCAGTTCCGCCGATTCGAAAGTGGTAAATCGCTCGCCGCAGGCCAGGCACTCGCGGCGACGACGCACCTGGGTACCTTCGCTGGCAAGCCGCGAGTCAATTACCTTGGTGTCTTCAGCCCTGCAGAATGGACAATACATGCCTTTACCGACCGCTAAGCATACACCGGGAAGCGCCGGCAGATCGCCAGAACCTTGTCCCTGACCTCGGCGATGGTCTCCTGGTTCTCGAGATCATCGAGTATGTCGCACATCCAGCCCGCCAGTTCGCGAACCTCGGCCTCGCCAAAGCCGCGCGTGGTCACTGCCGGGGTACCGACACGAATACCGCTGGTCACAAACGGCGACTGCGGATCATTCGGTACCGCGTTCATATTCACCGTGATGTTGGCGGCACCCAGCGCGGCATCGGCCGCCTTGCCGGTCAGGCCGCGTTCGATAAAACTGACCAGGAACAGGTGGTCGTCAGTGCCGCCGGACACCACGTCGTAGCCGCGCTCGATAAACACCGCCGCCATGGCCCGGGCATTGTCCAGCACCTGCTGCTGGTAATCCCGGAAGGCCGGCTCCAGCGCCTCCCTGAACGCCACTGCCTTGGCGGCAATGACATGCATGAGCGGACCGCCCTGCGTACCGGGGAACACCAGGGAATTGAATTTCTTCTCCAGCTCCGGGTTGGCGCGCGCCAGGATGATGCCGCCGCGCGGTCCGCGCAGCGTCTTGTGTGTCGTCGAGGTAGTGACGTCGGCGATATTCACCGGGCTGGGGTAGAGGCCGGCGGCGACCAGCCCGGCCACGTGCGCCATATCGACGAACAGGAATGCCCCGATGCTGTCGGCGATATCGCGAAAGCGCTGCCAGTCGACCTGGAGCGAGTAGGCGGAGAAACCGGCCACCACCATCTTCGGCCGGTGTTCCTGCGCCAGCGCCTCGACCTGGTCGTAGTCGATCTCGCCGGTCTCGTTGTTGAGTCCGTACTGCACGGCATTGAACAGCTTGCCGGAGAAGTTGACCTTCGAGCCGTGAGTCAGGTGCCCGCCATCGGCCAGGCTCATGCCGAGCAGGGTATCGCCCGGCTTCAGCAGGGCCAGGTAGACCGCGGCATTCGCCTGTGAACCGGAATGCGGCTGGACGTTGGCGTAGTCGGCGTTGAACAACTGCTTGACCCGGTCGATTGCCAGCTGCTCGGCGACATCGACGTATTCACAGCCGCCGTAGTAGCGCTTGCCGGGGTAGCCCTCGGCGTACTTGTTGGTCAGCACCGAACCCTGTGCCTCCAGCACGCGCGGGCTGGCATAGTTCTCGGATGCAATCAGTTCGATATGTTCTTCCTGGCGCCGGCGCTCGCCCTGGATGGCATCCGATAGCTCATCGTCGTAGCCGGCAATGCGCATGTCCTTGTCAAACATCGGGATATCCTGGCGCCGAAGCGGGTTGTTCGATTGGCCCGGAATGATAGCCGATCTGGCGGGGGCTTGCGAACAGACCGCCTGCGGCTAAAACGGATTCTCCTGCCATGTCGGGCGCTCGACAGGGCCACGGCCGCGCTCTGGCGACCAGGCCAGCGCCCGGTGGACGCCGGGCAGCCAGGGCGGCCTCAGGCAAGCAGTTTTTTCGCCAGTTTCACCACCTTCTCGCAGGCCTCGGCACAGGCCCGGCACTCGATATGGTGGTCATGCCGGCGGCATTCCATTTCGCAGTCCTCGCAGGCGGTAATGCAGATCCTGGCATAGTCCCTGGTGTATTCCGAGTTGGCCGCCAGCAGGTAGGAATAGGCATCGCAGATGGCCTGCATTTCGTGCACCTTGGCGGCACACTCCGCCAGGCTCGTGTCCCCCTCCTGGAATACCACCAGGCAATGGGCGATGCATTGCTGGCCCTTGACCAGGCAGTCATTGACCGCGGCCAGCAACCCGGCATATTGCGGCTTGTGCTTTGAATGGTCGTGCTTTTGTTCGATGCCGGCAGAGGCCATACCGCTGGCCAGTGCCGAGGCCGCCAGTGTGCCGGCACCGATCAATACCTCCCGCCGGGTAACGCCCCCGGATGCTTGCTGATTATCAACCCGCCGCTGTGTCGTGTTTTTCATGGTATCTCCTCGCAGTGAATGAACCTGCCCGTATTGCAGGATCCGTGGTAGCCGACAGGGACCGATGATTCCGCCGTTCCCGATTAGATAACAAACCCGGCAGCCTGTCACGGATGGCCACCATCCCGGCGAGCATGGCCTTTGGCGGCAGGGACTATTGCCCGGCGTCAGCCAGCTCGGACACGACGGCCGTCCAGGCCCGGGCGAGATTGTCCCGGTTGTACCCGCCGCCGCCCATGGCCAGCAGCCGTCCCCGGCAGTGCCGGTCCGCCAGCACACACAGGCGCCGCGCGGCATGTGCATGGGCCGCGACCGTGTACTGCAGGTGGGTAATGGGATCGCCGGCGATGCTGTCGGCACCGCACTGCAGCAGGATGAACTCGGGCGCGTGCGCATCGACGAAGGCCTCCGCCTTGTTCCACGCCGCATAAAAGGCCTCGTCACCGGCCTGCATGGGCATGGGCAGGTTGAGCTTGAGGCCCTGCCCCGCCCCGGTGCCTGTCTCTTCCGCTGCACCGGTTCCCGGGTACAGGTACCGGCCATCCTCGTGCAGATCGGCAAACACCAGCTCCGGATCGTCCTCGAAGGCGTAATACACGCCATCGCCATGGTGGGCATCGATGTCGACGTAGGCCACGCGACGCAGGCCATGCACTGAACGCAGCGTCTCGATCGCCACGCCGCAGTCATTGAAGACGCAAAAACCCGCGGCGCTGTCGCGGCGGGCATGGTGCAGGCCGGCAATGGGCACGAAGGCACGGCGGCACTCGCCCGCCACCACATGGTCGATGGCGTCGAGAACGCTGCCGACCACGTAGGCGGCGGCCTCGTAGATACCCGGGAATGCCGGAGTATCCCCCAGGTCGAGATAACCCGTGCCCGTGGCAGACTGGCCGATCACCCGATCAACATAGGCGGCGGTGTGAAATCGCTCGATACTGTCACGGTCAGCCATGACCGGCGGGCGTAGCGTGAGGCGTGACTCCAGGCCGGCGGACTGCGCCGCCAGCCAGAAGACCCCCATACGGTCCGGGCCGAACGGGTGCCCCTGGCCAAAACCGTAACGGGCCAGCTCTTCCCCGAGGTAAACACAGGCAGCGCTCATGTCATCAGTCTAGCGCGACCCGGCTGCCAGGGCGGCATTCCCGTACCTGACCGGCAAGCGCAGCGAAGCCAGGACTGACAGCGAATTGCAGCAGTACATGCAGTCTGTATCCTACCTTTATGTTTTTACGACCTAAATCACAGCGCTGTCTTTTGCCTCCGATCTCCCTATAATGTCCAGCCCCGTTTTACCCGGATAACACACCCCATGGCACAGTACGTTTACACCATGAATGGCGTGGGCAAGATCGTCCCGCCCAAGCGCGTGATTCTGAGTGATATCTCGCTGTCCTTCTTCCCCGGTGCCAAGATCGGCGTACTGGGTCTGAACGGCTCCGGCAAATCCACCCTGCTGCGGATCATGGCCGGTGAGGACACCGAGATCGAGGGCGAGGCCCGGGCGCAGGCCGGCATCAACGTGGGCTTCCTGTCGCAGGAACCGCAACTCGACCCGGGGAAGGACGTACGCGGCAATATCGAAGAGGCGCTCTCGAGCCTCACCGACGCCCAGCAGCAGCTCGATGCCATCTACGCCGCCTATGCCGATCCGGATGCCGACTTCGATGCCCTGGCGGCCGAGCAGGCGCGGCTGGAGAACATCCTGCAGGCCGGCGATGGCCACAACCTGGATCGCAAGCTGGAGGTCGCCGCCGAGGCCCTGCGCCTGCCGCCATGGGACGCGGATGTCACCAGGCTCTCCGGCGGTGAACGCCGGCGCGTGGCGCTCTGCAAGCTGCTGCTGTCCAATCCCGACATGCTGCTGCTGGACGAGCCGACCAACCACCTCGATGCCGAGAGCGTGGCCTGGCTGGAGCGCTTCCTGGGCGAGTACCCGGGCACCGTGGTGGCCGTGACCCATGACCGCTACTTTCTCGATAACGTCGCCGGCTGGATCCTGGAACTCGACCGCGGCCACGGCATCCCCTGGGAAGGCAACTATTCCTCCTGGCTGGAACAAAAGGAGCAGCGACTGGAGATCGAGGAAAAACAGGCATCCGCCCGGCAAAAGGCCATGAAGGCCGAACTGGAGTGGGTGCGCCAGGGCGCAAAGGGCCGGCATGCCAAGAGCAAGGCGCGCCTGGCACGCTTCGAGGAACTCGCCGCACAGGAATCCCAACAGCGCAACGAGACGAAACAGCTGTACATCCCGCCGGGGCCGCGCCTCGGCGACCTGGTGATCGAGGCCAGCCACCTGAAGAAGGGGTTTGGCGACAAGCTGCTGGTGGAAGACCTCAGCTTCAATCTGCCGAAAGGCGGCATCGTCGGCATCATCGGCCCCAACGGCGCCGGCAAGACCACCTTGTTCCGCATGCTCACGGGCGCCGAGCAGCCCGACAGCGGCGAACTTCGCATAGGCGAGAGCGTCGAAATCGCCTGCGTCGACCAGAGCCGGGACGCGCTGGACGACAAAAAGACCGTCTGGGAGGAAATCTCCGACGGCCAGGACATCATCACCATCGGCAAGTACGAGATCAATTCGCGCACCTATGTCTCGCGCTTCAACTTCGCCGGCAGCGACCAGCAGAAGTTCGTCGGCGACCTGTCCGGCGGCGAGCGCAATCGTGTCCATCTCGCCAGACTGCTGCGCAGCGGCGGCAACGTGCTGCTGCTCGACGAGCCGACCAACGACCTGGACGTGGAGACCCTGCGCGCCCTGGAGGAGGCACTGCTCGATTTTCCCGGCTGCGCCGTCGTGATCTCGCATGACCGCTGGTTTCTCGACCGGATAGCGACCCATATCCTTGCCTTCGAAGGTGACAGCAAGGTAGTCTGGTTTGAAGGTAACTATGCCGACTACGAGGCCGATCGCAAGCGCCGCCTGGGCGATGCCGCCGACCAGCCGCACCGGATCAAATACAAACGGCTGGATGCCTGAAATTTTCGCTTATTCTCAAGATGCTGGATAAATCAAGCCATGTCCCGAAGTAACGCCGATAAAACCCGCGAGTTTCAGAAGAAAATGCGCACACAGGGAGCCGCCGGTTTCGCCGCCGGCCCCTGGAAGGATGTCGAGGAGTCCCTCGGCATGGACCAGTCCGTTGTCGTCGACCAGGATGGCAATCCGGTCTGGTCAGTACAGCACACTCGCAAGCCCCGACATGCGGTCTCGCGCAGCGGCTTCGACCGGCTGCTGGGCGGGGTGGCCGTACTGGCGCTTGCCACGCTGCTCACCAGCGCGCTGGCCATCTATTTCGAGCAGACACGCGAACCCGGCGACGGCGGCCGGATTGCCGGCAGCGAGACGGCAAGCGATACGGATGCCGGGAACACGATTACCCTGCTGCGACCGCCCGCGGCGGGTTACATTGACCGGCCGGCCGTTGAAGTGGTGGAAAATTCCGCGAGCGACAGGGACATCATGCAGGGCACCCTGGATACCGCCACAGCGCCAGCCACCGGGGACAGGCTGCCGGGCATGACTGAAACCGGCACCGATCAGGGCCTCGCCAGCGCAGCGCCCGGCGCGACAGCCGGAACACCCCCGGTCAGCGACGCCATGGCGGCAACCGGCACGCCGGACACGACCACCGGGATTGCGGCCAGGGATGAGGCAAGCGCCTCTCTGCCCGAATCGCCCGCACTGGACCACACCGCCGCGGCGCCGGTGGATGCCCTGTCAGCCCTCGACCCGGACACGGCGCAGGACATCGAGGCCATCACGCGGCAGGAACCGCCCGCGGCCAGTGCCGGACCGACGGCATCGGCCGGCATGACCCGCGAGGTGGCAAGCGGGACACCACCGGTTGCCGCACCAGCCACGGCCGATGAAACCCTGACCGCCATTGAGCCGCCAGCCGGCCCTGACCTGACCGCTGGCGCATCGGCACCTGTCCTCGCAGAGACCCCGCAAGACATGCCGGCCATGGCAGATGCAGATACCGCGGTGATGACCGCTGCCATGGAAAGCCCCGACCCCGGCGAACCGGCCAGTCCCGATCTGGCGGCAGCGGACAGGCTGACTGGGGCGGCGCAGGCGAACCCCATGCCGCAAACCAGCGCAGTGTCGCCGGCAGACACCCAGACCACCGGCACGAACCGGCTGGCCCAGCTGGAGCCGGCAACCCCCCCCGTGTCGCCTGCCGGCGCTGTCGCGACTGAACTCGGGGAAACCGCGCCGGAGACCGTGGATGGGGTGCCCCTGCCGGGGGTTACCGGCCGCTGGATCATTAACCTGGCGTCTTACGCCGGCCCGAAGACCGCCAGTCGCATGCAGCAGAAATTCGAGGCCCTCGGTGTCAGTACCGAGAAGCAGGTCGCCGAGGTGAACGGCGCGACCATGTACCGCCTGCGCATCGCCTCCTTCGAGTCCCGCGGGGATGCCGAGGCCTACTTCGATTCCATCAAGGACACGCTGGGCCTGGAGTCGGCCTGGATCACGAAGAAATAAAGCGCCTGCCGGCTGAGCGGCGCTAACCCGCAGCCAGTTGCTGCCTGCGGGATGCCGTCACTACGGGAAGATCGCCTTCAGAAACGCCTGCAGCCGCTGCCAGGAATCCGCATCGGCCTTCGCATCGTAGGCCAGCGGCATGTCGAATTGCTTGCCGAAGCTGTCGGCATCGGGGTTGGTAAAGCTGTGCCTGACGCCGGGATAGTTCACCAGCGTGAAGTCGACACCGGCGGCTTCCATCTCCTGCTCGAATGCCTGTACCTGTTCCGGCGGCACGAAGGGATCGGCGGCACCGTTCAGCACCAGCACGCGGGCCTTCACTCTGCCGGGTTGCGCCGGCGACTGAGTCCCGAGGCTGCCATGGAAACTCGCCACGCCGTCCAGGTCCATGCCGGCACGCGCCATGTGCAGCACCATGCCACCACCGAAACAGTAACCAATGGCCGCGATACGCTCTGCATCCACCGTATCCTGCTGGCGGAGAACCTCGAGCGCCCTGCCGAATCTGGCCTGTGCCGCCTGCATGTCCGACGTCACGGCCGTCATGAACCGCTTTGCATCATCCGGATGGTCCGCGAGTTTTCCGCTGCCATACATGTCCAGGGCAAACGCCGTGTAGCCAAGCCCGGCCAGCATCTCGGCGCGCTTGCGCACATAGGGATTGTGGCCCCACCACTCGTGCACCACCAGCACACCGGGGCGCCTTGCCGTACTGGCATCGTCCCATGCCAGGTAACCACTGAAGCTGTCATCACCCATGCGGTATTCAATGACCTCGGTGCGCAGGGCGGCAACGCCCGCGCCACTGCCCGCCGTGGCAAGGACCAGCAGCAAGATCAGACCTGGCGCTCGATTCATAAAGACCTCCATGGCGATACAGGGTTAACGGCAATGGCACTTACTAAAGCACCAATCCAGATAAATAGCCACGGAATCACACGGAAGATATCGACATTGTTAATGAATATTCCGTGTTTTTCAGTGTGCTTCCGTGGCGAATTGGAGGTCAATGGGGGACGACATCTCTCAAGTAAGTGCCATTCGGGTTAACGGTGAGAGCGGGAGCGCAACTGCCCGCCGAGCAACAGCATGCCCGCCAGCCCGACCAGAATGCCGGCCAGGATGATCCACAGGCGAATGGTTTCGAAGAAATCACCGCGAATCAGCGGGTGATCGGCCGGCAGCAAGCCGAGCAGCACGATGGTAACGCCGGTCAGCACGATGCCGTCCGGGGTGGATCTGCCGGCCACCACGATATAGGCCAGCGTCTGCAGCAGCAGCGCACCGATAATCGCCAGGTTCGGGTCGGGCAGGGTGAAAAAGCAGACCACCGCCAGTGCCGATATCAGGTAGGCGGCCCGCCGGATACCGGGCCTCATCGCTGGCCACTCCCGGTGCAGGGACAACCGGCACGGTTCGATAATAAATTGTTCGTCATAATGGTACGCTATGGCCGCCGGACAGGCAGGAGTAGCCGGGGTCCGGGAAAAACACAAACAGGAAAAACGCATTGGAGCAAATACGACTTTTCCTCGGATCCGTGCTTTCCAGTGTACGTGATTTACTGCCGATTGTCCTTGTTGTGGCCTTCTTCCAGATCGTGGTACTGCAGGAACCGGTACCCAACCTGGACCGGATCCTTGCCGGTAGCCTGCTGGTCATCCTGGGCCTGGCCTTCTTCATCCGGGGGCTGGAACAGGGGCTGTTTCCGATCGGCGAATCGATCGCCTATGCCTTTGCCCGCAAGGGCAACCTGTTCTGGTTGCTGCTGTTTGCCTTCGCCCTGGGCTTCGGCACCACCATTGCGGAACCGGCCCTGATCGCGGTCGCCGAGGAAGCTTCCGAGGTCGCCGCGATGGCGGGTTTCATCGAACATCACGAGGATGCGATGGAGGACTATGCCTTCGGGCTGCGACTGACGGTGGCACTGTCGGTCGGCTTTGCCATCCTCGTTGGCGTGTACCGCATCATCAAGGGCTGGCCGATCCAGTACTTCATTATCGGCGGTTATATTGGCGTCGTTGTCATGACCGCCCTGGCGCCGCGCGAGATCATCGGCATCGCCTACGATTCGGGTGGCGTAACAACCTCGACCGTTACCGTGCCGCTGGTCACGGCACTGGGTGTGGGTCTGGCGGAAAGTATCAAGGGTCGCAATCCCATGGTCGATGGCTTCGGACTGATCGCCTTTGCCTCGCTGACACCGATGATCTTCGTCATGGGCTACGGCATGGTGATCTGATGGAACTGCTTGCCCACCTGGCGCGAACCGGCATCGAGACCATTGACGATGTGCTGCCGGTTGCCGGCATCATCGTCGGTTTCCAGGTGCTGATCCTGCGCCAGCGCATCCCCAACCTGAAAAGCGTCGCGGTCGGAGTCCTCTACGTCCTGATCGGTCTCACGCTGTTTCTGGTCGGGCTGGAGGAGGCCCTGTTCCCGCTCGGCAAGCTGATGGCGACCCAGCTCACCGACCCGGAATTTATTTTCGGAACCACGGGCGCCATCGCCGAGGCGATGCGCTGGGATGACTACCTGTGGGTCTATGTGTTCGCCGCCGCCATCGGTTTTGCCACGACGATTGCCGAACCGGCACTGATCGCCGTCGCCATCAAGGCGCAGCAGGTCTCGGCCGGGGCGATAACCGTCTGGGGCCTGCGCGTTGCCGTCGCCATCGGCGTCGCGGTCGGTATTGCGCTTGGCACCTTCCGGATCGTAACCGGCACACCATTGCACTACTACATCATTGCCGGCTACATCGTCGTGGTCATCCAGACCGTGTTTGCCCCGCGCATGATCATTGCACTGGCCTACGATTCCGGCGGCGTCACGACATCGACGGTGACGGTGCCACTGGTGGCGGCCCTCGGCCTCGGCCTGGCCAGCACGGTACCGGGGCGCACCCCGATGATTGACGGTTTCGGCCTCATTGCCTTCGCCAGCCTGTTTCCGATCATGGCCGTGATGGGCTATGCACAGATCGGCGAATGGTGGGTGCGGCGCGTTATGGCGAAAAAGCAGGAATCCCGGCTGCGGGACTGACATGTTTAGCGTGCAAAGGAGTATACAGTCATGCATTTCAAACTGATTATTGCCCTGGTTGATGACACCAGAACCAACATCATCATGGACGCCGCCCGCAAGGCGGGCGCCACGGGTGCCACGGTACTGAGCCAGGTGCGTGGCGAGGGTATCGAGGAGGCCAAGACCTTCTTCGGCCTGAATCTGGAGTCCCAGCGCGACATGCTGCTGTTTCTGGTCGAGGAACACCTCGCGCGGGATATCCTGGAGTGCATTGCCGATATGGGCGGGTTTGAAGAGAAACCGGGCGCCGGCATCGCCTTCCAGCTGGATGTGGAAGACGCCCTTGGCGTGTCGGGCCAGATACGCAAACTCACAGATGTCGTGGAGGAAAAGCTATGAGCGCACAACAACCTGTCCGTGTCAGCGATGTCATGACGCCCCGTTACCAGACGGTAGATGGCATGATGACGGTTGCCGAGGCCATCGAAAAGCTCAAGGCGAACAATGCCATCGCCCTGATAGTCGACAAGCGCCACGACAACGACGAATACGGCATTGTCCTCATCAGGGATATCGCACGCGAGGTGCTGGCCAGGGACCGCGCACCGGAGCGCGTGAACGTGTATGAGATCATGTCCAAGCCGGTCGTCAGCGTGGGCCCGGAAATGGATATACGCTATTGCGCCAGGCTGTTCAGCAAACTGGGCTTCTCTCATGCGCCGGTCATCCATGCCGGCAAGCTGCGGGGTATGGTCAGCTATTCTGACCTGGTCCTGAAGGGCCTGTGCTGAGTGCATGTCAGCCCTGTCCAGCAGATCGCAGTGCTGCCGGACCGGGACCGACAGCACCACGCGACCCGTGCCGGATATTCAAACCCGAATCATGGCCTTGCCCCAGCAGCCGCCAGTGCCCGCCTCGCAGTCTGGTCGCTTACCCTGTAACCGCCCGGACGCATATGTCCCAGGTCCAGGCGGGCGCGCCGGCAATCACTGTTGCACCACTCCGGGCAACGCCCTTCCCGCACTGACCCCGTTGAATCTGCCGGCAGCGCGGGCAGGCATCGGCCGGCACCACAAATGTTTTTTATACTTATTTTCAGTTAATTGGATGAATATCACGACTCAGAAAATCACCGGCAGGCTACCTTGGCGCAGGGCCGCGAGATAAATTAGTATTTACTAATACTGCAGCGCATTGTAGGATGCGCTATTATCTGAGAATTATTCTTAATTGAGAATCATTGCCATGTCGCGAGCTGCCCCCATTCTTCCCCTGAGCGAAGCCGCGATTGGCAAGCGGTTTCGCCTGGTGAAGATCAATGGCGGCCACCGTCTGACGCGACGGCTACTGGCGCTGGGCCTCAGTCTCGGCACCGAGTTCGAAGTGGTGCAGCGCCGCGGGCGCGGTGTGGTGGTGGCGCGCGACGGCAACCGGGTCGCGCTCGGTGAAGGCGTGGCGCAAAAGCTGCTGGGCGAGGCACTCGGCTGATGCCCTGTCACGACACCACCGGGAGCCCCGGTCATGACACTGGCCGCACGGCAATCACCATTGCCATCGCCGGCAATCCCAACTGTGGCAAGTCGGCACTGTTCAATGCGCTGACCGGGATACGCCAGAAGACCGGTAACTGGCCTGGCGTTACCGTTGACCGCAAGGAAGGCCGCTGCAGGATCGACGGCCGCGACGTCAGTGTCATCGACCTGCCGGGTATCTATTCGTTTGACGCAAGCTCACTCGACGAGCAGGTGACGCGCGACTACCTGCTCTCGCATGATGCCGACCTGGTCGTGAATGTGGTCGACGCCACCAACCTCGAACGCAATCTCTATTTCACCGTTCAGTTGCTGGAGATGGGCGTGCCCCTGGTGCTGGCGCTGAACATGACAGACGTGGCACGCAAGCGCGGTATTCACATCGACGGCGCGGCGCTGGCCGAAAAACTCGGCTGCCCGGTGGTACCCATCGTGGCGACCAGTGGCGAGGGCCTGAGTGAGCTGCAGGCACGCATGCTGGCAGTCGCCGACCGGACCGACACCGGTGGCTTCCCGCTCGCGCTGGACGACTCCATCGAACAGGCGCTGCTTCAGATTGAAGCGCTGATGCAGTTCGATGATCCGGTCAACCGGCGCTGGCTTGCACTGAAACTGCTCGAGGAGGATACCGATGTCGAACAGCCAGGGGAACTGGCCACCCTGCTGGCCGACCTGCGTCATCGCATTGCCGACCGGCATGGGCAGGAGACCGACCTCGTCATTGCCGACAGCCGTTACAGTCACGCGCACGCCCTTGCGCAGGCCGTGGTTGAGCACACCGCGGGCACCACCCGCACCCTGAGCGACAGCCTCGACCGGATCGTCCTCGGTCGCATGACCGGCATCCCGCTGTTCCTCGCCGTGATGTACCTGATGTTCCTGTTCACCATCAATGTCGGCGGTGCCTTTATCGACTTTTTCGACGGCGTGGCCGGGGCCTTCTTTGTCGACGGTCTTGGCGAACTGATGTCGGCCGCCGGCAGCCCGGACTGGCTGCGCGTACTGGTCGCCGACGGTGCCGGCGCCGGCCTGCAGGTGGTGGCGACCTTTATTCCGATCATCGCCGCGCTGTACCTGTTCCTTTCCGTACTGGAAGACTCCGGCTACATGGCACGCGCGGCCTTCGTCATGGACCGTTTCATGCGCGCCATCGGCCTGCCAGGCAAGGCCTTCGTACCGCTTATCGTCGGCTTTGGCTGCAACGTGCCGGCCATCATGGCAACACGCACACTCGAGAACGAGCGCGAACGCAAGCTGACCATACTGATGAATCCCTTCATGTCGTGCGGCGCACGTCTGCCCGTGTATGCGCTGTTCGCCGCGGCCTTCTTTCCGCAGTCGGGCCAGAACGTGGTGTTCGCGCTGTACCTTATCGGTATCGGCGTCGCCATCCTTACCGGCCTGCTGATGAAGCAATCCCTGCTGCCCGGCAGCAGCAGCGGCTTCATGATGGAACTGCCACCGTATCACCTGCCGACACTCAAGGGGGTGCTGCTGCGTGCATGGGACCGGGTACGTCTGTTCGTCAAGGAGGCCGGTCAGGTGATCGTGGTCATGGTGCTGGCGCTGAACGTACTCAACTCGATTGGCACCGACGGCACGTTTGGTAACGAGAACACCGAGCATTCACTGCTCAGCGAGACCGCACGCATACTCACCCCGGCATTTACACCACTGGGCGTCCAGGAGGACAACTGGCCGGCGGTGGTCGGCATATTCTCGGGCATCCTTGCAAAGGAAGTCGTTGTCGGCACGCTGGACAGCCTCTACACCCGCGTCGCCGCTCTGGAGTCCGGTCTGCTGGAGCAACCACCGTTCGATCTCTGGCAAAGCCTGAGCGAGGCAGCCGCCACCGTCCCGCGGAACCTGGCCGAATTGTCGGACACCCTGCTCGACCCCCTTGGTATCAGCCTTGTCAGCGAGCAGGACGCGGCGGCCCATGATGTGAACCAGGCTGTATTCGGTGCGATGCAGGCGCGTTTTGACGGCCAGGTGGGCGCCTTCGCCTACCTGCTGTTCGTGCTGCTGTACTTCCCCTGCGTGGCAACCATCGGTGCCATCCGGCGCGAGACCGGCACCGGCTGGGCGGTATTTGTCGCCGCCTGGACTACCGGCATCGCCTACCTGACGGCAACCGTCTACTACCAGGCCGCAACCTGGAGCCTGCACCCGACGAGCTCGCTTGGCTGGATTGGCACACTGCTGCTGGTCTTTGCCGGCATCGTGATTGGCCTGCGCCTCTGGGCGCGCCGCGGGCGCCGCCGGCGTATCGGCTCAATCGACTGGGCGGAGCAATGATCCTCGCCGACATCCTCGAGTTCCTGCAGCAGCGTGACGCGGCCAGTCTCGGCGATATTGCGCGGCATGTCGGCGCGGAACCTGCCGCCGTGCGCGACATGCTTCACACCCTGCAGCGCAAGGGCAAGGTGCATCGTCCGGCGCTGGGCGGCGGCTGCGGCAGCACCTGCCAGCAGTGCGCGGCAGGCAGCGTCGAGCTCTATGCCTGGGGCCCGCAGAAGGCATTGACGCCGCTAGCGCCACAGTGCGCTGCGCCCGCAGATCCCTGACCCCTCCGTCCGGTCCCCGTTCACGGCCGCCATAACCCGTGATTGACGGGCCGTGCGATGCACACCATGCTGCAGCTGGCAACTCCGGATACCTGAACCCGGGTGACGCCACCGACTGGAGACACATCATGCAGATTCTGCATCGCGATAATTTACCCCTGGGTGGTTTCGCAGGTCTGCGCGAGCACCGCCTGGTGATGGGCTCGAAGGTCTTCGCCAGGCACCGGGACCCTGGGGCCTGGGATGGTATCGGTAATTTCGTCTATCTCGCGGACGCCAGGTTCCTGCCTGGAGGTGAAACACAGCTGCACAGCCACCGGGAGATCGATGTGATCTCCGTGATGGTGGAAGGCCGGATCGCACACGAGGGATCGCTCGAACACGGCAAGGAGATGCGCGGCACGGACGTCCAGGTGCAACGCGCCGGTGGTGAAGGGTTTTCCCACAACGAGATCAATCCGGATGACACGGAAAACCGGATGATTCAGCTGTGGGTACTGCCTGAACGACCGGGCGAACCCGCCGGCTATCTGTTCTATCAGCCAGGGCCCGGTGGCCTGACCCGCGTCTACGGTGGGGCGATCGGCCAGAAGGAGACCTTCCACAGCCACACCCTGGTTGATATCGGGCTACTCGAGACCGGGCAGACTGCCTCGGTCCGCGGATCGTATCTTGCCTACCTTACCCGTGGCGCCGGCCTGGTTAACGGCACGCCCGTCAAGGACGGCGACCTGGTCCGGGGCAAAGACCTGGCTTTCTCTGCAACGGAAAATAGCCGACTCATCATTGTGCACCTGGCGCCGTAGATCCGGGCAGATTTACTGTCAGGACCGACGAGCGGTCATAAAAGCCGGGAAACCGCGATCACCAGCCAGCGACTACCAGAATGGATGCCGGATCCGCTGCCGGGAAAAGGCCGTTCAGGCTACCTTTCCCCGCCCGCCTGTTTCCTCGCCCGCTCCACCTCGGCTTCTGCCTCACGTACCCGCTCATGGTATTCAGGTTTGAGGCGACTGCCTCCACCGGCAGTACCAATGCGGTCACCTTCGCGAACCTGACTGGCATCTTCAAGGCCCTTCTCGGCATCCTGTAGTGTCTGCCTGGCGGTCTCTTTCCGAGCTGCCCTGGCGGGCGCCCGGGACGCCCCGGCCTGACTGGCCTCTTTCTGCAATTCCGCCGCCCTTCGCCGGGCATCCTGCTGGCGTTCTGCCGACGGGCCTGGCGCATCGATAGTGACCTGCTCTTGCTGTGCCGCGCCGCTAACCGGGTGATCGGAAAATGTCACATTGCCCTGTTCATCAACAGAGCGGTAAGCGGTCTCTGCAGACACCTGAATGGCGGCTACTGCGATAATGATGATGAACAGCGACTTTACCTGATTCATTGACTACCCCCTTCAGCATCGGCCCTGATCAACGCCAGCCGCATCAGAGTGCCGGCATTGTCAGCATTGTGCTGGAAAAACTGCCCTGAAATCCTGAACTGGCATACCCCTCTGTAATGAACGACCTGTAAACCCGATAGTTGCATAAATCCTGCCCTGAAAGCGGGTTTCGCCCCATGATTTAGCAGGTAGAAATGAATATTTCATTATGCCTTCGGAGTTCACCGTCAGCGAGGTCCTGGCACAGCACGGCAGGAGCGCCGCCCCCGGCGCGAATCGCGGCGAGGCGCCGCTCCTGCGGTAAGCTCTTTTTGCAATGATTGGGTAAATAATGACGCCAGTGAGTGCAGGCCAAATCCGGCAGGCAAATGAAAATCAGTCGCGCATTGCACGTTCACGAGCAGTTCATTCCGGTTGTCAAGGCTGTTTAACAGTATCGTCGAAAAGCGGGCATCCCACAATTGCACAATGAAGTCCGCTGATGCGCAAGATCTGAATGACGTCTGGCGACCAGATCCGCCAGTGGCAAGGCATCACATGGGCCCGTGGTCGGATAAGCTATCCGGCCTGGCGCACTCCGGTGGCTTGGCGGGCCTGACAAAATGCCCGGCATCCAGCTGTTTTTAGAACGGTTTCAATGTCATATACAGCCCTGCATCCAGCACCACATTACGTGTTGGGATCTGCCGCGGTGTCACGTATTATCGCCACAGCCTGCACGCAGGCGATTCCATACTGTGCACCCGACGGACCGGATCAATACATGAAGACACCGGAACTGGAACTCCCAGGGCATATTTATGACGAGACCGCAGCCGCGGATGGCACCGCGACCCGGGTTACCTACTCGGCCGACAGACTGGTCGCCTGGTCAGAGCAGGAAAGGGGGGATGCGATAGAGAAATGGTGCAAACAGATTTGCGACAGGAGGCTGGAGCGCATCGATGCATGGGAAGATAACCGGATCCTGCAACTGGAAGATGACTGGCTGTCTGTCGAGCAGGACACAGAAGAAGAGGAAGGTGACGAAAATGAGGGTCGCTACCATCTGGCATGTGAGGCCGTTGTCAGGGAAGCGGCCGGTAAACGTGACAGCGCCAGGAAACAGATGGTTGAAAACTCGGCCGCTATCGAGAAACTGGTAAAGGAAGCCAGGGATCACATCGAAGCGCACAGGCCACCCCCGCAAGAGGCGCATTTCGTCGGCTATTTCCTTGCCATCGCTGCCGTCGCCGCGGTGGCCTACGTGGTAGTGACCTGATATAAAGCCGAAGGCCCGATACCCCGCATACTCCCTGACAGGGTGCTCTTTCCCGTGCAGAAACAATACGGGGATTTACCCCGGTAACATCTCACCAATACGGGAAACCCGCTGTTCGATGCCTTCTCGTACCCGACTGTTCACGAGGACGAAAAACAGCGGCAACACGCGGGTAGGCTTGTTGCGTTTATTGACATTTCCTGTTGTTTGGATGTGAATCGCAGAAGCTGCCACCCCCACCGGGACGGCCCCCGTCGTCTCCGCCGCAGGAGAGTCTACCCTCAATCGTACCAATCAGCGCAGTGCTATTAGCGACCAGAAAAGCCGTTACACTCGTGCGGCTACCAACCGGCATGCAATTACCCTGGACGAGGGCCACATGAACCATGTCACAAACACCAGGCCATCCTTGGGTGTCAAATTTGTCGCTACGGGCAGCAGTTACCCACTGCTGCCACTGCCGCGGTGTGGCGCCATGTTCGCTGCCTGTCTTTTGCGGTGAGCCGAATCGCCCGCTCGGGGCCTTGTGCAATGCCGCAACATCCATCGGGCCAGTGTAGTGCCCGGTGAAGACGATCTCGCCGACCCGGCCGGACATGGTCGCGGACTCGAGCATGCCGCCATCGCGGCGTTGCTTTTCTGTGTATTGCGCAAGCTGTTTGCCGGTCGTCGTGAACTGCGTGAGCAGATCGCCGGGATAACAGGGTTTGCGCCCGGTGTCCCGGGGCCCTGCCTTGTCAAAGCGGAGTTATTAGCCAGGCCTGCTTTTTTGCGTTGCGATTGATCTACAAAGAAATTTCACAATGCGCTATCCTAAACATGTTCTCCTATCGAGCGTGTTTATTGCAGTGAACCTTCGCAACATCAAGAGGGCAAAACTAATGAGACTAGCAACGAAAATACTGACTTTGGCTGTCATTACAGGTACCACGGCCCTGATCTCGACCAGTGCCAGCGCCTGGTGGAGCAGTGACAACGATGATTATTGGGGCGGGGGCCCCTGGGGCTATCCGGGCTACGGCGGCTGGGGCGGCTATCCGGGCTACGGCGGCTGGGGCGGCTATCCGGGCTACGGCGGCTGGGGCGGCTATCCGGGCTACGGCGGCTGGGGCGGCTATCCGGGCTACGGCGGCTGGCAGCAGTCCCCCCGGGTTATCTACACTCAGCCCCCGGAATCCGGATCATCCCAGCAATACCGTATCGAGTAACAGCCGAACGCCCGGAAGTCCGGCAATCCAAAGAAGGAATTTGCCAAAGGCTCGCTTTTTGGCCAGTTCTTTCTTGCCCGGCTCAAGCCTGACGGCTCACCCGGAAATTACAGTCCCTGCGGCGAGGGGGCCGGCGTAGGTGCATTCTGGTGGACAATCAGGCGCCAGCCGTCACCGGCTCTTCTGTAGATATTCGTGCCGTAAAACGGCGCCGGGGCCGGTTGCCCGGGCGGCGGATTCTGGATGGTCTCCTCCACCTGGTGGATGGCGATATCATCCGTTTGAATCCAGCCCAGGTGCCTGACCGACAGTGCCACTCCCTGCCCCCGGGAAAACAGGTGGCTGAACAGCTCTTCAACCTGCTGACGCCCCTGGACCATCGGATACATCGGCAGAAGACAACAGATGTCGTCGGTGTCTGCCCAGAGGGCAAACAGCTGGTTGAGATCCCCGTCTTCCAGTGCATCGTAGAAGGCGTCTTCGGCATCCTGCGGCGTGTTGTAGGCCTGTGTCATAGTGTTTGTCCGGTAGGGTTATTCGTCGATCACTGCAATCAGGCAGTGCGTCCCGGCAGTATATCGACATTCTGTATCCAGTTGAAAACAGGGTGATGCGCACCGGGATTCGCCTGAATGCGGCTACAGTCACCAGCTCGCGGTCAACAGACATAGCGGACGTCAATCCAGTCTGATCCTTATGTGACCGATTTTCTTGCAGATGATCGACATGGGCCTCCTGTGCGACAGGGCGGGAATTCATGTCCCGGTGCCGTACATGAAGTGCGAGGCAAGAAACACACACGGATCGCTGCTGGCTTCCAGCAGGCTTCTTACCTCAGACAGGATCGATTTTTCCTGCCCGACGGGAAGCACAAAACTGACATCGCCAGCACGTGCGCTGTTTCCACTGATCGCAAGCAGCAGACTCTGCTCCCTGCGCAGCACACCACGATACAGCGCTTTCCTCAGCCTTGCCGGCAGAACGAACCCGACCTGGCTTTTCTCATACAGCCAGCTTATGCCAGACGCGTGGTCAGTGAAGGTCGCATGCTCCCCGAAGGCCCGGCACCGGCCCTTGAAATAGGCGGCATAACGCCTGACCCTGTAATCATGCGTCATGCGTTCAGGCAGGCCTGCAGGAATGTCCCGCTAGCCGGTCTGCATCAGCCGACCCAAAGCCGGGCATTGCGGAACATGCGCATCCACGGCGCATCCTCATCCCAGCCATCCGGATGCCAGGAATGCTGCACGGTACGAAACACGCGTTCCGGGTGCGGCATCATGATGGTCACGCGCCCCCCGGCTGCCGTCAGGCCGGTGATGCCTTCCGGCGAGCCGTTCGGGTTGGCAGGATAGCGTGTCGCCACCCGACCGTGCCCGTCGACATAGCGGGTAGCAACGATGCCGCTGTCCAGCGCCCGCTCGGCGCCGTCCGCAGAACGGAACTCGGCACGACCTTCACCGTGCGCGACGGCAATCGGTATTACCGAACCCGTCATGCCTGCAAAAAACATCGAGGGTGAATCCAGGATTTCAAGCTGTGATACACGCGCCTCGAACTGCTCGGAACGGTTGCGCACGAACCGGGGCCAGCCCGCCGCACCGGGTATCAGCTCGTGCAGGGTCGAGAGCATCTGGCAGCCGTTGCAGACCCCCAGCGCGAAACTGTCGTCCCGCGCGAAGAACTCGCTGAACATGTCACGCAGGCTGGCGTGGTAGAGCACGGACTTGGCCCAGCCCTGCCCCGCGCCGAGCACGTCACCGTAGGAAAAACCGCCACAGGCCACCATGCCCTTGAAATCGGCCAGCGTCACGCGCCCGGCCAGCAGGTCGCTCATGTGGACATCGACCGCGCTAAAGCCGGCACGATGGAAGGCCGCGGCCATCTCGACATGTCCGTTGACGCCCTGTTCGCGCAGGATGGCGACCCGCGGCCGCACGCCGGTGGCGACCAGGGGGGCGGCGACATCCTCGTCGATATCGAATGTCGTGCGGCACTGGATACCCAGGTCGGTCTTGTCCAGCAGCGCATCGTATTCCTCCTGCGCACACGCCGGGTTGTCGCGCAGGGACTGCATGCGGCAGGTGGTCTCCGACCAGGCGCGCTGCAGGTCGATACGCGACTCGGCCAGCTGGATACGGGTGTCCCAGGTCACGGTGATCTGGTCGGCGTCGTTCAGCGTGCCGATAACGTGGCTGTAGTGACCCAGCCCGGCCAGGTGCAGCACCTCGAGCACGGTATCCGTGTCACTGTGGCGCACCTGGATGAGCGCCCCGAGTTCCTCGCTGAACAGTGCCGCAACCGGGTCATCGCCGAGTTCATCCAGCTGGACCGTCACACCGCTGCGCCCGGCAAAGGCCATTTCGCAGGCGCAGGCAAACAGGCCGCCGTCGGAGCGGTCATGGTAGGCCAGCAGCAGGCCATCCGCATTCAGCTCCTGGATGGCGGCAAAGAAGGCGCGCAGGGCGCCGGGATCATCCAGGTCCGGCGGGTGATGGCCGACCTGCTTGTAGACCTGTGCCAGCGCCGAGCCGGCCAGGCGGTTGTGACCCTTGCCGAGATCGATCAGCACCAGGTCGGTGTCGCCCATGTCGGTGCGCAACTGCGGCGTCAGCGTCTTGCGCACATCGCTCACCGGCGCGAAGGCCGAGACAATCAGTGACAGCGGCGCCGTTACCGAGCGCTCCTCCTCCCCTTCCCGCCACACCGATTTCATGGACATGGAATCCTTGCCCACCGGTATCGCGATACCCAGCGCCGGGCAGAGCTCCGCCCCGACCGCCCTGACGGTGTCGAACAGGCTGGCATCCTCCCCCGGGTGCCCGGCCGGCGCCATCCAGTTGGCCGACAGCGCAACCTTGCCCAGGGCATCAATGCGACTGGCAGCGATGTTGGTGATGGCCTCGCCCACAGCCATACGGCCGGATGCCGGTCCGTGCACCAGCGCGATCGGCGCGCGCTCGCCCATCGCCATGGCCTCGCCGGTGTGCCCGTCATAGTCCGAGGCCGTCACGGCCACATCAGCCACCGGTACCTGCCAGGGGCCGACCATCTGGTCGCGTGTGACCATGCCGGTCACGGAACGATCGCCGATGGTGATCAGGAAGGTCTTGTCGGCCACCGTCGGCAGACGCAATACCCGGTAGGCGGCTTCCCGCATGTCGAGGCCATGGGTGGAAAACCCCGGTTTCTCGAACGGGTGGTGCCTCACGTCACGCAGCATCTTCGGCGGCTTGCCCAGCAGCAGCTCCATGGGCAGGTCGATCGGCGTGTTGTCGAAGTGCGCGTCACCCAGCACCAGCTTCTGCTCGTCCGTCGCCTCGCCCAGCACGGCATACGGACAGCGCTCGCGTTCGCACAGCGCCTGGAAATCCGCCAGGCGCGCACTGTCGATCGCCAGCACATAGCGTTCCTGCGATTCGTTGCACCAGACCTGCATGGGCGACATGCCGGGATCGTCATTCGGCACCGCCCGCAGCTCGAAGCTGCCGCCGCGGCCGCTGTCATTGACGAGTTCCGGAACGGCATTGGAGAGACCGCCGGCACCGACATCGTGGATTGACAGCACGGGATTGTCGTCACCCAGCGACCAGCAGGCATCGATAACCTCCTGTGCACGGCGCTCCATTTCCGGGTTGCCGCGCTGCACGGAGGCGAAATCGAGGTCCTCGGCGCTTGCGCCGCTGGACATGGAAGACGCCGCACCGCCGCCAAGACCGATCAGCATGGCCGGACCGCCGAGCACGACGATCGGTGTCCCGGCAGGTATATTGCCCTTGTCCACGTGCGCCTCGCGGATCGTGCCGCAGCCGCCGGCCAGCATGATGGGCTTGTGATAGCCACGCACCTCGGGGCCCTGTGGCCCCGGCACCCGCTCCTCGAAGGTACGGAAGTAGCCGCACAGGTTTGGCCGGCCGAACTCGTTGTTGAATGCGGCGGCGCCAAGCGGGCCCTCGATCATGATGTCCAGCGCCGAGACGATGCGGCCCGGGCGACCGTGATCGGTTTCCCAGGGCTGCACCAGCCCCGGCAGTCGCAGGTTGGAGACCGAGAAGCCGCACAGGCCGGCCTTGGGTTTTGCACCACGCCCCGTGGCACCCTCGTCGCGGATCTCGCCACCGGAACCGGTGGCCGCGCCCGGGAATGGCGAAATGGCCGTCGGGTGGTTATGCGTCTCCACCTTCATGACCAGGTGTGCCGGCTCGTGCTGCGGCCGGTACTCACGCGTGCCGGCGTCCGCGAAAAAGCGATTGACGCGGTAACCCTCGCTCACTGCCGCATTGTCACTGTAGGCCGACAGGATGCCGTCCGGATTCGCCCGGTAGGACTCCCGGATCATGCCGAACAGGCTGCGGTCCTGTGGCCTGCCGTCGATGATCCAGTCGGCATTGAAGATCTTGTGCCGGCAGTGTTCGGAATTCGCCTGGGCAAACATCATCAGCTCGATGTCGACCGGATTGCGCCCCAGTGCCGTGAAATTCTCCGTCAGGTAGTCGATTTCATCGTCCGAGAGTGCCAGGCCGAGGGCGTTGTTGGCAGCCTCCAGCGCGGCCTTGCCGCCACCGATAACATCCACACTCTCGAAGGGAGTGGGCCCGGCATGCAGGAACAGGTCATCGGTATCGTTGATGTCGAACAGCACGCTCTCGGTCATGCGGTCATGCAGCAGTGGCAGGATGGCATCGTATTGCGCATCTGTCAGCGCCGCCTCTGCGGTCATGCCCAGCGTATACACGATGCCGCGCTCCACCCGGACAACCTTGTCCAGCCCGCAGTTGTGCACGATATCGGTTGCCTTGCTCGACCACGGCGAGATCGTGCCGGGACGCGGCACCACGGCCAGGGTAATGCCCTCCGCCGCCTGTTCCGGGCGCGCCGGCCCGTAGCTCAGCAACTTCTCCAGGATCGCCTGCTCGGCATCGGTGAGCGGCTCCTCGAGTTCGGCGATATGCAGGTAGTCCGCCGACACGCTGCGGATACCAACGGCGACGTCCTGCAGCTGCGACAACAGTTTTTCGAGACGAAATTCAGACAGCGCAGGGCTGCCGCGCAAATGAAGCATGGCGATACCGTAATCGGGGTTTCCGGGAGCGGGAAATGATACTGGATGGGTCAGGCAAAGTCAGGCAGGCCAGTCAATCACACGCCAGTCAAAGCCGGTCTCCTGCCCGGCAACACCGACCCGCTCAACCGCGCAATCCAGCGCGCCGGCGAGGGCCTCGCGGGCCAGGTCCGGCTGGTTGTTCTGCTCGCTGAGGTGGGCCGCCACGATATGCTGCAGACGCGAGGTGTCGATCTCCGCGAGCAGGCCGGCTGCCTGGCTGTTGCTGAGGTGCCCCAGCGGACCGCCGACGCGCGCCTTGAGGCGGCTGGAGTAAGGACCATGCGCCAGCATGCCGGTGTCGTGGTTGCACTCCAGCAACAGGGCATCGCAGGCATGGAGTGATTCGCGGATATGGGCGGTAATCCTGCCGGTGTCGGTCAGCATGCCGAAACGGCGCACGCCATCGCTGAAGGCGAACTGGCAGGGCTCACGCGCATCATGCGGTACGGTGTAGGGGTGCACCTCGAGTTCGCCAAGCCCGCGGCTGTGATGGCCGTCGATATAGTGCAGCTCAAGGGAGTTATCGTCCTGCATGGCCAGGTGGGTACCGCGTGTCAGCCACACCGGCAGGCGGTACTTTCTTGCCAGCACCGCCACCCCGCGTATATGGTCACCATGCTCATGCGTCACCAGCACGGCGGACAGCTGTTCCGGGGAGCGATCGAGGCGGGCCATGCGTCGTTCGGTCTCGCGACAGGAAAAACCGCAGTCCACCATCACCAGGGTGGAACCGGCCTCGATCAGGGTGGCGTTGCCGCGGCTGCCGCTGCCAAGCGAGGCAAACTGCATGTTAGCGGGACAGCCCGCGGCCGGCGGCCGGCACCGCTGAAATGGCCGCAAGCGGGTTCGTCTCGCCCCCGGCCCGCGGATACAGGCCCCTGCCCTGAACGGGCGGGCTTAGCGGATTTCGCACCATGGCCGTTCCCGCGCCCGCAGTCCTAGCGCAGCTGCTCCTCGAGCAGGGTCAGGATCCGCTTGCCGGTGCTGGAAGTCTCGCGGTTGCCGTTGGCATCGTTGACGATGACGTGGGTCTGCGGACCCTCGGCAAGCAACTCGATCTGGTACTGCCTGGCCACCGCCTCGTCCTTCGACCAGAATGCCAGCCCGGACAACAGGCCATCATCGTTCTGTGTGGCCAGCGGGTCGCTGTAGCGCACGTAGTAGATGCCTTCCGCGCGGTTGCGGTCCTCGACCGCAAAGCCGACACGGTCCAGCGCGATGCCGGTGCGCCGCCAGGCACGCGAGAAGCCCTCGTTCACAATCAGCATCGCACCGGTATCATCCGCCACCAGCTGCGCACGCTCCTGGCGCGGTGCCCGTGTGGCCAGCATGGTCTGCGCCTTCTGCTGCTCGATGCCCAGGTACACCATCAGGCGCTTGAGCATCTCGGCCTCGAGCTCCGGGTCGGTTGGCCTTGGCTTCCAGACCGTGCTGGCGTCGGTCGCCGGGCCCGTCACCACTTCCTCCACCCCCCGGTGGGTCAGAAAGAGTTCCGTGGTGCCGGTCTCTGCACCGGCCTCCAGCCGGACACGGTACTGGTCACGCGTCGCGGCCGAGTAGGCCACGTCGATCACCTTGCCCAGCGTATCGCGGATCAGGCCCTGCGGAATATCGGCACGGTTTTCCGCCCAGCCGGTCTCGATAATGCCCACCCGCGGATCCTCCAGCTTCAGCAGAAAGCCTTCCTGCATCCAGAATTCCCTGACCCGGGGCCAGACCTCGCCCGGTGTGGCCTGGATGACCAGCCACTGCTGGTCGCCATCCCGCTCGACCCGCAGACTGCCGGTATCGGCATCGGGCAGCACCGCGTCCTTGCCGATGGTGGAATCCGCATCCTGGTAGCGGGTTGAACTGATCGATTCGACCATGGCCGGCGCCTCGTTGATCGTGGTGGACGACAGGTCCGGCGGCACCTCGAGCGCCTCGGTCGTGTCGCTCTTCCTGTAATCGATCTTCCTGCCGGGGGCGACCTTGTCAGCCGCACCGCAGCCGTTCAGCAACAGCACGGCGGCCAGCGCCAGCAGGGGGGTTCGGGTAGAGACATTCAGTTGCATCATAGGTTTCCAGTTCATTCCAGGATGCCGGCCTGCCGGAGCGCCTGGCGCAGTGGTTCACGAAATTCTTCCGCCAGCGGTGTCATCGGCAGCCGGATACCCTCAGGAATCATGCCCATTTCATACAGCGCCCACTTGACGGGTATCGGGTTCGACTCGAGGAACAGTGCACGGTGAAGCCCCTCTAGCGGCTGGTTGAGCCGGGCAGCGAGATCGCGATTGCCCGCCAGTGCGGCGGCGCACATGTCGTGCATGGCCCGGGGTGCGACATTGGCCGTCACCGAGATGTTGCCCTTGCCGCCCAGCAGGATGAGCTCCATGGCCGTTTCGTCATCACCGCTGTAGACATCGAGGCTGTCGCCGCAACACTCGATGATCGCGCCCGCCCGCTCCAGGTCGCCGGTGGCCTCCTTGATACCGATAATATTGGAGATGCCGGCAAGACGCTCAACGGTCGCCGGCAGCATGTCGCATGCCGTGCGCCCGGGGACATTGTAGAGAATCTGCGGCATCGGCACGGCTTCGGCCACCGCACGGAAATGCTGGTAGAGGCCTTCCTGGGTCGGCTTGTTATAATAAGGTGTCACCAGCAGGCAGGCATCGGCACCGGCATCCAGTGCACAACGGGTCAGCACAATGGCCTCGCGGGTGGAGTTGGCGCCGGTCCCGGCGATAACAGGGATCCGGCCGGCTGCCATCTGCACCGTCCGGCGTATGACGTGGCAGTGCTCGGCTTCATCCAGCGTGGCCGACTCACCGCTGGTACCCACGCTGACAATCGCATCCGTGTGGTTTGCGACGTGGAAATCGACCAGCTGCTGCAGGCTGTCCTCGTCGACTGCGCCGTCCCTGTGCATGGGCGTAACCAGCGCAACCATACTGCCGTGAAACATGAATCAGAACTCCGGACCCGGTGTGAGACCGACATGGTACTGGCGCCACCCCCGACTGACAAGACAATCACGGCCGCCGGAAGACCCGACAGCGGCCATCTGCCCGCTACCCGGGCCCGCCAAAAATGGTAAACTCCACGCCGAGTTAATCTGGACGGCGTCAAGGCCCGCATCTGCCCACAGTGAACAGTCAACCCACAGCAAAACCAAACCAGCTGGTGATATCTGCCATCGGCGAGGACAAGCCCGGCATCGTCGACGAACTGTCACGCTGCATCATGAGCAGCGGCTGCGGCATTGTCGACAGCCGAATGACCATACTGGGCGGCGACTTCGCCATCCTGATGCTGGTCGACGGCAACTGGAACAGCCTCGCCAAGCTGGAGACCCAGCTTCAGCCACTGGAGGAACGCCTCGGGCTGACCATCACGGCACGGCGCACGTCGCCGAAGGAACCGCGCCGCGACCTGCTGCCCTACGGCATCGATGTGGCCGCCATGGATCAGCCAGGCATTGTCCACAACCTGGCCCGGTTCTTCTCGCAGCGCCAGATCAATATCCAGGAGATGGTCACATCGAGCTATGCCGCGGCCCACACCGGAACACCGATGTTTACCGTTCACATGACCGTCGATATCCCGGCCAGCCTGCAGATCTCCGCACTGCGCGAGGAGTTCATGGACGTCTGCGACCAGCTTAACCTGGACGCCGTCATGGAACCGATCAAGGCATAGACACCGCAGGCGGCAGCCGTACGCACCCGAACTGCATCACAGGCAACCCGACCCGAAGGAAGAACGCGAGACATGGCCAAGGTATCCGTTGGAAAGAAAGTAACCGGCTTCACACTGCCGGCAACCGGCGAACAGGAAATCGCCCTGGCCGACCTGAAGGGCAAGAATATCGTGCTGTATTTCTACCCCAAGGACAGCACGCCGGGTTGCACTACCGAAGGCCAGGACTTCCGCGACAAGATACACACCTTCCGCCGCCGGAACACCGTCATACTCGGCGTATCGCGGGACAGCATCAAGTCACACGAGAACTTCAAGGCCAGGCAGCAGTTTCCGTTTGAACTGCTGTCCGATGCCGACGAGGCGCTCTGCAGGCAGTTCGACGTCATCCGCGAAAAGAACATGTACGGCCGCAAGGTCATGGGCATCGAGCGCAGCACCTTCCTGATCGACGACAAGGGCGTACTGCGCCGGGAATGGCGCAAGGTGAAGGTCCCCGGGCATGTCGAGGAGGTGCTGGAGGCGATCAGGGAGCTTTGAAACAACCGTTCACCGCGAAGACACGCAGGACGCAAGGAAATACGGGGGCTGGAATCAAACCCCGTTGTCATCCCCGTGAAGGCGGGGATCCATGAACATGGCATTTCAATTCTGAATGGATTCCCGCCCGGTCGCTCCGGGTTGCCGCTAACGGCATCCTGCCTTCCGCGACACGTGTAGATCCTGTACATCGCACGGAAATGGGCGTTCTTGCGATTTTTTAAACTTTGCGCCCTTTGCGACCTTGCGGTGAAAAAGCCTTGGCTGGCACAAGCCGGTTTTCAGGCTGACAGCGGCTTTTCCGGTACCTCATCCTCGGCCCCTTTCCTGGGCCAGGCATTCAGCACGGCCTGTACCAGCGTTGCCAGTGGTATCGCGAAGAACACGCCCCAGAGGCCCCATACTCCGCCGAAAACCAGCACGGCGATGATGATCGCCACCGGGTGGAGATTGACGACCTCGGAAAACAGCAGCGGCACCAGCAAGTTGCCGTCCAGCGCCTGGATGACGCCGTAGGCAAGTATGATCCAGGCAAAATCCGCGCTCCAGCCCCACTGGAACCAGGCAATGATGGCAACGGGCACGGTCGCCACGGCCGCGCCGATATAGGGAACGATCACCGACAAACCGACCATGGTGGCCAGCAGGAGGGCATATTGCAGCCCCATCAGCGAGAAGGTCGCAAACGTCACCGCGCCGACGATAACAATCTCCCAGACCTTGCCGCGCACATAGTTGGCGACCTGCAGATTGACGTCATGCCAGACCTGGTCGGTCAGCCGGCGCTCTGCCGGCATGCGCATGCTGAACCAGCCCAGGATGTGTTCCTTGTCCTTGAGAAAGAAAAACGCCAGCACCGGCACGAGGATGATGTAGACCATCAGCGCGATCAGACCGACCACCGAGGCAAACGACATCGACAGGACATGCTGCGTCATCTCGGCAATCTGGCGCCGGATGGCGTCGATCAGTTCATTCACCTGGGTCTCGGTAAACAGGTACGGATATTTGTCCGGCAGCCGCAGCAGCGCCTCCTGGCCCTGCCCCAGCATGACCGGCAGCTGCTGGACCAGTTGCGTCACCTGGGATGACAGCCGCGGCATCAACCAGAGCAGTGCAAACACCAGGAAGGTCATGAAGAAAATAAACACCAGCACCACGGCCGGGGTCCGCGGCGCGCCCAGCCGGGTGCACTTGCCCACCAGGCCATCCAGCAGGTAGGCGATGATGATGCCGGCCAGCACCGGCGCCAGCATATCGCCGAAGTAGATGGCCACCATGAAACCGGCCAGCAGCAGTAGCCCGAGGATAACCACCTGCGGATCAGTGAAATAACGGTCGTACCAGACGCGCAGGATGTTCATGAGGTGTCGTCGCAGCCCTGGCTGTGTTGACGGTAATGCTCGCGGAAGATCTCCTCGAGCGCATCAATCGCATCGGCGGCCTCGGTCCCCTGCAGTATGTGCTTCGCCACAAGGTCTGAGGTCGCACTGAGCATCAGGCTCTTGTCGAGCATGGGATAGGTCCTCGACAGGCGTTTCAGCGCACCGACCACGGTCTCGCTGGCAGGCCGTTCGATGGGCTCCGGATCAGGTATTGCGCCGGGCTCCGCCGCGGCTGGTGCCGGCGGCGGCGCGACAACCGCGCCCCCGCGCTGCGCGAGGAACTCGCCAAAAGCGTACAGGGTCGCCCTGTCGGCCGCGTCAAGCCGCCGGAAAATCCGGATCAGTTGCTGTTCAGCCGCATCCATCTAGGCAAGATAGCCCGGGTGCTGCCCGCTGTCAGCCATGCTGGTGGGATTCGCAGTAGGCGCGGGCAAAACTGAGCAGTTCGTCCATGGCCCGCTGGCGGAATTTCTGCTTTTGATGAACAAAGGAGAACGGCCGCTGGATCGGCGGGTCCAGTTCCAGCGCCACCAGCGAGCCAAGCTGCAGTTCCTTGTGAATAGTCACCTCGGAGACGATCGAGACACCCATGCCCGCCTCGACGGCACCCTTGATGGCCTCGGGGCTGCCCAGTTCCATGGAGACATGCACATCACTGACCTGCATGCCGACATCCGCCAGGTACTCCTGGATGACCTCACGCGTGCCGGAACCCTCTTCACGCGCGATATAGGCATTTTCCAGCAGGTCTTTCACCGCCACGGTCTCCAGCGAGGCAAGTGCGTGCTGCGGCGGGACAATGGCCACCAGCCGGTCCTTGCGACACTCCTCCACCACCAGGTTCTTGTTCATCACCGGCGCCTCGACCACGCCGAGATCGATGTCGTTGTTCTCGACCATGGACACGATGCCGTCCGAGTTGGAGACCTTCAGGTGGACGTTGATATCGGGATACTGCTTTTTGAAATCACCCAGCAGCGAGGGCAGCATGTACTCGGCGATGGTGGTGCTGGCACCGATGACCAGCATGCCGCTGATCTCGCCGGTCATATCGCGCACGGCGTTTTCCATCTCGGCGTAGAGTTCGAAAATCCGGTCGGCGAACTCGTAGACCCGCTGCCCGGCGTCGGTCAGGCTGATGCGGTTGTGGGTACGATCGAACAGTCGGGTATTGAACTGCTCTTCGAGCTGGCGCACCTGGAAGGTCACGGCCGGCTGCGTCATGTGCAGACTTTCCGCCGCCTTGGTGAAACTCAGCAGCCGGGCAACGGTGTGAAATACCTGTAATCTGCGATCGGACATAAGCTTCCCGAAATAGGATCCCGCCGCAGTGCAGCGAGGCAAGCAACGCTAAACCGTTGAGACTATAAAATAATTTTGGGCAATACTCCATTGGTTTATGGGCCGGTTTATGGCTATACGCGACGGCCCCCTGCGCCCGTTTCATGCCAGCTGAGCGCAACAGCCGCCGCAGATCCCGACGAGGCGAAAGTCCGCCGGCTTGAACGGCCGCACCAGGCCGTTGTCAGCAGCAGCAACAAACCTGGATCAACCCACCATCCGGGCGTTACCCCCGCGGTTGCCGCCGCACCCCATTGATAGCATCATGACCCGGCCATGACCACACAGGACGCCACCCGCAAAGACACCTCACGGCGCAACGCCGCCCGGCTGATCCTGCTGCGCAATGTCGAAATTGCTGCCATCGCCGCCGGCATCGCCATTGCAAGCGGCTATTTCGATCTGGCCCTGCCGTTGCCGCCGCTGTTCATCATCCTCGCGCTGATCGTTACCCTGAATATGGTCGCCTGGCTGCGTTACCGGCGCGGCACGCCGATCAGCGACGGCGAGATCTTCAGCCACATGCTGCTGGATGTCGCGGGGCTCACCGGCATCTTCTTCTTTACCGGCGGCGCCTCCAATCCGTTTGTCTGGTTCTACCTGCTGCCGCTCATGATCGCGGCAACCATCCTGCCCCGCACCCATACCTGGATCATGGCCGCCGTGACCGTCATCGCCTACACCAGCCTGTTCCTGATCGACGCACCGGCTGTTACAGAGCATGCCCGTCATGACCATGCCAGCGGTTTCGAGATGCACGTGTTCGGCATGTGGCTGGGATTCGTCATGAGCGCCGGTTTCGTCGCCGTCATCATTGTCGGCATGGCGCATACCCTGCGACAGCGCGACCGGCGGCTGGCCGAGGCCCGCGAACAGGCGCTGCAGAACGAGCGCCTGGTGGCACTGGGCACGCTCGCCGCCGGCGCGGCCCATGAACTCGGCACCCCGCTTGGCACCATGGCGATACTGGCCGCGGAACTCGAGCACGAGTACAGTGATGCGGCCCATGGCGAACTGCACGCCAAGCTCGGCATCCTGCGCAGCCAGGTGGACCGCTGCAAGGACGCGCTGTCGGTGATCTCGGCCGAGGCCGGTGCCGACCGGGCCGAGTCCGGACACCGCTTGCCGGTCAGGGAATTTCTGGCAAAGGTCATCGGCGAGTGGCAGTCGCAGCGTCCGGAGGCTTCGCTTGACTACGGCATGACCGAACCGGCACCGGACGCCTGGATACTCGCAGAGCGCACACTCACCCAGGCGCTGGTCAATATCCTGAACAACGCCGCGGACGCCTCGCCGGACGATGTCAGGTTCCAGTCGGGCTGGTCCGACACGGAACTGTTACTGGAAATCGGCGACCGTGGCACGGGTATCGACATGGCCATCGAGGGGCAGCTCGGCAAGACCCCGGTGAGCACGAAAAACGGCGGTCTGGGAGTCGGACTGTACCTTGCCCATGCTACCCTGCAGCGTCTGGGTGGCACCGTCACGGTTCGCAACCGGCAAGGCGGCGGCACCCTTACGCGTATAACCCTGCCCCTGCTGGCTGACAAGGCAGGCTGACACCATGAATGACAAAACGACCGACAACGACCAGCCGGTACTGCTGCTCGTCGATGATGACGCGATTTATTGCCAGGTGCTTGGCGATGCGCTGAAAAAGCGCGGTTACCGCGTTTTCACTGCCCGAGACCTCGCGGCGGCCCTGCAGCTGGCGCGCAGCCATGAGCCCGAGTATGCCGTTGTGGATCTGCGCATCGGCATGGAATCGGGTCTGGAGCTGGTCAGGCAACTGGCCGAACTCGATGAGAACACCCGCATCGTCATGCTGACCGGCTACGCCAGTGTGGCCACCGCCGTCGAGGCCATCAAGCTCGGCGCCGTGCACTACCTGGCCAAGCCGGCCAATGCCGATGAGGTGGTCGCCGCCCTGCAGCGCACCGAGGGTGATGCCACGGTAACGCCTGCCGGGAGTCCGCTGTCCGTCAAACGCCTCGAGTGGGAGCACCTGCAAAAGGTCCTGATGGAACATGACGGCAACATCTCCGCGGCCGCCCGCGCCCTGAAGATGCACCGCCGCACCCTGCAGCGTAAACTCGCCAAGCACCCGGTCAGGGAATAGCCCGCCCCAATGTTGCTCGCACACAACATATCACGCCTGGAAATACCATTTGACTCTCAATAATATCGCCGATAAGGCATTTCAGCTGTTGTTATTTTGCGTCATGTGTTGTAGTTTCCCCAACAGCGGAGGGGGTTTCTGTTTTACTGTCAGATACACACTGGCAGAAAATAAATCTGAGCGAGCGAGGAGAACACCATGGTCAAACGCCATTTGCCAACAAACGCAGTGGTCAAATCCGCCATCCCGGCATTGCTGTTGCTGACCGGCACCGCTGTTCAGGCCAGTGGCTTTGGCCTGATCGAGCAGAGCGTCAGCAGCATGGGTACGGCCTACGCCAATGGCGCCTCCGGTATCGATGATGCCAGCACCATCTGGTTCAACCCCGCAACCATGACCCGATTGCAGGGACAACAGGCCTCGGGTGGCGCTCACATCGTCTGGTCCCGGGTTGATATCGACGCCGATGCTAACGTTGCCCCGGAGGTCCCTATATACGGCGGCACTGTAGTTAAAGGCAAGAACAACACCGATACCGATGTCCTGGCAGGAGTCCCGCATGCCGGATATTCACACCAGGTCAATGATGATCTCTGGCTGGGCTTTTCCGTCAACGTCCCGTTCGGTCTCGAAACCGATTATGACGATGAATGGGTTGGCCGTTATCATGCCCTGAAATCGGAACTCCTCACCATCAATTTCAACCCGTCGCTGGCATTCAAGTTCCATGAGAAAGCCTCAGTGGGTATCGGCGTCAGCGCCATGTACGCGGACGGCGAACTGACCAATGCCCTGGATGGCGGTCTGTTAGGCAGCCTGCAGTCTATTGGCGGTGGTGGCCCACCGATCCCCGGCTGGGTTCCCGGCTCATCCAGTTTCGACAGCGAAGCAAAACTGACCGGTGACGACTGGGGCTATGGCTGGAACGCCGGTCTGCTGCTGGAACCGACCAAACACACCCGCATTGGCCTGCAGTACCGCTCCAAGGTCGATCTCGATCTTACCGGTGAAATCGAAGCCAGCGGCCCGATCATCAACATCGAGGATGATGCCGAGTTGTCGATCACCCTGCCGGATTCCTGGTCCATCAGCGCCTACCACGACATCAACGACAGGTTCGCGATCATGGCCGATGTGACCTGGACCGAGTGGAGCGAGCTTGATGAAATACGGATCAAGCGGGATTCCGGCAACCAGATCCTGGCGATCTGGGACTGGGAAGACACCGTGCGCTATGCGCTTGGCGGCAGCTACAAACACAACAGTAACTGGCTGTTCCGGACCGGCGTCGCGTTTGACGAGGGCGCCACGCCGAATGACAGGTTGCGCACCCCGCGCGTGCCGGATGACGACCGCATCTGGTTCACGCTTGGCGCCAACTACCAGTACTCGGAGCAGATGAGCGTCGACTTCGGTTATGCCCACCTGTTCGTCGATGACCCGGAGCTGGATAATGTCGAGAGCACCTTTGACCCGACTATCGGCCAGACAGCCGGGACCCATGATATCAGCGGCAAATACGACGCGGCAGTTGACATGTTCAGTGTGCAGTTCAACTGGAAATTCAACTAGACCGGCCGAACCCACAGGCATAAAAAAACCCCGGCCAGTTGTCCGGGGTTTTTTTGTCAGATCCCTGAAGCGGATCGGGATGGTGTTCAGCCCTTGCGCATCAGGAACATGAACTTGCCACCCTCCTCGGTCGACTGCATCAATTCGTTGCCGGTCTGCTTGGCAAACGCCTCGAAGTCCTTGACTGAACCCGGGTCTGTTGCAATGATGCGCAGCACCTTGCCGCTTTCCATTCCATTCAGCGCCTTTTTCGCACGCAAGATCGGCAGTGGGCAATTCAGGCCCGTGGCATCAAGTTCTTCATCAAAATCGGCCATTTTTTTCTCTCCTGATTATGGTGTTGACAACATTGCACTAATCCGACTCTGCAGATCGCAGCTATATTAGAATAGGTGGGTGAACTTATGCTAATACGTCAAGGAACGCAAGACCCTGTCTGCCGATCATCGAGGAAATCGGCCTGAATACGCCTGAACCTTGACGCTTGCTTACTGTCTGACCAAAGAATCCATGATGAACAAACTCAAACCCCACCGCATCGCCTGGACGCTGATTGTTGCGCTCACCGTGCTGTACCCGGGACTTGCCCCCCGTGCCGAAAATCTCTATTCCGACCTGCCCAGTATTGGCGATTCCGCCGGCTCGGTCATCTCGCCGGTGGAGGAAAGGAAACTGGGCGCCGCCTTTATGCGGCGCATACGCCAGTCGGGTATGGTGCTGGATGACCTGGAGATCACCAGCTACCTCAGGTCCCTGGGACGCCGGCTCGCCACCAACAGCGAAGCACCGGCCCAGCAATTCATCTTTTTCGTCGTCAACGAACCGTCGATCAATGCCTTTGCCGGCCCGGGGGGGTATATCGGTGTACATACCGGCCTGTTCCTCGCCTCGGAATCCGAAAGCGAGCTGGCCGGTGTACTGGCCCATGAAATCGCGCACGTCACGCAGCGCCACCTGGCCCGCGCCTTCGAGGCGGCCGACAACCTGAGTATCCCGTCCATGGCCGCCCTCATCGCCGCGGTACTGATCGGCACCCAGAACACCGATGCCGGGGTCGCCACCGCGGCGATTGCCCAGGCCGGCAGCCTGCAATACCAGATCAATTTCACCCGCGCCAACGAGTACGAGGCGGACCGCGTCGGCATCCAGACCCTGGCAAACGCCGGCCTGGACCCCTACGGCATGCCGGTGTTCTTCGAGCGCCTGCAGAAAAGCTCCCGGCTCTATGGCAGTCGCCCGCCCGAATTCCTGAGCACCCACCCGGTCACCACCAATCGAATCGCCGAGGCGACCTCGCGCGCGGAGAACTACCCGCCCGGCAACAAGGACAGCCTGGACTTCCAGCTGATCCGCGCCAGGCTGCGGGTCATGACCTACGATAACCCGCACCAGGTCATTGACGACTACCGCCAGTACCGCAAACGCGGCGAGCGGGCCGAACCCTATGAGCAGTACGAATACGCCCTGCTGCTTGCCGCCACCGACGCGCACCGGGAGGCCGTGAAGATCCTGCAGTCCCTGCACCGCAAGGACCCCGATCGGATCGCCTACCGGCTGGCGCTTGCCGCCATGTACCGCAAGACCGGCGAGTCGGCGCAGGCGCTTGCCCTCTACGAGGACAGCCTGGAACTGTATCCGGGCAGCCTGGAACTGATGGTGCCCTACGCCAGCGCGCTGCTGGCAAACGGCAGGGCAAAGGATGCCTATCAGCTGCTCAGGGATTCCTACACCATCAGCGACATTAGTAATGATAAATATAATGATCCGCATATATACAAGCTGCTGGCACAGGCCGCCGAGGCCATGGGCCGCGAGGCACAGATGCACGGCGCCATGTCACAGTATTACTTTCTGAACGGCTTTACCCGTCAGGCGATCCAGCAACTGCAGCTGGCCAGGCGCGAGTCCGGCCTGACGGACTATGAAACCGCGCGTATACAGGCACGGCTTGAAGAATTGAAGCAATTGCTCGCTGAAGAGGAAAAACAGAAACAATCCTAATAGCCTTAGGGATTTTGCTGTTGACACCCTGCAAAAGCGGGTGCTAACTTCACCCAGCTGAAAGAAAAAGCCCTGACGTATCATAAGAAGCGGGTCAATCCGTACCAAACCATTAAACGACCATCTGGAGTGGAATCAATGAAGAAACGCCTGTCAGCCAAGCTATTGGCAATCGCATTGCTTACCATCGGCCTCAACGCAGGTTGTGCCGAATCCCAAAAGAAGGAATCTTCTGCACCTGCCTCCATGGCCAGCCCTGAAGCTACATCGGCTATCGCAAATGCCGGTGATGCCATCAAGATGGCAAAAGCAAACAGCTGGATCTGGCGGGATACCGAGAAATTCCTGAAGGAAGCCCAGGCTGCTGCCGAGAAGGGTGAGAACGCGACCGCCATAAAGCTGGCGAACAAGGCCAAGTACCAGGCTGAAGCCGCGGTCATCCAGTACAACCACGAGAAGAACAATCCACGCGGACTGTAAGCTCGTATACACACTCATAGATCCACGACAGCAAAATTTGAGGAGATCACCATGCGGAATACCGCGAGTATCCTGAAAACCGTCTTCACGCTCGTCGCCCTGCTGGGTACCCTGCTGCTGGGCTCGATTGCCCCGGCAAACGCGGAAGAAGCGAAGACAATCGCAGAGAAAGGCAAGGCCGTTGCAATCGACCGCAAGAAAGGCAATTGCCTTGCCTGCCATGCCATGGACGACGGCAGCCTGCCGGGCAACATCGGACCGCCGCTTGTCAGCATGAAACTTCGCTTCCCCGACAAGGCCGTGCTGCGGGAGCAGATCTGGGATTCAACCGTCAAGAACCCGAACACCATCATGCCTCCCTTCGGCCGGCACAAGATGCTTTCCGAGGAAGAGATCGACTGGATTACCGAATACGTCTACAGCCTGTAAGTACGGCTGCAGAGAACCGCACATATACCCAGGAGAAGCACACGTGACTAGTATGAAACGCAGAACATTTCTAAAGGGCTCGATTGCAACCGGCGCCGTTGGCATTGCCGCAGGCGCAGGCCTGCTGACACCGCAAATGGTACTCGCCGCCTGGCCGAAGTCCGCCTTCGACGCCACCACTGTCGATGACGCCCTCAGCGGCCTGTTCGGCAGCAAGACACTGACCGGCAGCGACCAGATCAAGATCAAGGCCCCGGATATCGCCGAAAACGGCGCGGTTGTACCGGTCTCCGTCACCACGGAACTCGCCGCTGAATCCATCAGCATCATTGCCGAGAAGAACGCCAGCCCGCTGGCCGCTTCCTTCATCCTTGGCTCCGACACGGAAGGCTATGTCTCCACCCGCATCAAGATGGGCAAGACAGCCAGCGTGATCGCCGTCGTGAAGTCCGGCGACAAGCTGTACAGCACGGGCAAGGAAGTCAAGGTCACCATCGGCGGTTGCGGCGGTTAACCGGCCCTCAGCCTCACCTGACAGACACAAAGATTCAGCATAGAGAGGAATTAACATGTCCAGTATTAAAATGCGTGCAAAGGCCAGTGGCGGCGTAACCACCATCAAGGCCCTGATCAGTCACCCGATGGAAACCGGGACTCGCAAAGACAAGAAGACCGGCAAGAAAATACCGGCCCACTTCATCCAGGAAGTCGTCTGCAAACATGGCGACAAAACGGTCATGACCGCACAGTGGGGTGCAGCCATTTCCAAGAACCCTTACCTGTCTTTCAAGTTCAAGGGGGGCAATGCCGGCGATGCGATTACGCTGAGCTGGACCGACAACAAGGGCAACAGTGACAGCTCCGAAGGCGCCATCTCCTGAACCGCCCTTTAAACCAAGAACCAACCCCCTACTGACCTGGAGGAGAAACACCCAATGAGAAAACTCCTTACCGCAAC
>JBFELL010000003.1:0-45223 GCA_041552135.1 Gammaproteobacteria bacterium
GGCGACTTCCCGGTATGCGCGCAGCCTTACCGGGAAGTTGCCGAGCAGCTCGGCAGCACGGAGAGCGAGCTGATCACCCGCATCGGCTGCATGCTCGACGACGGGCTGCTGACGCGTTTCGGGCCCATGTTCCATGCCGAACACATGGGGGGCGCCCTGAGCCTCTGCGCCATGCGCGTTCCGCCCGACCGCTTCGATGCCGTGGCGGACACGGTGAACGCCCTGCCCGAGGTCGCGCACAACTACCAGCGTGACCACGAAATGAACATGTGGTTCGTGCTGGCAACCGAAACACCCGAGGCCCTGCAGGCGACTGTCGAGGCGATCGAGTCACAGACCGGGCTGAAGGTATTCAACCTGCCCAAACTGGAGGAGTTCTATGTCGGCCTGCACTTCGAGGTCTGAGCGATGAGCGCCACCAGCCCGGAATTGCCTGGCGAATCACTGCCGGCCCTTGACCGGCGCATTGTACTGGCGACGCAGACCGGTCTGCCGCTGCACCCCCGGCCCTACCACTGGCTGGCCAGCGAACTCGGTGTCACGCCGCAGCTGATCATGGAGCGCCTCAATGCCATGCTGGCCGATGGCCGCATCCGCCGCATTGGCGTGGTTCCCAACCATTACCGCCTCGGTTACGTGGCCAACGGCATGACGGTCTGGGATGTGCCGGACGAGTGCATCCACGAGGCCGGACAGGAGGTCGGCAGGCTGGAGTATGTCAGTCACTGCTATCACCGGCCGCGTCAGTTGCCGGAATGGCCCTACAACCTGTTCGCCATGGTGCACGGACACAGCCGCGAGGAAGTGGATCTCCAGGTCGATCGCATCGCGGCCCTGCTCGGTGAGCGACAGCGGCAACATGATATCCTGTTCAGTAGCAGGATACTGAAAAAAACCGGATTGCGCCTGGGGGGCTGATATGTTTCGCATTTCACACTACATGCAGGCGCTGGCACAACCGGCGCCCGAGACCATTCCGGCAGTGCGCAAACCGTCAGGTCCGGTGGTGATCTGGAACCTGATCCGCCGCTGCAACCTGACCTGCAAGCACTGCTACTCGATCTCCGCCGATATCGATTTCCCCGGCGAACTGACGACCGCGCAGGTGTTCGATGTCATGGACGACCTGAAAGGCTTCGGCGTGCCGGTGCTTATCCTCTCCGGCGGCGAACCGCTGCTGCGCCCGGACATCTACGAAATCTCCGCCCGCTCCAGGGCCATGGGCTTCTACACCGGGCTGTCCACCAACGGCACGCTGATCGACGCCGGCAATATCGATCGCATCGCGGAGGTCGGCTACAACTACGTCGGCATCAGCCTCGACGGCATGCGCGAGACACACGACCGCTTCCGGCAGAAACAGGGCGCGTTCGATGCCTCGCTCAATGCCATACGCCTGTGCCGCAAGGCCGGCATCAAGGTCGGTATGCGATTCACGCCAACACAGGACACCGCCGACGAACTGCCTGACATACTGCGACTGATGGACGACGAGGACGTCGACAAGCTCTACGTCTCGCACCTGAACTACGGCGGGCGCGGCAACCGTCACCGCGGCTCGGATGTCATCCACGCCGTGACCCGGCAGGTCATGGACCTGCTGTTCGATGCCGGCTGGGCCGATGCACAGGCCGGGCGCAACCGCGAGTTCGTCACCGGCAACAACGACGCCGACGGCGTCTACCTGCTGAAGTGGGTGGAACGCAACCTGCCGGAGCGCTACAGGGAGATGCATGAGCGACTGGTCCGCTGGGGCGGCAACGCCTCCGGCGTCAACATCGCGAACATCGACAACCTGGGCAATGTGCACCCGGACACCTTCTGGTGGAACTACAACCTCGGCAACGTCAGGGAGCGCCCCTTCTCCGACATCTGGGTGGACACCAGCGACCCGCTGATGGCCGGCCTGAAGGCCTCGCCGCGACCACTGCGCGGTCGCTGTTCGGCCTGCGGCTTTCAGGACATCTGCGGCGGCAACACCCGCGTGCGCGCCTTCCAGATGACCGGCGACCCCTGGTGGGAAGACCCGGCCTGCTACCTGGACGATGCCGAACTGAACATGCGAGCGGAGGATTACGCCGACGCGAAACCGGAGCCGCTGGCACTGAACGTGCGTACCATTCGCCGGGCGAGCTGAGCTAACAACGGTCTGGATATGAATCCAAACGCGTATTGCTTCAGATCGAAGTCAAAATGGGAACTCCCTCTCCCTCCAGGGAGAGGGCCGGGGTGAGGGTGATCTGTTATTCTAGCCCCCTCACCCTGCCCTTCTGCCAGGAAGGCAGGTTGATCGCTGCGCCCGGTCTGCCTATGTTCTGCTCGCAGCAACACCCTGTTTCCCGCACTCCGTGACCGCCTTGCCAATCCTGAAAAAACCGTTTGCAAACAAACTGTGCGGCCTGCTGGTCATCGGCACTACGGTTGTTACCAGCTACGCCAGCGCCGGCGAGGTAGATGCAACCGCCCTCTACCGCAAGCACTGCGTCGACTGCCACGGCGCCGGGCGCCTCGGCGGCATGGGCCCGGCCCTGTTCCCCGAGAACCTGCGGCGCCTGCATCGGGACAAGGCGGCAAAGGTCATCGCCAATGGCCTGCCGGCCACGCAGATGCCGGCCTTCGGCGAGAAGCTCGACACGGCACAGATCGACGCCCTGGTCGGGTACCTCTATTCGCCCCCCGCGAGCATACCCGTGTGGGGCGAGAGCGAGATCCGCGCCAGCCACGTGATACACAAGCCGGCCCTGCTGCAGCCGGATGCCGCCGCACTCAAGCCGCTCTACAGCGCCGACCCTTTGAACCTGTTCCTGGTCGTCGAGGCCGGCGACCACCATGTCACGGTGCTGGACGGCGACCGGCTGGAGCCGATCCACCGCTTCAAGTCACGCTACGCGTTGCATGGCGGCCCCAAGTACTCCTCCAGCGGCCGCTATGTTTATTTCGCATCGCGCGATGGCTGGATCAGCAAGTTCGACATGTACCGCCTGGAGACCGTGGCCGAGGTACGCGCCGGCATCAACACCCGCAATGCGGCGGTCTCGGCGGACGACCGCTATGTCATGGTCGGCAACTACCTGCCACACACTCTCGTGTTGCTGGACGCCCGCGATCTCGGCCTGATCAGGGTCATCCCCGTCATGGACGACCACGGCAGCAGTTCGCGCGTCAGTGCCGTCTATACCGCGCCACCGCGGGACAGCTTTATCGTCGCCCTGAAGGACCTGCAGGAAATCTGGGAGATCAACTATTCCGATGATCCGCCACCCGTGTACCGCGGCCTGGTGCATGACTACCGCATGGAGGAAGGCATTGCGGAACGCGGACGTTTCCCGATACGTCGCATCAGGCTGGAAGACTATGTCGATGATTTCTTCTTTGACCAGGCCTACCAGAACCTGATCGGTGCCGCGCGCAGCGGCAGCAAGGGCCAGGTGGTCAACCTGATTGTCGGGCGCAAGATCGCCGACATCGATCTGCCCGGCATGCCCCACCTGGGGTCGGGCATCACCTGGCCGTACCGGGACACCACCATCCTGGCAACCCCCAACCTGAAGGAAGGCGTGGTAAGCATTATCGACACGCGCGACTGGAAGACACTGAAGAAGCTCGACACCCTGGGGCCTGGTTTCTTCATGCGCAGCCATGAGGACTCCCGCTATGCCTGGGTCGATGTCTTCTTCGGCCCGGACCGTGATGCCATGCATGTTATCGACAAGCAGACGCTGGAAATCGCCAAAACGTTGCGCCCGTCACCCGGCAAGACCTCAGCGCACGTCGAGTTCACCCGTGACGGCAGGTATGCCCTGCTCAGTATCTGGGACATGGACGGCGCCCTGGTGGTGTACGACGCCGAGCGCCTCGAGGAGGTCAAGCGGATCCCCATGAAAAAACCGGTCGGCAAATACAATGTCTACAACAAGATCCACCGCTCCGAAGGCACCAGCCACTGATCAGGCCGCTCCTGCCAGCATTGGATACGCACCTGTAGTAGCGCCGCCCCCGGCGCGATAGGGCGCCGCTCCTGCACCGGTTTATCCCGGATTGAGGTCGTGTCAGGTGCATAGCACCGTAACCGGACACGGATACTCCCCCGCGGGAGAGGCAGGATTGCAGCGGATACCGCCTTATCCCAGGTGTTTGTGCAAACGGGCATCCCGGTTCCTGAAGTGGTCGGTAAACCATTTGCCGACGGCTTCCGCGAATTCGTCATCGCTGAACCAGGCATTTTCCTCGTAGTCATCCATGATGTCGCGCAACTCATCCAGCAGATCCTCGTGGTCCGCCTTGTGCTCGGCATACCGGTCATACTTGCGCTCACGCATGATTTTCTCTTCCAGCGCAAAGTGCGCCGCCACATGCGCATAGATCTCGCCGAGAAAATCCATTATCGTGTAATCGCTGTCGCCCTTCGACACGGCCTCATGCAGGTCATTGATCAGCGCGATGAGTTCCCGGTGCTCGTGGTCAACATCGGGCACACCTACGGAGAACTCGTCTTTCCACTCGATCAGCGCCATGGTCTCCTCACAGAAACAGGAATCCGCCGAATTCCGGCCGGAAGTCGATAACAAAATTCTGCTGCGGCGCCAGCGTGACCTCGGCCGATTTCACGTAATCGAAGCCCTCTTCGCGGCGGCTGTCACGCAAGCGTGCTACGAGCTGATGTGATCCGGCGGCCACGGGAAACTTCCTGTATGCAGTCGAGGCACCGTCACCGGCCAGCCCCGAGGGGGGCAATTCATCACGGTAGAGGATTTCGCCATCCAGTTCCAGTTCAACCAGCAGCGGCCGTCGCTCACGCGGACAGTCCATGGGCCGCCGCATATTGGGTGGCAAGCGGTCCAGTTCCTCCTGTGTCAGCTGCCGGCATTCCTCCCTGTGGGCTCCGGCATGGCTGAAACTGAGCTTGATCAGCGCCTTGTCCGGATCCAGGTGGGTATAGGCCGGTTGTGTCGCGAAATAACCCACCACCAGCGCAAACAGCGCGTAGGCGATGAACTGACCGATAAACCGGGTCACCTTAATCATGAGACCCGGCGCCCTCCTCTACGCGTTCCTCCGACGACCTGCGAGGGCGTCGCTTGAATGGCGGCAGCGCCCTGAGCCTGTCCTGGAATGCCTGGATTTCCCGCTGCAGACGCCTGCTGCGGGTGATTCCCGCCCAGAGTCCGGCGACACGTTCACGCGGGATACGCTTGCGCAAATACGGGTCACGCTCGCCGGCAAGCCGTTGCCCGGTCCAGTCTATGCCCAGTCGGTAGTAACAGTTGCCATCGCTGCATCCGGTCAGGAATACGCCATCGGCATGGTCGCGGGAGATCACGAAATCGATGAATGAGGGTGGCAGCATGGCGATGCATGGAAGTTCAAGGACCGCAACATCCGCACCCCGGAACTGCTGCAGCGCCGGACCATGGCCGCATCCATACACAACGACACGTGCGTTACCGCTCAGATTTTCCGTTGCGCTCAGGGTATTCGCGAGCAGTGTCTGTACATCCGAGTCAGGCAGGTCGATGCCGGGTACAAGTTCAGAGGTGCGACGAAAGGGGGTGGCCGTTGGACAGGCGCCCACACAGATACCGCAACTGGTGCACAGGTTGTCGATGACGACGGCCTCGTGGGAGAACGCAGCAGCATCCGTACGCGGTTCCAGTGACACCGCGCTGAACGGACAGTCGTCCACACAGCGACCACAGCCATTGCAATTATCGAGATCCACACTGGCCGTTGCCCGACGGCGCAATGGTGGCAACCAGGGCAGCAATACCAGCAGCAGGGTGCCGGCCCCGGCAATTGCCCACATGGCCAGCCCGGGGATCCTGTCGAGCAGCGGATAGGCCACCAGGTAAAACCAGTCGAAGTCCATGACCGCAGGTACCCTGTCGAGATTCGCGGGTGCCTGGCTGACCGCCGGCCTGACCAGGGACAGCACCAGCAGCATACCCAGGGTGCCAACAGCCAGCCCGACCGGCGGGTTGACCCTGGCATTGCGCTGCCGCTGGATATGTATCCACATCACCAGCAGCATGAAGAGCGGCACCGCAATGTGGATGAACACCATGAGCGTGAAGAACCGGCCACTCAGCGTGTCGTTGTTCAGGAAATTTCGGGCGATCGACTGGCCGAAGATGCCCAGCGAGTCGAGCCACTCGGTTGAGGCAATGGCGATATACTGCGCCAGCACATCCCATACCATCCAGTAGCCACTGATACCACAGGCAAACACCAGCCACAGCAGCGGCACCCCGGTAAACCAGGTGAACCAGCGCGCACCGCGGTAACGGTCCATGACAAACTCGCGCACCAGATGCAGCATCATGACAATGATCAGGGCGTCAGAGGCATAGCGATGCAGGCTGCGCATGACGCCACCGGCATACCACTGCACGTTGGTGATATATTCAAGCGATTCGTACGCCTGGTTTATACCCGTGTCGAAAAATATGTAGAGATAGATACCGCTGACAATGGTAATCCAGTAGAAATACCACCCCAGCGTACCGAGGTGGAAAAGCGGATTCCACGCCGGGGTAAAGGCGGAGTTGAATACGTTGTCTACGCCTTCAAAGGCCGCTCTGGCAACGCTACGCAGACCGGTCACTTGCTTCGGGGCTCCTGCGCGGATCCAGGGATATCCGCTACCGGCAGCTTGCCATCCGGCATCATGCCACCGGTCCCGATGATGAGGATTCCCGCCAGCTGCGCACAATCACCCAGGCAATCCCGCTGAGCACCAGCACGCCAATGCCGAAAGCGATAAAGGGGGAATAGTCAAATTGATACATGCCGGTCGTCGGGTCATACACCGTACAAAACAGCTTGATATTGTTTATCCACCCGGCAATCGGTGTGGAAGCGACCTGCTTGCCCCACAGGATCTCCTTGAGCGGTTCCACCAGGGACGGCGGCTCGGGGGCCATGCCGTAGATCTGGCGATAGACCTTGCCCTCCCCGTCGATCACGGTCGCCTGGATCATGTGATCGAAGCCCTTGGGTGAGCTGAAATAGCTGAACCCGATATCGCTGGACAGACCGCGCATGGTTTCGGCGCTGGCGCTGACAAAATGCCAGTCATTGATATCGATCCCGCGCTGCCCGGCAAACACGCGCATCCGGTCGGGGGTGTCGTTCGGGGTATCAAAGCCGATGGTCAGGACCGAGAAACTGTCCGTCCCCAGGGCATCCCTGGCGACCCTGACCACGCTGGCGAGATTGGTCGTGATGGTCGGACAGATGTGGTAGCAACTCGTATAGATCAGGCTGATCACCACCGGCCTGCCGCGCAACGCACTCAACGCAACCTGCTGACCCTTGCCATCGAGGAAGGTGTAATCATGCACGGTCCGGCCTATGGCTGCCTGGCTCAGGGCAAGCGCTGCAGCCTCGTCATAATCCGGACCCGGCTCATGCGCAGCTGCGTCGTGGTCTTGCCCGGCGATGGCATCCACATGCCCGCCTGCAGCCATATCATGAGCGGCCGCGTCATGATCGCTTGCCGCATGCCCCGGGGACTGCGCAGCAGCCGTACCCATAATGAACAGCATCACAAGCACCAGCAGGCGTGCAGAATGCAGCCAGCCGGTAGCGTTCATGTGTGAATCAGTGCAAATGTACCGGGGGCGCAAGGCAGAACCTCATTTCACAAGACACCGGAGGTGCACTGAGCGGAGCGGCTGCAGGAAATCGCCGGGACACGCGTTGACATCGGGAATCATCGACCTTGCGTGCGACCGGACCTTCAGCCTAGATCAGCCAGGCATCCAGAATGGCGCCCGTGAGCAGCAGGCTCAGCTGCACCAGCGAGGCATGAAAGTTTATCATGGCCATCCCGGGTGACGGGTCACGCACAAGAGCGACACTGGTCCATAAAAACCTGGCCCCGCCCAGGGCCGCGCCCAGCAGATAGATCCAGCCCAGGCCATACATGACCGGCAACAGCGAGAGTCCGACGAGCACGACGGTATGCCCCAGTATGATCCACGCGGCCGTTGCGTCCCGGACCACCACCGGCAGCATGGGAACGCCGGCGGCCGAATACTCGTCCTTGTACTTGAACGCCAGGCTCCAGAAGTGTGGCGGCGTCCACAGGAACAGGACAATCGCCAGGATCAGCGGCGCCGGCGCAAGCCCGGGATCTACCGCGGCGGCCCCCGCAAGGATGGCAAAGCTGCCGGCAAGGCCGCCGATGACGATATTCACCCAGGTGCGGCGCTTGAGCCATACGGTATAGACCACGCCGTAGACGAAAGCCCCCATGAAGACATAGAACGCCGCAACGGCATTGGTCGCAAGTGTGGCGGCGGTGATGGACACCACCAGCAACAGCACGATTCCGGCAAGCCAGTAACCACTGGCGTGGAACCGCCCTGTCACAAAGGGCCGGTTGCGGGTACGGTTCATGCGCGCATCAAGATCGCGCTCCATGTACATATTGAAGGCGCCGGCACTGGCCGAGGACAGCAACACCGCCAGCGCCAGCAGCACAAGCTGCAGTGTGCCCGGCGCCTGTCCGGGGGCCACCGCCACACCCGCCATGGCGGTAAACATGATGGCAAACCCGATGCGCAGCTTGAATACCGAGTAGACGAGCGCCAGCGTCTCCTTCACCGGGATGCCATCAGCACGACTGATCAGCGCAGTGGCCATACTTCCGCCAGGTACTTCCAGTTGACGAAGTAGTACAGCACGAAGGCCGTGAAGAACACCGCAACCAGCACCACGGTTCCCGGTATCCTGATGCTCTCCGCACTGCCATATTTGGTGGCCGTTGTCATGGTAAGACCTTCCAGCGGCTTGTCCCCGGTGCGCTTGCCGAACAGCACAGAGCCCACAATGATCAGGATAAACAGCAGCCCCCCGAGTGCCGCCAGCACGGCGCTCATGCCGTTCAGGCCCATCATCAGGTACGCTGCACCGGAATAGTCATATTTGAGTGCCGCATCGGCACCGGTGATGTCCCACACCCTGCGCGGCACACCCAGGGTGCCCGCCCCCATCATGAAGACCGAAATGCCCATCACACCGAGACCGAACAGATAGGGTTGCCACCTGGCGAACCCTTTCATCACCAGCTCGCGCCGAAAGATCAGCGGCACCAGCAGGTAGGTGCCCGCCATGAAGGCCAGGGTCGTACCGGCCACCACCGTTGCGTGGAAATGGCCGGGTACATACAGGGTGTTGTGCATGATCAGGTTGATCTGTTCGGTACCCATGACCACACCGGAGATACCGCCCAGGAAACCGAACATGACCAGCGACATGAACATGCCGGAGAAGGCCGGATTGCCCCACGGCGCCTTGCGCAGCCACTCGAACAGCCCGTTGGTGTAGCCGCGGGCACGCTGCGCCGCCTCGATCGAGCCGGGTACGGTCATGCCGTGGAGCATGCTGCCCAGCACGGCCAGGTACAGGGCGTAGCTGGTATTGAAGACCTTCCACTCGGAACTGATACCCGGTTCGACCAGCAGGTGATGCGCACTGGCAAGCTGCAGAAACAGGATGTACATCAGGAACGCCATGCGGCTGACCTTCTCGGACAGCGGTTTGGCACCGAGCACCACCGCGGCGATCAGGTACCAGATCGCGACGTGCGCCGAGACATTGATCTGCTGGGAAGAATGGCCCATGGCCCACCAGACGGTCTTGTACATCAGGGTATCGATATTGCCGATATAGCCCAGCGACCACAAAAAGGTCGGGATCAGGATGATGGCGCCCGAGGCAATGGTGAATACCGCGATGATTGCGGCCGTGACGGCGCCGAAGGTTACCAGCGGGATGGAACCCTCATAGGTCTTCTCCTCCTTGGCAACCACCAGGGTGCCGAAAAACACAAAACAGCCGATCAGTGCGCCAACGGCAAACAGGATCAGGCCCAGGTAGAAGTGCGGCGCGGCCTGCATCGGCACGTAGGAGGTAAACATGACACTGGAATTACCCTGCAGCACGGCGACGTTGACGATGATGGCACCGACCAGCATCAGGGCAAACCCGGTCCAGGCCCAGCGGGGTGCGGCAAGACGCGAATTCAGCAAAATGGCCGAGGCGAAATACAGCACCGCGATTTCGAAAAAGATGATCCATACCAGCAGTACGTCCAGTCCGTGCCCGGTCAGCACCAGGTAGAACCACTCGGCCGGCAGCAGGTGTACCCCGGGCCAGCGCGTGAGGGCCACCAATAGGCCGAAAAAGCCGCCGACAGCGAGGAAAATGATCGCCGTCACGGCGTTGGCCTTGATCAGGTTCTCGGCGGAACTGTGAATGCGCAGCCCGGTGGCCGGGCAGACACGATGTTGGAAAGTTGACATCTGTATATCTCCCCCTGGTTATTCGGTCACGTAGATCTTGCCGATCATGTTGTGATGACCGATGCCGCAGAATTCATTGCAAACCACCCCGAACTCGCCCGCTTCATTCGGTGTCAGCGTCACGACCATGTCGTAGTTGGGATGAACCTGCAGGTTGATATTGACCGGCTGCAGGGAAAACCCGTGCTGCCAGTCCATGGAGGACAGATGCAGGCGGTAGGTCTGGTCTTTCTCGAACTCGATGATCGGCCACCACTGCCACAGCCTTGCGATCATGTAAACATCACTGCCGGGTGGCGGATGCACTACCGGGAATCCCGCCTCCTCGCGCACCTGGTATTTCTCCACCATGGCATTCGCCTTTTCGGCAAACAGCTCCGGTGTGATGCGATAGGATTCATTGGACAGGTTCTGTTCACCGTACATGTGCCAGTAGATCATTGCCGAAAACATCAACAGCCCCCACAGGAAGGCAATGACGATCCAGACAATCTCGGTACGCGCTATCGGCTCTTTCCACCAGATGCGCTGGGGTGGAGGAGTAATTGCCATGGTATGCCCCCTTTTTGGTTACTTGGCTATCGGGATCGTTATGATTTCCATGATCCCCCAGATCAGATAAAAGACCGTGGGCATAACCACGCCCAGGAACAGCAGGAGGAATGGGTTATCCAGGAGTTTCTGCATGGTCGGGATGGGCTCATCCTCGCCACCCCCGGTATCAGGTTTGTTGCTATCCGGATTCGATTCGCTCATCCTTACCCCCTCGGTAGATGTTTGCTTCAGATCAGCCGGTGCTCGCAGGTACTGCAGCCTTGCACATCCACACGGCATCGCGGTTTCAAGTGGTAGTGTTGTCAAATCACGGCAGTCACCGCGATCAGCAACACGTATCAAGCATTAACCCGTATAGAACTATTTATTGCAATTATCTGCCTTGACTTATATCAAGGTGCTGCAGCCACTTTATACACCCCTTCAAGCATCAAAGAAACAATACACCAGCTGGAATGAGTCTAATGTAAGAGCTACTGACTGGAGAGATGGCGAATCAACGCAAAGGATGACAGGGCCATGACGAGCAGAATTGCGAAGAAAATGATACTGCGGTATTCAAAGCGCCTGCCGACAATGACTTCGATGCGGTTCAGTATCCAGTCAGCGCCCAGATAGAGCAAAACCGCCGCAAGGGTGAAATAGAGCATCTCCATTTGCTGCCGAGCTTACCCCAATCCCCGGGCCAGGTCATCGCAGGAGTGGTTTGTGAAGCCGTTTACCGGAATGGGTAACACCGACGCCGGTGACATAATCGCTGTAATCCATCGATGCCGGTAGCGCATTGCAGGCAGGGTTCCATGCAACCTGGCTAGAAACCTGCGCGCGTTATGTAAGTTCGCAAGCGCTCGATGTCATGAATCCTGATGGTGTTATCAGCGATATCAATGTAGCCATCCCTGCTCAGCTTGGCGAGCGTGCGTGACAGGGTCTCCGGTGTAACGGACAAACGCGATGCAATCACGTGCTTGGGGGCATCCAGTTGAACCTCTGAAGCATGCCGGTGAGTACTGGGCAGGTGATCCAGCAGGTAGGTCACGACGCGGAAGGCCGCATTGTGCAGCGTCAGGCGGTCGAGTTCGGCAATCTGCCAGTGCAGTCGGCGGCTCATCTGGGCCATCACGGCGAAACAGGCGCCGGTCGATTGCCGCAATATGGCTTCATAGGTCGCGGCATCGATCCCCCACACCTGGCTTCCGAGCAGTGCCGTGGCCGTGACCGGGTAGCGCCGCCTGCCGGAGAACATGATGGCCTCCGCAAACGAGCCGCCGGGCGCAATGAGATCAATGACCTTCTCATGCCCATCGGGCGATATCAGCGCCAGCTTGATCTGCCCGCTACGCAACAGGAAGATTTCCTTCGCCGGCTGCTGCTGCTCGAACAGCGTATCGTTCTCTGCCAGCAGCACCGAACGGGTGCGGGAAAGTATTTTTTCAAATTGCCCGTCGTCAAGATCGGAAAACAGCAGACATTGGCGCAAACACTGCCGCGCATCCGTACCCTGCTTATCGCTCAGTTTTTCAGGTCTCATTGAAGGTCGGTAATATTGTTGTTAACGCTCCCCGGCCGGCACAGGGCACCAGGTTAGACAGGCAAATGCCGTGCAAGGCCCGGCACGAAGTCTCGACAGGATCACGGACCGGATTCCGGCGCCTCCCGCACCGTAGTATAGCCCAATACACCTGCATATATACTCCTGTATGTATCTGTTATAAGTGAGGAAAACGACCCTGCAAGCGGGCGTCGACCGGCGATCCTTGCCGATATGCCGGCTCGACAACGACAGAATCTTGACTACACTGTATTCAAGAACAAGACGTGAACCAACACGAATTTCATAATAATGACGGTATCAAGATCAGCTCCGGGTACGCCGTTGCACACAGGCAGACACCGGGCTGCCCGACAACCCTCACTGGACATCAATCGCGGGCATGTTCTGGGACTGGTGCTGACGCTGGTGCTGTCCCTGCTGCTGCTCAACATGCTTTCGCTTCCACCGGCAGATAAGCCCCCCCTCGAGCAGCCGGCCAGGACCGCGACGGCGGGCTTCCGGGGCCTCCCCGTGACCGATGACCTGTCGCTGCAGGATACGGCGAGGAACCACGAGTATTACCGGATCATGACATCTGTCTGCCACAGCCGTGGCCGTGACAGGGCCTCCGCCGCCTATGCCTACCTGTTTCATGCCAGCAGCCGCTATTCGCAAAATGGCCGGTGGCCAGGCCGCATGTTTGATTCGGCGGTCGATTCGGTGGAGAGCTATTTTGACATCGACCCGGTTGCCGACTGCGATCCTGATACCGGCAATTTTCACGGACTCGACCTCGACGCGGACCTGCGCCTGCACACGAACGCACTGAACTATGTGTTCTACAGCAGGAAGGTCGAGACCTGCAGGCAGGCCGGTAATGTGATACAGGCCAGATCATACGGCTTCCTGGCCGACACGGAACTCGACAAGGCAGACAACGGCAGGCGCACGCAGGCGGCGATCAATACCGCCATCCGCGATGCCAGGGCTGCAATGGAATTGCAGCCTGTTCGCGGTTGCTAATCGATAACCGCATTCGGCAGTAACGTTATCCAGTCATTGCAAGGCTCTGGGTGACACGAAGCGGTGGCGCTTCCCGCAAGCTCCCAGTCAGGTAGTCCGAGCCATCCCGAACAGGGTGTTGAAATTTGCCGTGGTCGCCGCAGCAACAGCCTCGTAGGATTCACCGCGCAGTTCGGCAATGAATTCCGCCGTATGGCGCGTCCAGGCCGGCTGGTTGGGCTTGCCGCGATGCGGCACCGGTGCCAGGTAAGGGCAATCGGTTTCGACCAGCATCCGCTCTGCCGGCACCCGCCGCGCCACATCCTGCAGTTCTGTCGCGCTTTTGAAGGTCACTATACCGGAGAAGGAAATATAGAAACCCATCGCCATGGCGCGCTGCGCCATGTCCCAGTTCTCGGCAAAGCAGTGCATCACCCCGCCGGCCCCGGCCGCATTCTCCTCGACCATGATTTTCAGGGTATCTTCACGCGCCTCGCGGGTATGAATGATGAGCGGCTTGCCACAGTGTCTGGCGGCCGCAATATGGTTGCGGAATCGCTCGCGCTGCCAGTCAAGGTCACCCTCGCTGCGAAAGTAGTCCAGCCCGGTCTCGCCGATGGCGACCACCTTCGGATGCGCCGCAAGCTCCACCAGCTCCTCAATTGATGGTTCATGGCCGTCCCGCGCATTGGGATGCACACCGACCGAGACCGTGACGTCATCGCAGTCCTCGACCAGCGCCAGCATGGCGGGGTAATCCTCGAGATTCACGGACACGCACAGCATGTGCCCGACATCGGCCGCATGGGCCGCCGCACGCACGCCATCAAGCCCGCCCTCGAAGGTGTCGAGGTCGAGCATGTCGAGGTGGCAATGGGAATCAACCAGCATAAAAAAGCCCCTGTCGTTGCAGGGGCTGGATAATAACCGGTTTGCCTGTCAGGGCAAACTGCGGGTCACATGGTGTGGGTCGGGCGATCGGCATCCAGTGCGCCCGCCAGGTAGCCCTCGATCTTGTTGCGCGCCGCACCGTCATCCTGGTCACTGAACTGCACGCCGATACCGGCGGCACGGTTACCCTGCGCACCCACCGGGGTAATCCAGATGATCTTGCCGGCCACCGGAATCTTCTCGGACTCGTCCATGAGCGTCAGCAGCATGAACACCTCATCGCCCAGCATGTAGCTTTTCTTGGTGGGGATAAACAGTCCGCCGCCCCTGACGAACGGCATGTAGGCTGCGTACAAGGCGCTCTTGTCCTTGATCGTCAGCGAAAGAATACCCTGTCTCGGTGCAGTCCCCTGGTTCATGTCTCTCTACCCCTGATGTTGATCAGTCGCGTTTCGCCGTAATCAGCTGTCCGCCCATGCCAGCAGGACATCTTCCGTCATCAACTGACGATTCAGGCTGGTGTTTTCCTGTCTCAACAGCCGGTTCAGCCGATCCAGTTGCTCGAACATTACCCTGCTGTCCAGTCGCTGTGCAAGTGGCGCCAGCCGCTCGGCCAGATCGATGCTGTGGATCATGCCCATGTCACCGGTCAGGCGAATCCTCAGCAGGTCCATCAGCCAGCCGCGCAGCCAGTGCAACCCCTTCAGGTCCTCGTCCTTTGCCCAGGCCTGGGCCACACTGATTGCATCTGTCCTGCCCTCGCGCAGCTCGAGGAGTGCCTCGAACCGCGCCTGCCGCTCTTCCAGGGCATTCTCCCGGGCCAGTTCCAGTGCCCTCAGCGGTGCCCCGTGTGCCAGCCGGAGAAACACCTCCGACTGCGGTCCGTCGTACTGCGCCTGCAGCCACTTCAGCGCTTCCGGCTCCGGCGGAGCCTCTATCCTCACCCTGTTGCAGCGACTGCGAATCGTGGCCGGCAGACGGCCCGGCTGGGCCGAAACCAGTATCAGTACCGTCTTATCGGCCGGCTCCTCGAGGGTCTTTAACAGGCTGTTGGCGGCGTTGATATTGAGTGCCTCGGCCGGCTCCAGCACCGCAACCTTGTAGCCCGCTCCGTGGTGACTGAGCGCCAGCCCCTCCCCGAGCCGCCTGACCTGGTCGATCTTGATGACGCTGCTGTCCTCTTCCGGCGTTACCCGGAAAAGGTCGGGATGGGTGCCGGCGGCAAACAGCTGACAGGCACTGCAGCGGCCACAGGGAACGGTTCCAGCCGAGTCCTCACAGACCAGCAAGGCAGCGAGCCGGTCTGCAAAGGCGGACTTGCCGACACCCGGCAGGCCGGTCACCAGCAAGGCATGGGGCATGCGCGACTGCTGACGCAACTGCGCGTAGTGTTCAAACTGGCTGTGCAGCCAATGAGGTATTTCGGGCATCGGCACGTTCAGGCCCCGGCATGACGGCAGATCATGCCGGCATTTTGCCTCAATGCCAGCCCACCTGCCACTGCGGTCATGGCAAAGGCGTATTGCCAAACACGGCGGTCATCGGCAAATGCATGGCGATATCCCGCTACATGGATGGCTGCCTGCAGACCGGCTGCTGGAAACAAGCCGGGGCCGGAGCCCTGGCGGAAGCCTGAACTCCGCTAAAACTCTCCTCGCTCAGTCTGGGTTGACCGTCTGGAAGAAGCTCATCATGCCGCGCGCCGAGTGTTCCAGTATGTGACAGTGGAACAGCCAGCCACCCGATACGCCCTCTTCCGGCACCTTGCCGGCTGCAGCCACCTGTCCTTCCCGTCCGGTATCGTCGAAGCTTGCCGCCAGCCGGATAATGGTGCGGCTTCTGCCGCGCGCCCCCGGTCGTGCCGGCAGCTGGATGGTGTCCTTGATCTCCCGGTACGGCGCGGCCTCGGTGTAGTTGTTCTCCGGGTTGTCCATGTCCATGTACTGCGTCTCGATCAGCTGGAAGCTGAAGCCGTGGGTATGGAAATTGTGCATACCGCCGGTCATGTTGTGCACTTCCCAGATGCCGTTCTCACCGACAGTGACGGTATAGGCATCCTCCGGGGTCACCTTGTCGAATGGCAGGGGCATCATGCCACCGCTGCCGTCCGGCTTCATCTGCACGAAGAAGGTGACATCGCCGTTTGCATCCGGCGCACTGTGTCCGAACATGGATTTCAGGATACCGGCGCCCGTGGTATCGATGGGTTCGATGGCACGCAGCGGATCCGGCGGGATGTAATCATCCTTGCTGTCGTTGGCAATCAGCTTGAAGCGCATCAGCACCTCGGGCGGTCGCTTGCCGTCATCGTGGGCATGTCCGATGCCGATGCTGCCGTCATCGTTATAGAAGGTGCTGTGCCTGCCGCGGGCGACATCGTGCCATTCGAGCGACAGCGATCCCTTGCCATGCGGGGTGAAGACGACATCGGCCCGCTCGCCCGGTGTCAGCAGGATTCCCTTCGATAAATCGGGGTCGGAGATCATCGGCATCTCCTCATCGGATATGTCTGTCGAAGCGGCGGCCATGCCGTTCATATGCCCGCCATCCTGCATGAGTTCGACGGGTTCGATCGCCAGCGGCGATTCGATCAGCCCGCCATCCCCGCCGATGCGATACAGCGTGTGGCCGGGGATGGACAGCCGCATGAAACGGGCATTGGCGGCATTGACGATGCGCAGGCGGTACGGCTGCCCCCGGCGGAACTTGGCAAGGGGTTGCGTAACACCATTGACCAGCAGGACATTGCCCTCCCGCCCGTTCAGCTGGGTCGCGGCATTCTCCAGGGGATCGTCCGGAAACGGATCCGCCACCCGGCCATCCGCATCCAGCAGGATGTCATCCAGCACGAGGATGTGTTCATTCGCCGGCAGCCCCAGATCCCGGTTTGCCCCGGGATCCTCGACCAGCAGGGCACCGTACAGGCCCTTCTCGACCTGCACGTTGGTGCGTATGTGCGGGTGATACCAGAACAGCGAGGCATGCAGGAGTTTGAACTCGTAGCGGAAATAGTCATCGCCCTCACGGCTGAGGTCGCAGTTGCCGGGTTTAACGGGCAGCTGTGCAATGTGGCTGCCGTCCATATTGGCGGGCACATCCATGCCATGCCAGTGAATCGTGGTGTCCTCGTCCAGGCAGTTATGGAAATGCACAATCAGGGTGTCGCCGACCTTGCCACGGATGGTCGGGCCGGGTATGCCACCATTGTAGGTCCATACCTTCGTGGGGATCCCGGTACCGAAGTCGACATAATCCTCACGAGCAACCAGCTCCACTTCGACAATATCCGGATCCGGATTGAGATCGACGGCGTCGGCGGGCGCGAAAGGTCTGGGTGGGGCTGCGCTACCGGACGAGGCGGTAAACAACAGGCTCAAGGCCAGGAGGAAGCCACAAAAACCGATTGGCCTTTTGGACATATCTAAATCCAGTATTTCGTTTGGTGACTCGTATGCTGAGTGAGAATGGATTGAATGGTCAAGAACTGAACATCTGTCAGGAAATACGGGCGCCCGGCCTTGCAACCGGGCGCCCTTTGCCATACACACGTGCAGTTGTTGATGAACTCGATCCGCAAGCCCGGCCATCAATCCCCTATGTAGGTGATCTGACCGCTGCTGATCTCGATGATGCCGTTGTCCACGCACTCCTGCAGACGCCGGCCCTTGAGATAGGGGATCAGGTTCAGGTTGGCACCGAAGATGGACTGGATCATGGGGAAGCCGATATCCACAATCGGGAAATCCTCATCGAGTATCTGGCTGTTCCTGGTGTTCTTTACCGCCGCCATATTCGGCTGGTGGCACAGCAGATCCACGCGCGACACCGGTTCCTGCAGCATGAACGGCTGGGCCGAGTAGTTGTCCAGCAGGTAGCGTGCCACCAGGTCGACCACCGGCAGGGAATTGATTGCCGGGTTCGAGCCGTTGGTTGAGAACGGCACCGCCACCAGGTCCAGCGGGTTGTTGGTCGTATCGAGCGTCGAGTAGGTTTCATTGTCGAACACGATGCGCCAGACATTGCCCAGACCCGCCTGGTTCATCTTGAACGGCTTGTTGACGAACACGTACTCGTTGGCACCGGAATCCGTGCCGAAGACCACGTCGTTGAAGCCATAGCCGACAATGATGTACTTGCCCTCGGGATCCACCGGTTCGTAGTTACCCGCGTGGTTTTCGATCAGGACCTTGTCGTTGGGTATGCGATGGTCCTTGGCGGCATAGGGATTGAGGCTGTACTTCATGCCGGCATAGGTCTGCAGCCAGCCGCCGCCCCACTCCCGGACGTTGGTGCTGAGCGACAGGTGGGCCGCATGCTCCAGACCGTTGGCGGTCGGCGCCTGGTTGTTGGCTGCACCGCGTCCCAGCAGCACCTCGCCGGTGACCACGCCAACGGTGGCAAAGGGACCTATTGGTGCGACATGGTAGAGCGTTTCCAGGGTGATGGGTTCCCCGGCCCGAACAGAGGTCGCGTAGCGGAAACCGCGGATCAGGCCCATGATTGGCAATGGGGCTTCACACGCACCCGCGGCATCATGCGAGGCGCATAGATCAGCGTACTCACCACCCTCGTCGAGTCCGCCATTGGCTAACTTGTCATCGATGAGTTGGATACCGGTGGCACGCAGGGCGTCCGTGAACATCGAATGCAGCGTGCCCTCGTAGATGGCCGCGGTAAATTCATGCGTGAAGTTGTTGCGGTTCAGATCCATGCCCGCAATGGCCAGCGGCTCCTCCGAACCGAAGTGTATCGTCGGGTCGTCGATGTCCTTGGGAATCATCCTGCCGTGCACGAAGTGCCTGGCATCGGATGTGCCGTTCATGAAGGGTTCTCTCACTTCCTCGACCATTTCTGCGATGAGCGGGTCCTCCTTAACCTTTTCCTCGACGCGGTGTTGCTTGAAATTGATCTTTGTCAGCTTTTTGTTCTTGAAGGTCAGGTTGATTTCACCCAGGTGCGAGCCATCCTGTCCCTCGGAGACCATGGCGGTACCGTTCTTCGTGTAGATGATCTTCGGTGTACGCTCGTGCATGTCCGCCGACAGCACCAGATCCACACCACCGGGACCAAGCTCCCCGTCGACCAGGTCGATCAGGCGGCGGTTGTTGGCATGGTTCAGCTCCGAGATCATCACCACCATGTCGACCTCGCCGGCCTTTCGCTTCTGGTTCATTATCCCGACCAGCTCGACGATCTCCTCGTCACCCTTGGTGAAACAGATGCCTTCCACGACCGGGTTGCCGATGACCCTGGGTCCGCGCTCCGTGGTGAAAGCGATGACGCCGATGTTGATACCCGTGCGGGGATCGGTGACGATATCGTATGGTTTGAACAGCCGAACCCTGTCTTCGACCGCTGGGCAGTTGGCCGAGTTGCGGTCGTTGTCGATGTACGCGTTCGAGGCCATTGTCATCCAGTTCGCGAGCGGGGTCTCGACAAAATTGCACTTGTTGGGATGGAACGGCGGATCAGTCCCGTCGCTGGTGTCCTTGATGCGGGGGTTGGTATCCAGTATGCCTCGCGCCTCATCGGTGAAACCCCACAGTTCGTTTGCGCGGCAGGTACCGTAGGTAAACTCCCAGTTGCCCGGCGCAAACCGGTCGATATCGAATTCGTTCAGGATCCCGACGATGCCGTCACCACGGGTAAAGGTGACCTCCAGCCCGCCATGGGAGGTATCGCCCGTGAGAAAGGTGAAATGCGTACGGCCCTTGTTATCTGCGTTTTTGCGGATTTTCTTGACCAGTGTGTACATCCTGGCCAGGCCGCCTTCCAGGTCCTTGTTGGTGTTGTCACTTCGGACATTCGTCGTGGGTTCGATTTGTCCGTGGGTATCGCCGATATGGATCAGGGTGATCTTCTGCTTGATCCCTGCGTGTGCGTTGAATGCGCAACTCATTGCCATGGTTGCAATTGCTGTTGTGATTTTCTGGTGTATTTTCATGTTGTACTCCTCACATCAAATTTCGGGCCGCCCCTGCTTCTGCTGTTTTTAGACATCATCAGACCCGTTAGTGTTTTTATGGCAAGCACACGGTGCATTGCCCCTTCCTTTACTACTTGGTTCTTCTAGCGTTTGTACAAAAAACCACTGGTTAGTGATCGATCAGTATTCAGTGTGACCTCCTGTAATTCATTCTCGATATTACCCAGGCGTCGATCGGGTTGCCTGCGTCGATCCTCTAGGATCATTTTTTTATCTGAATCTCTCAACGGGAAACTCGCTTTATTGCAGTTACGACGACGGTCCTTCCTGCTTCGCATGATCATCGTTTAATCAACTCCCAGCGCATTTGCCGTCACAGGGGCCTGATGACTGTTTTCGTGACCAGGTAGCAGCCCGCTGGATACTTTATCGCTCAGCGGACTGCTACCGGCTTTTCCTGGCGTCTTTTCTGCCCTGGATGTTGTTTCCCTATTCCACGAACTCCCGCTTCAGCCACTGGGCACCCGCGCCCTGTGTCGGTTGCACGATACCGGGACCGCCTTCCGCGGATTCCGGCACCGGATCGATTGCATTTACGCGACCAAGCCCGTCGTCAGTTTCGTTGACCACGTGCCCGACCAGGTCCGGGTCAAGGTAACGACGCAGCGCATCTACCGGGTGCACAAAATCATTCGGGGCAACCTTCCGGAAGATCGGCGTGCGCGATGGATCAAACACTGGTAGCTGCGCATCGGTTACCACAGGATTTACCACATTAAAGCCACCACTCATATCGAGCTGGCAATTACTGATACCGCCGGCAAAGGTGACCGGGTTCGGGCAGTCTTCCTGGCTTGCCGTTATGAATCGCAGATTGGTCGCGCCGGTAGTGCGGCAGACCTCATCAGTCGGATTGCCGTGAGGATAGCAGGAGGCCAGCGTGTAGATCTTGCTGTCATCAACCCGCTGATCATCAATGCTCACCCTGGCTATGCGCTTGGCTCCATAGCTGATACTGCGCGGGAAGTCATCACTCAGGCGAATATCAAAATGCATATTATTGGTATAGCCAAGGAACCAGCCGCCGCGCTGGCGGTATGGATTCGGATCGAACACATTGTCCAGGATACCCTCCCAGTGTGCCTTTATCCGTCCACCGGTGTATTCGGCCAGGCCGGTCGCGGCGCCGATCGGATAGTAGTCGTACAGATCGCCGACGGTGATGTCGCCGTTGGCATAGGTATCGTCTGAAAGCAGCTCACCATCTCCGAATATGACAACATCGAAGCGGAATCCATTAGTGGTAGATAACGTGTTACCTGTAGTTAAGGGATTACCCTTGGAGTCATACTCGCCCAGGATGAGCGCCAGATCCAGGAAGGCATCAACCATAACATTGTTGGAGATATCCTCCAGCACGTCGAATCGCTGGATTGTCACATCGCTATGACCAATCACAGTATCCAGCGGATCGCACAACGTGTGGCCTGTACCGAACGGAAATGCGTTGACACCAAAGGTGTGACACTGTTGGTCATCCCCCGAGAGAAAGGTAGACTGCGCCTCTTCCACCATCTCGGCCACAGCGGTATCTTCCTCAACATCCGAGTCAGCCTCGATAAGGTTCCACTCGTAATCCAGTATCTGGCCCTTGTTGATGGTGAGATCAAGCCGCCCCAGGAAGCTGTCCTCGCCAGCTTCGGTGACAAGGCTAAGCTTTCCGTCATTATGGTAGATTTCGATCGCCTCGGGTGTGCGTTCATGCGTATGACCGCTGAACATCACACGGATATCCGGAAACTCCTTAACCAGCTGCACGTTCTTGGACAGGCCCAGCTCGGATAGCACGACGATGATTTCAGCACCATCGGCTTCGGCATCCGCGATTGCCTGCGGCAGCTCCTTGTAACCCATGGTGAAACGAAAGCCTGTGTTGAAGGCCTGCGCCTGCTGCGGGACCACGTCAGTCGTGATACCGATGATACCGACATTCACACCGCCCGCCCGCTTGATGATATAGCGCGGGTGTACATGCGGACCCAGCGGCTGTGCCGGGTTATTGAGACCTGCGACCTCATTGAAGTTGTACACATTGATGGCCACAGTCGGGAAAGTCGCCTTGGTCACGTGACAATCTTCGTAAGGCTTCAGACCACCGGGCTGGTTACAGTTATTACCCAGCTGGTCGTCCATCCACGCGATGGTGGTGCGATTGTTTGGAGCAAGCTCAATTGATGTGTTTGGTGTAAATCGCTGCCGGTAGACACGCGGGCCGTAGCCGAAGTCCCAGTTGCCTGGAGTGAAAGCATCAATACCGATGGAATTGAGCCAGGGCATCATGAGATCACCCAGTGAGAACAGCATCTCAGCGCTGCCATGCGTGGTATCACCCAGTGCCAGCAGCAGGCTGTCGTCCGTGTCCTCGCGCACGTCGTTGATCAGTGTGGTGAGTTTGGCGAGTCCACCAGCATGTGGATCCTTGCGGCCATCAGGGAATATCTCGGCATGCGGATGAATATGGCCATGGATATCGGATAACTGCATCAGCGTCAGGGCCCTTGGTTCTTTTGGTCCCCCTTTCGCGATTGCAACCGGACTTGCTGCAGATGCCAGCAGCGCAAATACTGCCACGCAGGCAGACATCGTTCTAACGGGTGGTTTCATCTGGTGCTCCTCGGTATGTAGTTATGATGCCGCTGGGGCGGTCTTGTTCTTGCCATTTGTTTTTATAAGCGCAATTGTGTGGTTGAACGGCGCTGCGCCCCTGGCAGGCCTGTGTTATTGCTGCTTTATAATAATAAGCGTGCGGGTGCTCTACGGCGAATAGGGAATTTCCCTATAAAACCTGAGCAGAAAGATGGATAAGTTAATTAGAACAACCTGACATGCTGATGTAGCGGGCACCGACGCGGTAATTGGCCCTGCACGCGTCAGATTTCAGGTAAACAGCCTGGAGCGGTTATGGATTGATGATACCCAGCCTGATGGCCAGGCGCGTCAGGCCAGCGATATTGCCGATACCGAGCTTGCTCTTGATATGGGTCATGTGGTGTCCGACGGTCTTCGGGCTGAGGCTGAGGAGTTTCGCTATCTCGTTGACGGACTGGCTGTCCGCAAGCAGCCTGAATACCTCGAATTCACGCATCGACAGCCCGGCGACGAGCTCGCTGTCGGGCGAGAGCTTGCGCTTGACCAGGAAGGGCATCATCTCCTGTCCCACGTACATTTCACCCGCTGCCACCTTGCGTATTGCGTCGACCATTACCTGCGAGGCGCTGCGCTTGGAGATGTAACCCAGCACGCCGAGATCGATTGCCCGATTCAGCATGACCTCGTTCTCGTGCACGCTGAAGACCAGTATCTTCGCGGCACTGTCATGCGCCAGGATCCGCCGGCTGGCTTCCAGACCCCCCATCCCGGGCATGGTCAGGTCCATGACCACGACATCAGGCTGTACATCGCAGTACCGGCTATAGGCTTCCTCGCCATTCTCGACTTCCGCGATGACTTCCAGGTTGGGGGTACTTTCCAGCAGCCGTCGATAGCCGGCGCGCACCACCTCATGATCATCAGCAAGCAGGATTCTGGTCAGTCCCATAACCTAACATCATGCAGCAGATTCGGCCGGCGTCAAGGGCAATTCCACCGATATGGTTGTTCCCCCGTCAGGATCCGAGACCACCGAGAAACGGCCACTGAAGCCCTCGACCCGCTCGCGCATACCGATCAGCCCCAGCCCGGGGCCGCGCACGTCGGCATCGATGCCCACCCCGTCATCCGTTATTTCAAGCCGCGCAGCCTGTGTGTGGAGCTGTCCTGCAGGCCCATCGCCGGAAGCCTCATCTACCATGCTCAGCCTGATGGCAACGTGATTTGCCTGCGCATGCTTGGCGATATTGGTGAGACATTCCTGCACAATGCGATACAGCGTGATGTTGGTATCCTCGCCGAGGCCGGACAGGTCATCGTCAATCACCAATTCATAGTCCATACCCGGTTGCCTCGCCCGCCACGCATCGACTTCCTCGTTCAGGGTATCAATGAGACCAAGGTCATCCAGCATGCCGGGGCGCAGGCGCTGCATCATGGAATGCACCACCTCGTAGATTCGCGTTGCCACCTCCTGGATTGCCGCAACGCTGGTTGCCACGTGCGTATCACCTCGTGGTGCCCGCTCGCTGATGATTTTTGCGTCTGCCTGTATCGCCGTGATGCACTGCCCGAGTTCATCGTGCAGCTCTCGTGCCAGGTGCCGGCGTTCGCCCTCCTGCACCGCGAGGGATTTACGGATCAGGAAGCGATTCTCGCCCAGAAGCTTGCGACTTTCTTCCTCGGCGCGCTTGCGCTCAGTGACCTCCCTGGTGAGTTCGGCGGTCCGCCTGACAACCTGGCGTTTGACCATGACGTTGAAGGACAGGCTGAACAGAATGAAAAACAGTATCACCGCAAACCAGTACCAGTAGCGCTGCATGACATCCATGAGCGTGAAGCCGCCGGACCTTGCATACGGTCCGATACCCAGTTCCATGAACAGTTCGTGCACCGGCTGGTAATTGAGCGGCACCGTCCAGCCGGCATAATCGCCGGCCCGGGCTGCCGGATGTGCTTCGGGCATCTGCAGCAGGGCCACTGCCACGTTGCTGGCCAGCATATCGGGCGTGGGACGCGCCTTGGCAAAGGCCCACTCCGGATAGAGCCGGGTACTGTGAAGGAAGGGGAAATCGTCGTCCGTCTGCGGGTTGAGAATACGGAGATCCGACAGATCGATACGCCCCCTTGCCGCCAGGCCCTCGAGTATGTCGGTGCGCACCGTGCCGGCATCGACCCGGCCATCACGCACATCGAAGACAATGTTGTCCTGCGGGAAACCGGAAAACCGAAGTTCGCGCAGGTCGGCAAACGGATCGATGCCCGCGTCCTTCAGCTCGCGCCAGGCCATCTGGAAGCCACCGAAGGCGCCCTCGTCCACTGCTGCGAATGTCTTCCCGCGAAGGTCCTCCAGTGTCTGGATATCATCACGACCGGCCTGGGTAAAGATCACGGCACCGAATGTCTTCGATGGTTCGCCTTGTCGGATATTTTTCAACGTGGCGATGCGGGTAATACCGTGAGCGGCTTCCAGCTCGACATAGTGCCCCGGATTGGTGAGGATGAAATCGAGCTCACCTCGCGCCAGTGCGACAGGCATCTCCTGGAGATCGAGGGGCACAAGCCGGAACTCGCGCCCGGGAACCCGGTCCGCCAGGTACTCGACCGTCGGGGTCCACATGGCGATGGCCTTGTCGGTTCCCCGATGGGCCAGCACCCCGACCGTGACCTGTTCGGCGACAGCCACGCTCGACACCAGCAAGCATGCCAGTCCGGCTCCAGTACGCCATCCAGACCGCACAAGCGTTATTCCAGCACGTATCCGCCAGCTGATAAGCATCCCGGTCACATCACCGCACTAGAGGAATTGCCGCAGCACTTCGGCCAGCTGCTCCTGAACCCGGGTGAGCGACCGGCCGGCATCGATCACCCGGTATCGTCCGTCATGACTTTCAGCCATGTCGAGATAGGCCTGCCGCACGCGCTCGAAGAAGTCGACCTTCTCCTGCTCGAAGCGGTCCGGTGCGCTGCGGTTGCCCGCACGCGCCAGGCCCACCTCGACCGGCACATCCAGCAGCAGGGTAAGGTCCGGCCGGAAGTCCCCCTGCACCAGCTGCTCCAGTGCCGCGATCCTGCCCGTATCCAGACCACGGCCACCGCCCTGGTAGGCATAGGTGGCATCGGTAAAGCGGTCGCACAGCACCCAGCGGCCGGCCTCGATGGCTGGCCGGATGACCTTGTCGAGATGCTCGGCCCGCGCGGCGAACATCAGCTGCAGCTCGCAGTCCGCATTCATGCCCTTGTACTGCGGGTCCAGCAGTAGCCCGCGGATCGCCTCGCCGAGCGGCGTGCCACCCGGCTCGCGGGTCACCACCAGCTCCTTGCCGGCAGCGGTAATCAACTGCTGCAGGTATTCCAGGTTGGTGGTCTTGCCGACCCCCTCGATGCCCTCCACCGTGATGAACAGGCCCGGCATGCTACTGCCCCGTACCCGGCAGGCGGATGCCGGACTGGCCAAGCTGGTATTTCTTTACCGCCATATTGTGTTCCTTGAGGGTGCGCGAAAAGTAATGGCTGCCCTGTCCATCACCCGTGGCGACGAAGTACAGATAGCTGTTCTCCTCCGGGTGCATGACCGCCTCGATCGCCGCCACGCCGGGCAGCGCGATGGGGGTCGGCGGCAGCCCGTCCCGCGTGTAGGTGTTGTACGGTGTGTCGGTGCGCAGGTCGCGGCGCCGGATGTTGCCATCGAAGTCCTCGCCCATGCCGTAGATCACTGTCGGGTCGGTCTGCAGGCGCATCCCCTTGCGCAGACGCTGCATGAAGACACCGGCAATGCGTGGCCGCTCATCGGCCCGGCCGGTCTCCTTCTCCACGATCGAGGCGAGAACCAGCGCCTCGTAGGGGCTATCCAGCGGCAGGTCTTCATCCCGGTTTTCCCAGGCGAGGGTCAGCTGCTCCTGCATGGCATCATGGGCGCGCTGCAGGAACTCGACGTCCGTGGTGCCGCGCGGAAAGTGGTAGGTGTCCGGTAAAAAGCGCCCCTCGGGATGATCTCCCGGATGGCCGAGCCGTGACATGATCGCGGCCGCATCGTCCGTTTCCAGCGTCCCGACAATGACGTCGCTGGTGTTGACCGCGGCCAGCAGTTCGCGGAAGGTCTGGCCCTCGATGACCGTCAGGGAATACTGCTCGATATCGCCCTCGGCCAGGGTCGACAGCATATCCGACGGCGTCATGTCGCTGCGCAGCCGGTATTCCCCGGCCTGCAGCCGGTGGGCGACGTCCATTTGCCGTCCCAGCAGGATCAGCAGACGCGGCTGTTCGATCACCCCCTTGTCCGCGAGTTCATGCGCCAGTCGGGACAGTGAAGTACCGCTCCTGAATTCATACAACAGTCCTTCCGCCGGCACATCGAGGGGCTGTTCCTGAAAGCGCTGGTAGCGCGAATACAGCAGCGCCAGGACAACCAGCAGCGCCAGCAACGTCAGCAGCAGCCCAGCTGCCAGCCAGCTGCGCCTGCCTGACACGGCGGCCTCAGTCATTATGCCCGCCCGGCATTTCATCCGACATCCATCCCGTACCTTCCTCCGTCAGCCCGGCGAGTGCGTCTTGCAGTTGCCTCGTGACGGGCCCGACCGAATAATCCCTGGCATCGATTCGCCGCACGGGCCAGATACCGATGAGACTGTTGGCGAGAAACACCTCGTCGGCCTGCGCCAGATCATCCGGCGATACAGCCATGGCCTGCACCGGCAGGTCCAGCGCCCGGGCCTGCTCCATCACAACGCTGCGCATGATGCCGGCGACCCCGCAACGGGACAGTTCAGGGGTGACCAGTCTGTCATGCAATATCATGAAAACATTGCTCATGGTGCCTTCCACCAGCCGGCCATCGACATCGAGCACCAGCCCCTCAGGGATACCGGGATCATCCCACTCGCTGCGCGCCAGCACCTGCTCCAGCCGGTTCAGATGCTTGATGCCCGCCAGCCGGGGATTATGCGACAGACGCGACTCGCAAAGCCGTACCCTGACACCCTCACGCTGGCATGCATCCGGGTATTCCGGCGCGGCGTGCCGCTGGAGTATGCGGGTCGGTTGCCCGCAGCCGGCCGGCCCATAGCCACGCCCGCCGGCACCACGGGTAATGATGACCTTGAGTATGCAGCGCCCTTCCCCGGCAAGCAGCACCCCGGCTTCCTCGTATAGCGCATCGGTGTCGACACCGGTGATGGCAAGGCGCCGGCAGCCCGCCTGCAGACGGGTCATGTGACGCTGCCAGAACCGTGGCACGCCCTGCTCCACGGCAAGGGTTTCAAACACGCCGTCACCGTATAGCAGGCCGCGGTCCGCGCTGGAGATGCAGTCAACGGCCTCGCCGTTGATCATCACCGCCTGTCTGTCTGCTGATGTCATCGTCTATACAATGGTAGTCGGTACACGCAAGTCAACGCACCCGGCCGTATTGCTGACCGCCGTTATTTCATGCATCCCGCACACCGAGTGCACGTAGCAGCCCCCGCGCCTTGGCCCGTGTTTCATCCAGCTCTGCCTCGGGTACGGAGTCTGCCACAATGCCGGCACCGGCACGCAGCCGGATACGGTCACCAGCCACTGTCATGGTGCGTATCAGGATATTCAGATCCATGCTGCCGTCGCGGTTGATATAGCCCATGGAGCCGGTATAGGCACCCCGCGGCTCCTGCTCCAGTTCGGCAATGATTTCCATGCAACGGACCTTGGGACAGCCGGTGATGGTACCACCGGGAAAGACGGCACGGATCACCTGCCCCGGCGTCACATCCTCGCGCAGTTCACCGCGGAGGTTCGAGACGATATGGTGTACATGCGCATAGGACTCCAGCACCATGAACTCGTCCACCTGCACCGTCCCGGGCCGGCAGATGCGGCCGAGGTCGTTGCGTTCCAGGTCAATCAGCATGATGTGCTCGGCCTGTTCCTTGGGATGCGACATCAGCTCCTGCGCCCAGGCAGCATCGGCCGCCATATTGTCGCTGCGCGGCCGGGTGCCGGCAATCGGCCGGGTCTCGACGCTACGCCCCTGCACGCTCACCAGGCGCTCCGGCGAGGAACTGACAATGGCGGCACCGTCCCGGCGGGCCACACCGCCGAAGGGTGACGGGTTGTGCTGCATGAGGCGACGGTACAGCCCGGGTATATCAACAGCCTGGTCTGCCACGACCTGCCACTCCCGTGACAGGTTGACCTGGAAGACATCACCCTCGCGGATATAGTCGAGGACACGGCTTACGGCCTGCCGGTAATCCCCCGGCGGCGCCTCGGTAATCCTGTAGCTGCCGTTATCAGCATGACCTGGCACACCGACTGGCGACAGACGCGCAATGTCACGCTCGATCCTGGCAACCTGCTCCTCGTGTCCGGCTTCGGCAACGAGAACCGTTCGTCCCGACGTGTTGTCATGAACTATTGCACTGACAAAGCGTGTAGCAAGTGCAACGGGCATAGCGTCATCCGAGGACGGCAGACGGAGCCTGGGTTCGACCTGGCCAGCCAGTTCATAACCGAGATAGACGAACCAGCCTCCATGAAACGGAAGTCCGGTATCTTCACAGCCGGTAGCGCGATGCGCTGTCCACCAGTCGTCAAGGGCCGCAAGGAAGTCACCCGGCGCAGGCCCGGCGGCCCCGCCATGCAGCCTGCCGGCGGCGTCCAGCGTCAGGCTCTGGCCGGGATAGGCGAACAGCATATCGAAGCGACCCTGTCCGGCGCTTTGCAACAGATGCGGGTACTGGCGGGGATACTGTGCATGCAGATGCAGCAGGTCGAACGACTGCGGGATTTCCCGGACGATGCAGGGACAACCTTGTGAACTGCGGTTTGCGCCCGAGCCAGACAGGGCCTGCATCGAGGTCAGTCGGGCTTGCGCAGGATAAGCGTGCCGTTGGTACCGCCAAAGCCGAACGAGTTCGACATCGCGACAGCGATCTTCATTTCACGGGCGGTATTCGGCACATAGTCCAGATCGCAATCCGGATCGGGATCAGTCAGGTTGATGGTGGGCGGCGCCACCTGGTCGCGCAATGCCAGTGTTGTGAAAACCGCCTCGATGCCGCCGGCGGCACCCAGCAGGTGGCCTGTCATGGACTTGGTGGAACTGACGGCCACGGCGCCAGCGCCCTCGCCGAAGACCGACTTGATCGCCTGGGTCTCGGCAACATCGCCGGCCGGCGTGGAGGTACCGTGCGCGTTGATGTAATCGATATCCCCCGCATCCAGTCCGGCATCGGCAAGCGCGTTGCGCATGCACAGCGCCGCACCCTCACCACCTGCCGAGGGCTGTGTCATGTGGTAGGCATCCCCGCTCATGCCGAATCCGGCGACCTCGGCATAGATATGCGCGCCACGGCTGCGTGCCTGTTCGTATTCCTCCAGCATCAGGATGCCGGCGCCGTCACTGAGTACAAAACCGTCACGCCCCCTGTCCCACGGCCGGCTGGCGGCCTCGGGATCATCATTGCGGGTCGACAACGCACGGGCCGAGGCAAAACCGCCGATCCCCGTGGGGCAGGTCGCCATTTCCGCACCGCCGGCCAGCATGATGTCCGCATCGCCGTAGGCAATCATGCGGGCCGCCACGCCGATGTTGTGTGTGGCCGAAGTACAGGCCGTGACGATGGCGATATTCGGTCCACGCATGCCGTAGGTGATCGACAGGTTTCCGGCAATCATGTTGATGATGTTGGCGGGCACAAAGAACGGCGAGATCTTGCGCGGACCGCCGTCCAGGTAGGCCTGGTAGGCGTTCTCGATACCCGGCAGGCCGCCGATGCCGGAACCGATTGCCAGGCCGGCACGCGCGGAATTGGCAGCATTTATCTCGACACCGGAATCGGCAAAGGCCTGGCTGGCGGCGGCAATTCCGTAGTGGATAAACTCGGCCATCTTGCGCGCTTCCTTGGCGCTGATGTAGTCAGTAATGTCGAAGTGCCTGACTTCACCGCCGAAGCGCACCGGGAATTTGGAAACGTCGAAATGGGATATCGGTCCGATCCCGCTCCTGCCGGCAAGGATACAGGACCAGGCATCATCAACAGAATTCCCGACAGGTGAGATGACACCCAGACCGGTAATGACTACGCGTCTCTTGGACAATGTCCTGTTCCTGTAAACATCAAGATTGGAAAGTTACGCATTGAAACTAAAAGGCCGCACCCGTTGCAGTACAGGCGCGGCCAATGTTCCTTGGATGACGATTAACCCAGATGGGCGTTTACGTAATCGATCGCCTGTTGGACGGTAGTGATCTTTTCGGCTTCCTCGTCAGGAATTTCGCACTCGAATTCCTCTTCCAGGGCCATGACCAGCTCAACCGTATCCAGCGAATCGGCGCCAAGATCATCGACAAAGGAAGCAGCGTTGGTTACTTCATCTTCCTTCACCCCCAGCTGCTCGACAACTATCTTCTTGACGCGTTCATCAACATTGCTCATTTCGGGTTAGTCTCCTCGGTTTGAATAGGCAACACTCACTGCTGCGGTATTGTAGTGAATGCAGGTTGAAAGATACAACACGTAAGCCGCACCCCCCGGTGACAGACATCCGGTCATGCGCATCAGGGTCTGCCGGCACCACAGAAAATCAGATAATTATATTATTATAAACATGTAGTTAAATTAAACACCTCATCTGTTTTCTCGACGCATCAGCCCATGTACATACCACCGTTGACGTGCAGTGTTTCACCGGTGATATAGGACGCCTCGTCCGATGCAAGAAACGCTACCGCATTGGCGATGTCTTTCACATCGCCGAGCCTGGCCATCGGTATCTGTTCAAGCAGGTGTTTGCGCTGCTCCTCGGGGAGCGCACGCGTCATATCGGTATCGATAAAACCGGGAGCAACGGCATTCACCGTGATGTTGCGCGAGCCGATCTCGCGCGCCAGCGATTTGCTAAAACCAATGACACCCGCCTTGGTCGCAGCATAGTTCGCCTGCCCCGGATTGCCCGTTGCACCGATAATGGAACTGATTGTGATAATCCGGCCGTGCCTTGCCTTCATCATGCCGCGCAGACAGGCCTTGCTCATGCGAAAGGCCGAGGTCAGGTTGGTGCTGATGACTGCATCCCACTCCTCGTCCTTCATGCGCATCATCAGATTGTCCCGGGTAATGCCGGCGTTGTTCACCAGCACCGTCGGATTACCGTATTCATCCTGGACTGCCTTGAGAAAGGCGGCGATGGAATCCGCATCCGTGACATCCAGCACCATGCCGGTACCGCGCACGTTAACTTCCGCCAGTGATGTCGTGATCGCCTCCGCCCCCTTGTCGCTGGTCGCTGTACCGACCACCGTCGCACCCCGAGCGCCCAGCTCAAGTGCAATGGCCTGGCCGATACCGCGACTGGCACCGGTCACTACAACAATCTCGTCATTCAATGCCATGCCTGTCTCCCGTTATTCCTTGTTCAGGGCCGCCGCCAGTGACTCGGGATCGAATACCGGCCAGGCGGTCAGTGAGCGGTCAATGCGCTTCGCGAGACCGGCAAGCACCTTGCCGGGACCGGCCTCGACCAGGCGGGTGATGCCGCGCTCGCGCATCGCCTCGATGGTCCGCACCCACTGCACCGGGCTGTACAGCTGCTGCGACAGCACTTCACGAATAGTGTCCGGGTCGTCGTGCGCCATGACATCCACGTTCTGTAACACGGGGATCTCCGGCTTGACAATGGGGGTCGTCTGCAGCAGGCCGGCAAACTGTTGCGCCGCCGGTTTCATCAGTTCGCAGTGCGACGGCACACTGACCGGCAGTTGCACCGCACGCTTGGCGCCGCGCTCCCTGGCCAGCCGCGTGGCACGCTGCACGGCTTCGGTATTACCGGCAATGACCACCTGCCCCGGGGAATTGAAATTCACGGCCGTAACGACACTGCCCTCCTCTGCCATGCGGCAAACATCGATGACGGTATCGTCATCCAGCCCGAGGATGGCCGCCATCGCACCGGTGCCTTCCGGCACTGCACGCTGCATGCAGTGCCCGCGTTCCGCCACCAGCCGGATAGCATCGTCAAAATTGATAGCGCCGGCACACACCAGTGCGGTGTATTCACCGAGGCTGTGGCCTGCCATCACGGCCGGGACAGGTCCATCGCTGGCCAGCCATACCCGCCAGACGGCAACACCGGCCGCCAGCATCGCGGGCTGGGTGCGGTCGGTCCGGTTAAGCTCATCGGCAGGCCCGTCACTGACGAGTTGCCAGAGATCGTAACCGAGCATGTCGCTGGCCTCGCTGAAGGTCTCGTCCACCTGCCGGAAGCGTGCAAACAGATCGGACAGCATGCCGACCGATTGCGATCCCTGACCGGGAAAAATGATGGCCAGGCCGGTATCCGTATTTTCAGTTGCTGTGCTCATGGATTCGCAAGTTGTGATCAATCACCAATATTCACCGCAGAGACGCAGAGAAAACGTTATTCAGATTAAATTATGAATTCACAGTACAGCAGGATTTGCAGTACAGAGCCGATGAACTTGATGAGATTCCATTCACTCCGATTGCGGCTTGAGAATCCGCTGCAAACAAAGATTGTTCTCTGCGTCCTCTGCGTCTCTGCGGTTATCGAATTAATACTTCACCAGCGCCGAACCCCAGGTAAAGCCACCACCGAAGGCCTCCAGCATCAGCGTCTCGCCGCGTTTGATGCGGCCGTCGCGAACGGCCGTATCCAGCGCCAGCGGTACCGAGGCCGCGGAGGTGTTGCCGTGCTCGTCAACCGTGACCACGACATGGTCCATATCCATCTTCAGCTTCCTGGCCGTGGCCTGGATGATACGAATATTCGCCTGGTGCGGTATCAGCCAGTCGATGTCTGACTTGTCGAGCCTGTTCGCGGCCAGGGTCTCATCGACGATGCGTCCAAGCGTATTCACCGCCATCTTGAAAACCTCGTTGCCCTGCATCTGCACATAGGCGTGTCCGGCCTGGACATGCTCGTAGCCGGAAGAGATGCCGTGCGGCACCGTCAGCAGGTGTTCGTAGCTGCCGTCGGCGTGCAGGTGCGTCGACAGGATCCCCGGCTCGTCGCTGGCCTCTATGATCACCGCTCCGGCGCCATCACCAAACAGGATACTGGTGCTGCGATCATTCCAGTCGACGATGCGCGACAACGTCTCGGTTCCGACAACCAGTGCGCACCTGGCCGAGCCGGTACGGATGAACTTGTCCGCGATGCCCAGCGCATAGATGAAGCCGGTGCACACGGCCTGCACGTCAAAGGCGGCTGTGCCGTGTATGTCCAGACGCTGTTGCAACAGGCAGGCGGTACTGGGAAAGACCCGGTCGGGCGTGGTTGTTGCCAGCACGATCAGATCCACCTGGCGCGGTGTCTTGCCGGCAGCCTCCATGGCCCGCGTGGCGGCGACCTCGGCAAGATCGCAGGCGGTTTCATCACCGGCGGCAATGTGCCGCTTGCTGATGCCGGTGCGTTCCCGGATCCATGCGTCGGTGGTATCCATGATCTTTTCCAGGTCATGGTTGGTCAGGACCTTCTCCGGCAGGTAGCTGCCGGTACCGATGATACGCGAATACTTCATACTGCCTGCCTCTGTTCCACGTAGGTTTGCAGCTGGCTGCTGATGCGTTCCGGCACGGACTCGCGCACGGCAAGGACGGCGACCTTGATGGCATTGGCGAAGGCCAGATCATCGGCGCTGCCGTGACTCTTGATGACGATGCCCCTGAGGCCCAGCAGGCTGGCGCCATTGTAGCGCCGCGGGTCGATCCGGTTGCGGAAGGCGCGCAGAACCGGCATGGTAATAAGCGCCGCGAGCCTGGTCAGGATATTCCGGCTGAATTCCTCGCGGATGAACTGGGCTATCATCTTGGCAACGCCTTCGGTGGTCTTGAGCGATACATTGCCGACGAAGCCGTCACACACAACCACATCAAAGCCACCCTTGTAAATGTCATCGCCCTCGGCATAACCGCCGTAGTTGAGGTGACTCGAAGTCAGCAACTGGCCGGCCTCCTTGACCTGCTCGTTGCCCTTGATCTCCTCCTCGCCGATATTCAGCAAGCCGATGCGCGGGTTCTCATTGCCGTCCACGGCACGCGCCATCACTGAACCCATGACGGCAAACTGAAGCAGGTGCTCGGCATCGACATCGACGTTCGCACCCAGGTCGAGCATCCAGGTGTGGTTCGTCATGGACGGCAGCGCGGTACAGATTGCGGGACGGTCAATGCCGGGCAGCATTTTCAGGACAAATCTGGCGGTCGCCATCAGGGCACCGGTATTGCCGGCGCTGACACAGGCGGAGGCATCGCCCTGCTTGACCAGGTTGATCGCCACGCGCATGGAGGAGTCCTTCTTGTTGCGCATGGCGTGGGAAGGCAGATCATCCATTTCGACAACCTGGCTGGCATGCCGGATCTTCAGGCGATCGCTGACGGCGGCCCTGTGCCGTGCCAGGGATTCTCCCAGCACCGACTCGTCACCGACCAGGATAATACCAAGGTCCCGATGTTCACTGAGCGCCGCGAGCGCGGCAGGAACCACGGTATCCGGGCCAATGTCCCCGCCCATGGCATCGAGTGCAACAGTGACTCCAGCGCTCATGCAGGATTATGGAGCAGCGGATCGGATGCAGACGCGGGGCAATAATGCGGCAGTCACTGGCGGTATGGCATCAGCCTGCCGCCCCCCGGGAGGGGTCAGTCAAGGTCCTTGCTGATGACCTTGCGGCCGCGGTAGAAACCGTCGGGACTGATGTGGTGCCGGCGATGTGTTTCACCGGTGGTCGGCTCAATCGACAGTGCGGCCTCGCTGAGGCTGTCATGGGACCGGCGCATGCCACGTTTCGATGGCGTCTTTCTGTTCTGCTGAACGGCCATGGTTTTTTCTCCTTGAAAATCGTGTAACTATTTCTGTTTCAGTTGCGCCAGCACGTCAAACGGATTTTCCCGTTCGGCCGCAGCAGGCGCGTAATCGTTTACCAGTGCCCGGCATTCCGCCTGTTCATCGTGCATGGGCACGATCGGCAATGCCAGCAACACTTCTTCCGAGACCACTTCCGCAACCAGCGTCGGCTCCCGCGTAAGCAGCAGGGGCTCGTAGCGCGCAGGCAAATCACCTGCCGCCTCCTGGCTGAACACAAGCCCCAGCCGGAAGCTCGTGGCCAGCGGGTATTCCATGGACTCCAGACAGCGCTGGCACTGCATCACAAGCCTGCCGTTTACCGAACCGCACAGCGTATGTGTGCCGTCCTCGTCCTTGCCAAGTTCCAGCACGACATCCAGTTCGCCGGCATCTGACGCCAGTAGCGGTAAAACACGCGGCAAGCTGGCCACCGTTACCCGGCCCCGCAGCACGCGCCCCGCCTCTGCCATCGCATACAGATCGAGGCGATCAGGCAAGTGGTCTATCATAACCCGCTTATATTATCTTCGGAGTCAATAACTGTCAAAGAAAACATTGATATTCAGAGACTTTGACTACCCGCCGGCAAGCTCTCGTATTGACAGGGATCCGTGGATTGCGTACTAGATGATATCGCGCTGATGCTGTCAAACCTGTGCCCATGCCACTGCCATGACCATAACTACGCGGAATATCAATTGATTCAGAAAATCCTGATTGCGAACCGCGGTGAAATCGCCGTTCGCATCATCCGCGCCTGTGCCGAGGCCGGCATCACCGCCGTGGCGATCTACGCCGACCCGGACCGCCACGCCCTGCATGTCAAGAAGGCCGACGAATCCTACAATATCGGACCCGACTCCGTCGCCGGCTACCTGAACGCCCACCGCATCGTGAACCTGGCCGTCGCTACCGGCTGCGATGCGCTGCACCCCGGTTACGGCTTCCTGTCCGAGGATCCGCAGCTGGCCGGGATCTGCCAGCGTCGCGGCATCCGCTACATCGGGCCGGGTCCCGACGTCATCCGGCAGATGGGCGACAAGGTTGCCGCCCGCGCGGCCATGCAGGCTGCAGGGGTGCCGGTCATACCCGGCAGCGATGCCAGTCTGAGCGGCATCGACGAGGCGCTGTCGCTGGCCGAATCCATCGGCTACCCGGTCATGCTGAAGGCCACATCGGGTGGTGGTGGCCGCGGCATCCGCCGCTGTAATTCTGCCCATGAGCTCAGGCGACACTACGACCGCGTGCTGTCCGAGGCCGGCAAGGCCTTCGGGCGCGCCGAGATCTTCATGGAGAAATGTATCGACCGGCCGCGCCATATCGAGGTACAGGTGCTGGCCGACACCCACGGCAGCGTCGTGCATCTCTACGAACGCGACTGCTCCATCCAGCGCCGCCATCAGAAGCTCATCGAGGTGGCACCCTCCCCCCAGCTCGACGAGGCACAGCGCAACTGGCTGGGTGATACCGCGGTTCGCGCCGCACGCGCCGTCAACTACGAGAATGCCGGCACGGTGGAGTTCCTGATGGACCGCGACAGTAACTTCTGGTTCATGGAGATGAACACCCGCCTGCAGGTCGAGCACACTATCACCGAGGCGATCACGGGCATCGACATCGTGCAGGAGCAGATACGGATCGCGGACGGACTGCCGCTGGGGTTCTCTCAGTCCGATATCCAGCGGCGCGGCTTCGCCATGGAACTGCGCATCAACGCCGAGGACCCGCAGAACGACTTCCTGCCCAGCTATGGCCGCATCACACGCTATTTCGCACCGGGCGGGCCCGGCGTGCGCACCGATGCCGCCATCTATACCGGCTACCCGATACCGCCACACTACGATTCCATGTGCGCCAAGCTGGTCGTCTGGGCGATGGACTGGCCGCAATTGCTCAACCGGGCACGACGTGCACTGCTGGACACCGGTGTCTATGGGGTGAAAACGACCATCCCCTATTACCTGGAAATACTCAGGGTCGATGATTTCCGCATGGGGATCTTCGATACGGGTTTCGTCGACGCCCATCCGGAACTGGTGAAATACCGGACCAGTCGCCCGACCCGCGAACTGACCGCCGCCATTGCCGCGGCCCTTTCTGCACACCACGGACTATGAAAGGTAAACTGCAATGACCATGTCCCGCGTCCACATCACCGATGTCATCCTGCGCGATGCACACCAGTCGCTGATTGCGACCCGCATGCGTACGGAAGACATGCTGCCGGTATGCGCCCGACTCGATGCCATCGGCTACTGGTCACTGGAGGTCTGGGGTGGCGCAACCTTCGACGCCTGCCTGCGGTTCCTCAGGGAGGACCCCTGGGAGCGCCTGCGACAACTGCGTGACGCGCTGCCGAACACCCGCCTGCAGATGCTGCTGCGCGGACAGAACCTGCTGGGCTACCGGCACTATTCCGATGACGTGGTGCGGTCCTTTGTGCAACGCTCGGCTGACAACGGCATGGATGTCTTCCGCATCTTTGATGCCCTGAATGACACCCGCAACCTGCAGGTGGCAATCGAGGCAGTGAAGCAGTCGGGCAAGCATGCCCAGGGCACGATCTGCTACACCACCAGTCCGGTACACAACCTGCAAAGCTTCGTCGACATGGCCCGCGCGCTCGAGGACATGGGCTGTCACAGCATCGCCATCAAGGACATGGCAGGCCTGCTGACACCGATGCTCACCGGTGAACTGTTCCGGCAGATCACGGCTGCCACCGACCTGCCGCTGCACCTGCACAGCCATGCCACTGCCGGTCTTGCCGAGATGTGCCAGCTCAAGGCCATTGAAAACGGTTGTCGGCATATCGACACGGCCATCTCCTCTCTTGCCGGAGGTGCCAGTCACCCGCCAACCGAGAGCATGGTTGCTGCACTGCGCGGCACCGGGTACGACACCGGCCTCGACCTGCAGGCGCTGCAGGACATTGGCCTTTATTTCCACGAGATCCGCAAACGATATCACCAGTTCGAGAGCGATTTCACCGGGCTCGACACCCGCGTCCAGGTCTACCAGGTGCCTGGCGGCATGATCTCCAACCTCTACTCGCAGCTGAAGGAACAGGGTGCGCTGGAGCGTATCGACGAGGTCTATCGCGAGATTCCGCGTGTCCGCAAGGAACTGGGGTATCCGCCGCTGGTCACCCCGACCTCGCAGATTGTCGGTACGCAGGCGGTGTTGAACGTACTGACCGGGGCGCGATACAAGACCATTACCAACGAGGTCAAGCTCTACCTGCAGGGTCGCTATGGCAGGTCGCCCGCCCCGATGGACGAGGACATCCGGCGCCAGGCCATCGGCACCGCGGACGTCATCACGGTACGCCCGGCCGACCTGCTGGATGATGAAATGGATGCCCTGCGGACGAACATCGGCGATCTGGCGGAGACGGAGGAAGACGTGCTGACCTGTGCCATGTTCCCCGAACTCGCTCAGGAGTTTCTCCAGCAGCGGGCTGCCGGCACCCTGGCCCCCGAACCACTGGAACCGATCGAGGTCAAACGTGACAACGGCCACAGCCGGCCGACGGAATTCAACGTCACGCTGCACGGCGAGACCTATCACATCAAGGTCACGGGTACCGGCCACCGGACGCAGGACAACCGCCCCTTTTATATGACGGTCGACGGTATCCCGGAAGAGGTTCTGGTGGAAACACTGGACGAACTGCAGGAAGAGCGCGGCGAAGACGCGGCACCCGCGCGCGCCGTCAAGGGCAGTCAGCGACCGCGCGCCACATTACCGGGACACGTGACCAGTTCCATGCCCGGGACGATTGTCGATATCCTGGTCAGCACCGGCGATGATGTCGATGCCGGTACGCCGGTGCTGATTTCCGAGGCGATGAAGATGGAAACCGAGATCCAGGCACCTGTGGCCGGTACGGTCAGGGCAATCCACGTCAGCAAGGGCGACACCGTCAACCCGGACGAGACGCTGGTGGAAATCGACTGAGCTGTTTGCGTATGAACACCGCCCAGACTCCGCCCATCATCCTCGCATCCACTTCGCCGTTCAGGAAGGAACTGCTCGGCCGGCTGAACCTGCCGTTTGCGACGGTTGCTCCCGATGTCGACGAAAGCCGGCTGGATAACGAACCTGCCACTGACCTGGTCGGGCGCCTGTCAGAGGCAAAGGCACGCGCCGTCGGCGCGACACATGAGGGGCTGATCATCGGCTCCGACCAGGTCGCCACGCATGGCGAGACGATCCTCGGCAAGCCCGGGGACCATGCAACTGCCATGCAGCAGCTGCGGCAACTGTCCGAGGAACATGTCACCTTCCTGACCGGACTGTGCCTGCTGAACAGCGTGACTGGCGAGGTGCAGCTGGATGTCGTGCCGTTTTCCGTGGTGTTCCGCCGCCTGGACGACGCCCGGATCGACCGTTATCTTCGCCATGACCAGCCCTACAACTGCGCCGGCAGTTTCAAATCCGAGGGTCTGGGAATCGCGCTGTTCGAGCGCATGGAGGGCGACGATCCGACGGCACTGGTTGGCCTGCCGCTGATCCGCCTGACCGGCATGCTGGCGAATGCCGGCATCACCCTGCCCTGATCGCCGGTACTCAGGGAGCGGGAATTTCTCCGAGCACGATTCGCGACATCAGCACCAGGTCACCGGCGTCCAGAACACCGCTGGCATTCAGATCACCGAAGGCGATCTCCACGCCAGTGGGCGCAATTGCCCCACTGACCAGCCGCATCAGGACCAGGTAATCAGCGACATCGATCATGCCGTTCGGTGATCCGCGCGGCGCCAGGTCCGCCGTGTTCGATGCAAGTGGATCGGTGCTGTAGGTAGTCACTTCATCGCCATCAGACAGTCCGTCGCCGTCAGTATCCGCCAATAGCGGATCCGTCCCGTACGTCTCTTCATCATAGTCAGACAGGGTGTCGCCATCAGTATCGCCATCCAGCGCATCTGTGCCCAGCAGGCATTCCTCGAAATCAGTCAGCCCATCCCCATCTGTATCAATTACGCTGTTGTTATTTACGGCCGGACAGCTATCACATACATCACCGCTGCCGTCACTGTCGCTATCCTGCTGGTCAGAATTGGCAGTACCTGCACAATTATCACAGGCATCGCCGACGCCATCCACATCCACATCTTCCTGCCCCGGATCAGGCGTCAACGGGCAGTTATCCGCATCATCGCAGACACCATCGCCATCCGCGTCGTCACAGCCCAGCATCAACAGGGGCTCCTGTATGCCATCCGGATCATCGGCGCAGGTCCCGTCACTGCTGTTTGCACAAGGAGCAACGTCACCGGACGCCAACAGCACAGACTTGACAGTAGCCGGACTCGCACCGGGATTCTGGCTCAGGTAAAGAGCAGCAGCACCTGCCACGTGGGGTGCCGCCATGCTGGTGCCGTTTTTATCACCCAGGCCTCCGCCGGGTATTGTGGAGCGAATTTTCCTCCCCGGCGCCATAATGTCGACCCCCGACCCGTAATTACTGAAACCGGCGAAGGTATCATCCTGGGAATTACCCGAGAGCCCGCCCGGCTTGCCGTCATAATCTTCCAGTGCCGATACCGTAATGGCATTCGGATTGCCGGCCGGGAAAGACTGCGAAACATCCTGGCCATCGTTGCCCGCCGCGAGAGTGAAAACAACGCCTGCATCCACGGCATTATTGATTGCCGTATCCAGTGATGCAAATGTGCCCTGTCCTGTCAGGCTCATATTGGCCACATCAATCTCATCAGCATGCGCCGTGACATAGTCCACGCCGGCAAGTACCTGGGAACCTGCACCGGTCCCGTTATTCTCCAGCACCTTGACAGCCCATAGCCTGGCACCCGGTGCAACACCAACGACACCCGAACCATTATCAATGGCAGCTGCCGTGCCTGCGACATGGGTACCGTGGCTGTTCACGTCATTGGCGCCTGAGTCATTGCCAGCACAATTGGCATTGAACGGCCCCTGCGTTTTGCAATAGGCATACCTGAAGACATTCAGGTCCGGATGATCAAGATCGATACCTGTGTCCAGGATGGCGATATCAACATTCATTGCATCATTGACACCATCGATCCTTGCCACAGGATCAAGGTCGGCATTAATACGATCGATACCGGTTGGTAATGTTTGCGCATCAATACTGACAATGACATCGGGTTCAATATAGGCAACCCGGGGATCAGCGGCGAGTCTGCCCAGCAGCGTCTCCGGCATTTTGACGGCCATGCCACGCAAGGCATGGCGGTAGCGAAAACCCACGGACAAATCAAACCGGCCTTTCAGCTCATTGGCAGCCACGTCCGTATTCACATCGTCGTTAAACACCACGATGTAGCTAGACGGGATGATGCGCAGGGATCTTTCCGGAGGTTCTGCGTGCAGCCACTGACTGGACAGGAGCAATGCAAATACGGCACTGACACAGAGCACGGTGTCTGCAATGCGAGCTATTGTTGTTACTGGATTCTGCATTACATGCTTGTTTCGCATGCCGTCGCAGTGCTCCGGTTTTCAACTGGAACGGCATGACACACAACCTGCCTGGCATGCGCCAGGGCGGTGCATGACAGGAAGGCGCAAGCGGCGACCAGTCCGGCTCGTGGTGTTATTCTCATCGAGCATCCGAACGGTACGGTATTCGGACAACAAACTTACCACAAACCGCCAATCGACGCTGATTCCTGGCATGGAATTTCCATGCCAGGAATCATGAAAAGCCACTACCTGATTGAATGCTATCGGATTGTGGTGGATCCGGTGGCCAGTATTTTACCCAGCGCCTGAGCCGTCGCAATGCCGAGCCGGTCAGTGAAACGCTCCAGCAGGTCGGGCTCGGCAGTGAACTCGACAATCTCCTCGGCCTCGATAATTTCCCTGGCGACATACGAGGAGCTGCCCAGGCCGTCCGCCATTCCCATTGCCAGGCTCTCTTCACCGGTCCAGATCAGGCCACTGAACATGTCCTCGCTTTCCTTGAGCCGGTCGCCCCGGCCATCCTTCACGGCATTGATGAACTGCTCATGGATATCGACCAGGAGCGTCTCGATATGTGCCACGTCAGACGCCTTCGAGGGCAGAAACGGATCCAGGAAGGCCTTGCTCTCACCGGCCGTGTACAGGCGTCGCTCGACACCGAGTTTGTCCATGGTGCCGACAAAACCGAAGCTGTCCATGCGCACACCGATAGAGCCCACGATACTGGCCTTGTCAACATAGATTTCATCGGCAGCCGTCGCGACATAGTACCCGCCCGAGGCGCAGATATCGGTGATCACGGCATACAGGGGGATATCGGGGTACTTCTCGCGGAGCCGCTTCATCTCGTCGTAGATATAACCGGCCTGTACCGGGCTGCCACCCGGGGAGTTGATGCGCAGGATCACACCGGCCGTATTGTCATCCTCGAAGGCATCGCGCAGGCCGCTGATAACGTTGTCCGCACTGGCCTCGGCCTCGTCGGAAATGATGCCCTTCAGTTCGACCAGCGCCGTGTGCTTCTCGCCCGACCCGGCGGTGTCCGGCCATTCACCCGGCCAGTACAGCAGCAGGATAGCGCCAAGGTACAGGGCCAGCAATACCTTGAAGAACACATTCCAGCGGCGCGCACGGCGCTGTTCATTGAGGGAGGCAAAGGCAAGCCGGTTGACCAGATCCCTGTGCCACACATCATCCCCGTGCAGCGCCTGGTCACCAGACGCTGGCTGGAGCGGATCGTTACCGGCGGGCATGCGGGGCGGTTTCCTGTATGACATATCTGTTCTCGGTAGTTAGGGGGTAATGAGGCCGGCCTCGGCCATCCAGATCGGCATTTCTGCCAGCTTCTGCAAGGTCACCATGGGTGTATGTTGCGCAAGGCGCTCCGGCGTGTGCACACCGGTCGTCACGGCCACCTTGCCGGCCCCGGCACTGGTCGCCATTGCCATATCATACTCGGTATCCCCGACCATGAGCGTCTGTTCGGGACGCACATCGAGCGCCTGCATGATATCAACCAGCATCCGGGGATGCGGCTTGGAGGGCGCCTCATCGGCACACCGCGTGGCATCGAAACACGCGTCCAGTCCGGTCTCGCCCAGCACACGGTCAAGGCCGCGGCGTGACTTGCCGGTGGCAACGCCCAGCAGGAACTCCTGCTGTTTGCACAGCGCCAGGACCTCCCTGGCACCATCGAACAGGCGTGAACCTTCGGAGGCAAACCAGTGGTTGCGGTAATGTCCGACGAAGGCCTCGTGGAAGGCCTGGTCCTGCCCCGGAACCAGCGCATCGACGGCCTCGCGCAGCCCGAGCCCGATGACATCCCTGAGCACATCATCCGACAATGGCGCCAGCCCCAGGTCATGCATCGCGGCACGCAGGCAGGCGACGATCTGGCTTTCGGAGTCCATGAGTGTCCCGTCCCAGTCGAATACGATCAGACGGATTTCCCGTCGCAAGGTCCCGGTTTTCAGCTTGCAGTCATTCACCATTTTTCACACAGGGTTTACCCTGTCGTTGTAATAATTCTCCTGCAAAACCATGCCAGAAATGCGCTATCGGTGAATTCCAGAATCAGAACACCTGGAGGCATTTCATCCTGTTAATCACCCGTCGATAGCGAATTTCAGACCAGGTTTTACGCAACTGGCGAGTTTACCCGCCTTCCAGGCTGTCGAGAACGCCCTTGAGTTCAGCGTCCAGCGGTGCGCTGACATTGACCGGCTCACCGCTGGCCGGATCGGTGAACTCGAGCATGTGGGCGTGTAGAAACATGCGCCGCAGGCCGTGCGCCTTCATGTCCCGGTTGAATTGCGCATCACCGTACTTGTCATCACCCGCCAGCGGATGACCGATGTGAGCGGCATGAACACGGATCTGGTGTGTCCTGCCGGTCTCGAGCACCGCCTCGACCAGGGTGGCATCGCCATGCCGGCTGAGCGGCCTGAAGACCGTCGCGGCCGGCTTGCCGTCCGCCTGCACCCTGACGATACGTTCACCACCCTGTAACCGGTTCTTGCTGAGCGGTGCATCGACACGGCATGCACTGTCCAGCCCGCCCCGCACCAGCGCCAGGTAATGCTTGGTCACCCTGCCCTCGCGCAACTGCGAGTGCAGGTCGCGCAGTGCACTGCGCCGCCTGGCAATCATCAGGCAGCCCGATGTCTCCCGGTCCAGCCGATGCACCAGTTCCAGGTAAGGCGCCTCCGGGTGCAGCGCGCGCAGCGCCTCGATCACACCAAAACTCAGGCCGCTGCCGCCGTGGACCGCAATACCCGCCGGCTTGTCCAGCACCAGCAGGCGGCTGTTCTCGAACAGAATACGCCCGGCAATCGCCGGCAACCGCTCCGGGCTGAGTACCCGCTTGCGGGCCGGTTCGAGCCGCACCGGCGGGATGCGCACCCTATCCCCGGTCCGGAGCTTGTACTGTGGCCGTATCCGGCCGCGGTTTACCCGAACCTCGCCACGCCGCAGTATCCGGTAGATATGACTACGCGGCACGCCCTTCAAATAACGCGACAAAAAATTGTCAATACGCTGCCCCGCCTCCTCGGCGGACAC
>JBFELL010000004.1:0-42474 GCA_041552135.1 Gammaproteobacteria bacterium
TCGGTTTGCTGGTCTCGGAATGGATGCTGCGCTCGATGTTGTTGCCATCCACCAGGATGGCGACGGACTGGCTGATGAGAACGGCTGGGGATGTCTGCGTCATGGATACCGGGCCTTGGAGGTTATGACCGCATCGCGGCTGCTTGTTTGGCCCGATGATACCTGATTGTCCGGCCGTTCGTGGGCTCCCGTAGCATCACACCGGTCTGCCGAATGCAGATCGGGTCAGTGACATTGCCGGTTGCGGCCTCCTGCCTGATTCGGGCTGCTGGCGATTTCACGCCGCTCCACAATGGCGCGCCGGTTGTGAGACAATTCCGCACCCCCGAAACCGATAGTATCAACAGGAGCCGAAATGGCCATAGCAATCGTCCTGCATCTCCTGCCGGCAGTCGTGTGGGTCGGCGGCATGTTCTTTGCGTACATGGCGCTGCGCCCGGTCGCGGCAGTCCAGCTGGAACCGCCCGCACGGCTCGCGCTGTGGGCGGGCGTCTTCGGCAAGTTTTTCCCCTGGGTGTTCGTTTCCATCGCCCTTATTCTCGGCAGCGGTTTCTGGATGATCTTCGCGGTGTTCGGCGGCTTCGCCGCCACCGGCCTGTATGTGCATGTCATGCTGGTGCTCGGGATACTGATGATGCTGATCTTCTTCCACGTTTTTTTCGCCCCCTTCAGGCGCCTGAAGCAGGCCGTGGAGCAGGGCGACTGGGCGGCTGGAGGAGAACGGCTGGCGCAGATCCGTGTGATGATCGGCATCAACCTGCTGCTCGGGCTGGCGACCATCGCCATCGCCTCGGGCGGGCGTTACCTTGCCTGATTCGGGCGATGCTCAGCGTCTGCGCGCGGGAGTCCCGTGCGACGCAGCAGGACCAGGGCTGCCCCCCCCGGCGTGACTACCATTTGCTTGCGGGACACGAAGGTGCTCGTATCAATGCCTGACGATGTGGTGTAACCGGAGAGAACACGATGAGTGATGCACTGAATTACCTGATCGCGGCCCGACCCGATGCCATCAAGCCCTATTTCCGGTTCCTCAGGGAGGCGGGCAGGAATCTCGATGTCCGCACGCGCGACCTGATATCGGTCATCACCAAGGTGGATGCCCAGACCGAGGGCGGGTTCCGGCAGTATCTGACGCGCGCCCTGCGCAATGGCGCGAGCCCCAACGAGGTGCTGGATGCGCTGCTGATGGCATTCCCGACCCTGGGCCTGGCGAAGATCGTGTGGGCGGTCGACATACTGCTGGAGATGGATATACCGGAATTCCGTCCGGAGAACCTGTTTGCGGAATCCGGCTGGCATACCGTTGCCACGCTCGACCAGCTGCCGTCCGGTGACGTCACCTACCTGGACTGTGACGGGCGCAGCCTGTTCGTCTACCGGGACGCGGATACGCTGCGCGTGTATGACAGCCGCTGTCCGCACCAGGTCACCAACATCCCGCACCTGGCACTGGAGGGAACCCGCCTGACCTGCCCCAAGCATCACTGGGCATTTGACGTGACGACCGGTGAATGCGTGGAAGTTGGCAGTCGCCCTCTGACCGAGTTCGATCACAAGCTGGAAGGCGACACCCTGCTGGCTTACTGGTAGGTCAGCAGGCGTGCAAAAGGAGGCGGCAGAACCCGGTTCTGTTCCCGTGCGCGGGCTGGCTGCCCGATACCCGGCATCCGCAAGGCGTGCCCTGGCCAGGGGTTGACCTGGCAAGCGGGCTGTAATTTCCGTCCCGGATACGAATTCCGCACAACCCTGTCAGGGTCGCCCTGATTGCCGGTGCTGCAATCGATTCATGCCACACTCTTTTCCCGGAACCTGTTAAAGACATTGCTCATGTCGTGTGTGGCTCCTGTCATGAATGCAGTCGTGGAATTCATAGCGTCAGGGTATTGTGGGCGTAATCATAACAGTCTCGGCCGCGAACTCCTGATGTAGACCACCGTTACGGGTTTTCAGGTAATGCTGATACCCGGAGCGGATTCCGGTTTGTGGATTTTGATAAGGAGATGTTCGGATGCCACCATTATACTTTCGACTCCCGGCCTTGCCGGTCCGGGTGTCACACGACGCAGGATGAAGGAATGATAATGTATCAAATACGATTCACTGCGCCGATCCTCATGTCGCCGTTTTTGATTCGTCGTGCAGCAGGTAATGGCCAGTATTGCCTGATCCATCGACCCGGCCAGGGCATTCGGCAAGCCCCATTAAGGGGAATGGCACTTACTTAAGAGATGTCGTCCCCCATTGACCTCCAATTCGCCACGGAAGCACACTGAAAAACACGGAATATTCATTAACAATGTCGATATCTTCCGTGTGATTCCGTGGCTATTTATCTGGATTGGTTCTTAAGTAAGTGCCATTGCCATTAAGGGCACTGCTTGCTGGACTGGCAGACTATCAGAATCGCCTGGCCGGCAGCCGCCCTGATCGATATCAGAAAGAATCCTCGGGAGAGATGCGCGCCCATTGCTGCTCTTGTGTTTCAGGCGCGAGAGCCGCGAAAGCGCTGGACAGGGAAACCTCCAGTCCCTCATTCACCTGGCTCATGAGTAATGCGCCATCATCGGCCAGCCATTCGGAAAGCGCGTGCCTTTGCGATTGATAGCTGCCTGTCAGCACGTCCCAGTCAGCACTCCGGTTTGTTGAAGCATCATACTTTGTAAGTGACCATTGCGTATACACCGTGAGTCTGACGTTCGGGTCATTTTCCGCCTTGCCCGCGAATTGCACGCGAAGATCAGAGAGAACCAGATTTACATCCGTATATGATACTCGGGTATCTCCGGTCGTGACCGGGCGGTAACGGTCACCATCAGGCTCTGCCGGCACGAAACGGGTGGCTGGAATTTGCCGGCGGGCCAGCCTCAACGCGCGCTTCTCCAGATCCGCATTGGCAAGATACCCGCGTTGTAGTGCAGGAAGCACCGTATTTACCTCGTAGAGGTGAAGCGGAGCGGTTTCAACCTGCTCCTGGGTGTCTACGGTGGCACCGGCGATGGCGCCGCTACCACCACCAATAACAGCTCCACTCGCCAAAACCACAGTCCAGCAAAGTGGTGCAAGGAAGCCGCCCGCTGTGCAGCCGATGAGAGCACCTGCACCTATGCCAGCAGCCGTCCCGACTGCCGCACCGGCGCCCGCACCAACAGCGGAATTCCTGAGCCGGTCCTCTCCCTTCGTCAGATTATGTAGCTGGATAACGTCCCCAGCCTCCAGGTTACCACTGGGTTCTTCCGGGAGAACAACGCCGACAGTATCCACCGACACGAGGTCTGCTCTGGGCTCATAATCGGAGGCGCAGCCAGGCGTAAGCATGGCTGCGATGCCGAGCATAATGAAAAGAGGAAGCTGCATGCTGTTCATCCACATAAAATAATACCTCATAGAGAAAATTGCCCGGCCGCAGGCCGAATCGAAATGCCTGGCTTTATCAACGCGATCATATCTCCTGGCAGTTGCTCACATGAACAGCCGCCTGAGCCTGCAGCCCCGTCCAGGCGGTGAACTGGAAGTCATTGACGATGCCATCCCCGTCCGGGTCGATCTTCAGCTGCACAATGGTGCTGGATTCGATAAACACCTGAGTGATCGACTGAACAACTTACCGGGAGAGTTCCAGCACACTGGCCGCCTCTTCTGCAATCAGGGCATGTCCGGTTACTGTCGGGTGGATGCCATCCCAGAACAGATAGTCATTGGCCGGCTCGCAGACCGTACCTGCGATGATGTCGATGCAGGGATCCGCCACGTTCAAGTCAGGATGGTTGATCGATGCCTGCGTAATCAGATCATAGGTATTCAGGCGATGGAAGCTCACTTGCCCGCCATACGCAGTCTCTATTCCAGACAGGATTGCCTCCAGCTGCTGGTTGAAGAAGAAGGATGCCCCTGTCGCAGCCGTCCGGGCTTCCTCACCCAGCACGGCTACTGCCGGTACCTGGCCAAGGTTTGGCGCATTGGCGACCAGAAACGTTCTGGCGCCCGCATCGATCAGTGCCATAAGATTGGAATTGATCGAAAACAGTGCACATCCGATAAGCGCCGGATCCTGGTTGGCGAGGGCGTCACGTACATCGTTTCCGCCGACAAATACCACGTACAGGGCCTCTGGCGGTGCCGAACCGAACTCATCCAGGAACATGCCGACCTGTCCCGACAAGTCAATATACGAGGGTGACGGGCCTTGCGAGCATGCCCGTGTACGGTCGATGGCATAATTCGAAAACACCCCGGGCACACGCAGGGCCGGACCGACGCTCTGCACCAGGTGCATCTGTCTGGCCAGCTGTTCGATCCAGGTCGAGCCGTTACTAAGGTGGTGGCCGCCGCGCGCATAGGGCCGGTCCGGAACCAGGGCCGTGTATGGTGGTACCAGGCTCATGCCGGTCAAGACGTAGGCATTACCCGGATCGGACAGGCTGTCACCAAAAACAACCAGGCGATCGTAGCCTGTGTCAGCGGTTGCTGCAGCCGGCAGGAGGCATGTGACTGCCAGGATGCAGAATGGATGGAGGAATCGGTTGAGTATTTTCATAATGGCGCTCCGGGCTTTGTTGGCGGATTCAGCCGGCCGGGCGGTTCTGCGGCGCGACGGGCTGTTCGTGTGTTACAGGTCCATTCCAGCGCGAAGCCCGCAATTAATCCTGATGAAAGGGTGATCTTGTTCTGATGGTTTCCTTGCGGGGCAGGGAGACTTTCTTCAAATATAAATATTCTATAAAAAACAGTCTGATATGATGGTTCTGCACGGCAGGCGACTGCCCGGCGCAGGCGAAGGGCGTTGCAGGCATGTGACCACGGCGCGGATGATGCCGTGGGGAACGGGGGCCCGACGGGTGGGCCTGAGGTACCCGGGCGTTAGTTACAAACCAGGGTGCCGAGTTGTGGTTTGCAGAACTCCGGCCAGTCGTGTTGATCCCAGTAGGCGTCGAGTCCGATTGCAGCCAGCAGCCGCGGGAAGCGCGGATCGCGGCGCAGCTCCTCGGCTTCCGGTGCGAACAGGAATTCCACCGTCAGTGACTTGTCGTCGATCATGTTCTCTGCGGTTTCGAAGGCCAGGTCCGTTTGCTTCAGGAGTACCGCGGCGTAGAACACCATGGCATCGGGGAGTGCGCCATGTGCCTGTGCTTGCGCAACAGCTTCCAGCGCCATGGGCGCAATGGCGGGATCCCTGGTCGCTTCCGCAACGGGGCGTACCCATTTCGTGTCGAGTCCGAGTTTGCCGAGGATCTTTTCATACAGACTGATGGCCTCGTCGATCCGGCCCGAGCGCAGCAACAGCAATACGTACGCCTGGTCATAGGAGATGCGGTTGAAACCCAGTTCTGTGGCGATGCGGAACTGTTCGGCGGCCAGTCCGTACTCACCCGACCAGAGGTAGGCCACGCCCAGCCGGTCATTGATCACCGGGGATACCGGGTCGAGCTCCCGTGCGCGGAGTGCTTCCGTGACGGAGGCATCGATATATCCCACATAACTCAGGAACTCCGAGTACCACTGGTGCGTGGTGGGATCGTTGGGTTCTGCCGCAAAAGCCAGCCGGAATTCGTGGTCGGCTGCCTGCCAGTCCCAGTCTTTCATGCTGGTAAATGCGAGCACCGCATGGGCCTGGCCCAGCGACGGGTCCAGTTCCAGCGCCTTCCTCGCAGCCGCTTGCGCCCTTGCAAAAGCGTCTGCCCGGGATTCGCGGGAATAAAAGGGCAGCACGAGGTAGGCGGTCGAGAGTGCCTGATATGGATGGGCGAACGCCGGGTCGTGCTCTATAGCTGCCTTGAAGAGGTCGATGCTCTTGCGGATGGAGGTTTCACCGCGGCGTTGCCAATGATACAGGCCTTGCAGATAATACCGGTAGGCAGTCATGTTCGTCGTTGGTGCAACGCGGGCGGTAATACCCGGAACGCGATCATCCGTATCGAGCGAAACTTTCAGGGCCTTCACGATGGCATCGGCGATCTGATACTGGACCGTGAATACGTCCTCGAATTCCGTGTCGAACGTCTCTGCCCAGAGATGGTATCCCGTTCTTGCATCGATAAGCTGGGCGGAGACACGGATGTGGTTTCCCGCCAGCCGCACGCTGCCCTCCAGCACGTTATCCACGCCGAGAAGTTCCGCGATCCGGCGCACGTCCGTCTCCTTGTCCTTGAACATGAAGGAAGAGGTCCGGGCTACAACCTTCAGGGGGGGCACCCTGGCCAGCAGGCCGATGAGTTCTTCGGAGATTCCGTCACAGAAGTAATCGTTTTCCGGACTCTCACTCATGTTCACGAACGGCAGTACGGCGATGGAGTTTCTGACTTCCCGGGGCTTCGGATCCTCCGCCGGTGGGGGACCTGCAAAGTAGAACAGATATACGACCAGAGAGATGCAGACGGCGGCTGCAGGCACAATCCAGTAAAGGTATTTCCTTGTTGCCAGACCATGGCGTCCCGCTACGGGAGTCGAGTGCTGCTGATTGACTGGCTCCCGGGGCTTGTCTGCGGGCTCGGGCAGGGATTCCGCTACCGCGGCGGATTTGCGCACCGGGGCGATCAGCCGGTAGCCTTTCTTGGAGACGGTTTCGATATAGCGGGGTTTCCTGGAGTTATCACCCAGCGCCTGGCGCAGGCGGTAAATACAGCGGGACAGCACCTCGTCGGTAACGAAGGTGCCATTCCAGATGGTTTTAATGAACTCCTCGCGGGTAACCACCTGTCCCGCACGCGCGACCATGAGGACCAGGACATCCATGACCCTCGGTTCGACACGGACCTCTCCTTCCTCTGTCAGGATGGCACAACGTGCCGGCTCGATACGCTTATCGCCGAGGTGAAAGGCGCTTTCGGGTGGGGTTTCCACTAGGTGTATTTCTTGCGCTTTGAGCTACGAGTGAGGTTTGCGGCTGACTGTTGGCCTTCCCATGTGCGGCTGTGCATCACCGGCACTCCCTGGAACCTTGCATGGCATCCTGCTTTCTGCCTGAACAGCAGTGATACTTTGCCAGAGTATCTGCAAATCTACAAACGCTTTTCTCGTGTCCCGTCGCAACCACACTGTCGTGTTGAGGGACCGGGCCTGTGTCGGGTGCGGTTGTTAAGTGATTGTTTATACGGGAGGCGGCGAAACGACCGGGAACGGTCTCGGTGAGTCAGCCGCGTCGTTCCTTTGCCTGTCCAGAGGGACACAAACGCGAGGCGGTTTACCCTTGTGCGGGTGGGCTTCTGCAGGGCGCCTTTTCGCAGGAGTGCTGTCCTGGTGTTTGCCGTCCGTGTCAGCCGCGGTTCCAACTGCACCAACCGGGGTTCCGCCAACCGTCGTACCACCATGGCCGCCGATCTTGTTGCCAAATGCTGGCCAGTAGCAGCGCCAACCGTTGCCCGCTTCTCCCCAACCCTGGGTAGAGGGCGTTGAGCGGACAGCCGTGTTTGGCCGGTGGGCTGTTCACCCGGAGCCTTTGTTGTGAGACGGAGAAAGACAGGGTTTGATAGAAGTCGATCTGTTGCAAGGCATCCCCGTGTACCCTGCCCGGATGACCCGGGCCAGGTCAAAAACTGCATGCCCGCCCGGGTGTGCGCGCCGACACCTCAGGGTGACAGTGGTTCTCCGGCCCAGGGTTCGCCGCTGCCCTCGACCAGTGTCACGAACTGGTTGGCCCCGATGCCTCGCCAGATCTCGCTGTTCCCGCCTGGCCATCTGACCAGGACGCTATCCAGGCCAGTTTCCCTGCCGAGCCCGAAATGCACGCGCGGGTCGTTGGCGCTGAGGTAACTGCCGTCGGTGTGGGCGCGGCGCCACAGCGCTTGTTTGCCCTTGCGCAGTACGGCCACCCGCGCACCCATGCCGTCGCGGTTGCTGCGCCCGCCCTGCAGACGTACCGTCAGCCAGTGGTTGTGCGCGGCGGCCCCGTTGAGCAGCAGGCGTACCGGTCCCGAATTGTTGGCGACGGCAATGTCGATATCGCCGTCGTTGTCGATATCGCCGAAGGCGGCACCGCGACTGACCTCCTGCAGGGCCATTGCCGGGCCGGCGGTTGAGGTGATGTCGATGAATGCGCCGGCGCCGTCGTTGCGGATGAGCTGGTTGATCTCCTGGTAGGGGAAGGGCTGGCCGCGCAGGGTCTCCTCGATCTTCACGGCGCCGTTGGCGATGAACAGGTCCAGGTTGCCGTCATTGTCCATATCGAACCACTCGGAACCGAAGCCCGTGTAGGGCAGGCTGCTGCGCCCGAGCCCGTAGCGGTCGGTGGCATCGAGGAAATTGCCCATGCCGTCGTTCAGATACAGGGTGTTGGTCTCCCGGTCCAGGTGGGTCATGAACAGGTCTTCGTCGCCATCGTTGTCGAAGTCTCCGGCGGTTACACCCATGCTGGCCTCCGGCTTGCCGTAGGCATTGATGGCGACGCCGGCCATCAGGGCGGTGTTCTCGAAACGCCCGTTACCCTGGTTGAGCCATAACTGGTTCTCCGCGCCATCGTTGGCGACGTAGATGTCCTGCCAGCCGTCGCCGTTGAAGTCTGCACAGGTCACGCCCAGGCCCGGCCCGAAGGCGACATCCAGGCCGGCGGCTGTTGTTACGTCAGCGAAGCGGCCATCGCCGTCGTTGCGGAACAGGCGGTCGCGCACGGCATCATAGGCCTGCGGCCCGCAGTAGTCGGGCTTGCCGTCCGCTCCGGCACAGCGCTTGTTGGCCTTGACGGTAAACTGCACGTAGTTGGCGACGAACAGGTCCAGGTCGCCGTCCTGGTCATAGTCGGTGAAGGCCGTGCTGGTGCTCCAGTTCGGATCGTCGACACCGGCCCCGGCTGTGACGTCGCTGAACGTGCCGTCCGCGTTGTTGCGATAGAGCACGTTGGGGCCGAAGTTGGTGACGTAGAGATCGGGGTCGCCGTCGTTGTCATAATCGCCCACGGCGACGCCCTGGCCATAGCCCGTGCTGCCCAGCCCGGCCTGTTCGGTAACATCGGTGAACGCCAGTGCGCCGGTCGCATCCAGGTCGTTGCGGAACAGGCGGTCGCCGGGCCAGTGTCTTGCGGGTGGCGGGAACAGTGCCCCTGCCGGAGACCGGCCGCTGTCCAGCATGGCGCCCTGCAGCAGGTAGATGTCGAGGTCCCCGTCGTTGTCGTAGTCCAGTAACGCCAGTCCGGGGCCGAAGATCTCCGGCTGGTAATACTCGCCGGTGGCGCCGTTGAAATGCACAAAGCCCAGGCCTGTTGTTGCGGCGACGTCACTGAACAGGTCTGCCGCCCCGGTATCGGCTGGCAGCGCTGCCGGTGCAGCCCCGGGTTCCGGCGCCGGCCTCTGTGCCGGTGTGTCGTCGGCTGAATCACAGGCGACCAGTGCCAGCAGGCATGCCGCCAGCGTGAGTATTTCCAGGCCTGCGCGTTTCATCGTCTCGTTGCCCCTTGCCAGTTTGCGAGTGTCTGCATGATCTGCCCGTGGAGTTGCCGCTGTCCGCTGTCGGCGGCCGTCGTGCGCGCGCGCTGCAGGTAGGACAGTGCCAGTTCGTGCTCGCTGGCGGAATGGCAGGCGAGTGCCGTCTGGTACAGGTACATCGCGGTGTCCCGGTCTGCGGTGGCGATTGCCCTGTCGAGATGGACCCTGGCCGCCTGCGTGCGGCCACTGTTCAGCAGGTGGCGTCCCTGGAGAAAATTGGCGTGACGGTGGGTCGGGTCACTCGCCAGTGCAGCCTGATAGTGGCTCGAGGCCTTCTCTGGCTGGCCGAGCTCCTCGTAGGCCTGTCCCAGCAGTCCGTGGGCGTCGGCATCTCCGGGGTGGTATTCCAGCACCCGGGCAAAGGTCGTGGCGGCCTCGTCGAAGCGGCCACGTTCGGCCAGAAAGTTGCCGTACTCCAGTCCGGCCAGTACAGCGCCGGGGTAGAGCGCCACGGCCGCCTCGTAGTGCTGCCGGGCCATGTCGAAATTGTTCGTCTGGTGGTACAGCCGGACCAGTTCGCTGTGGGCCGGGACCGACTGCGGTTCCGCCTTGACGGCCTGCTTGAGCAGCTGCTCTGCCCCGGCCGTCTGGCCGTTGCGCAGCAGTAGCTGCGCCCGGTGTATCTGTGTGCTCGGGCTGATGTCCAGTTCCAGCAGTGCCTCCAGCAGCGGGTCATTATGCGGTGGCGTTTCTTTCGGATGTTGCTGGTAGCGCTCCAGATGCTCACGGGCTTGTGCGGTGTCGCCCCGGTCACGGTACAGCAGGCCCAGCGCGTAGTGGGCGGGGCCGAAACGCTCGTAGTTTGCCACGGCCTGTTCGTAATAGCGGATCGCCGCATCGGCGTCGCCGCGACCGGCGTGGGCCTGTCCCAGGCCGTGCAGCGCCCAGGCCGTGTCGGGCTCGGCCTTCAGGATGGTTTCGAACAGCTGAATCGCCGCATCGATGTCGCCGTTTTTCAGCAGCAGTTCCGCCAGGCGCAGACGCGCCGGCTGGTAGTCGGGCATCAGGCGCAGGGTTTCCCGCAGGTCGGCAAGGGCGGCCGCGTCGTCACCTGACTGCAGCCGGGCAATGCCCAGGTAATAGACCAGTTCGCGATCGTCCGGATCCAGCAGCCGGGCGCGCCGGTAACAGGTGATGGCCGGCGGCATCAGCTTGTAGCTATGCAGGATCTTGCCCAGACGGGCACTCGCGGTCGCGTCCTGTGGTGATGCCTGCGCGGCGGCGCGTGCCGCCAGTATCTGCTGCCGCACGGGAGCCGAGAACTCATCGACCACTACCTGTGGCAGGTCGGGGGGCGTCCCGGGCTGTGCCGGCAGGGCGGGGGAGGTGCTGCCAAGTGCCAGTAGCAGGACGGGTAGACGCAGCAGGCGTGAGCGTCTGTCGTGCCTGGCGCTGCAGGTTACGGGGCTGTATGGCATGTCGGTGCTGACTACTGTCCGGTGTCCTGTGTCTGGCTGTGTTCACCATGCCGGATTACGGCCTTCGGCCTGATCCGAACTGCTGTATACAATGTATCGTGCGGATGATTATCCGGCAGGGGGCATGATAAACCATTGTCTGTTGTCTTTTCCGCTTTTCAGCCGGCACACTGCGCGTTGCCTGACCTGCCTGATTGCGGGTCCGTGCGCAGGTCGGATCAGGTGCGCCGCACCGTAACCCGGCACTGGTGATGCCCTCTATGTCGGCTTGAAGCCTTCGGCCCGACCCGATCTGCCTGACCGCTGGCGGTATTCAGGTGTGTTATACGGCTACTTGCTGGACACCGTCAGTGCATGCCTGCGCCGGTCCTCGACGGCCTCGGCCTGCCAGGTGATGCGCAGGCTGACGCGGTTGCGGTTGTCTTCCTGGCTGGCCGTGATGCGCAGGTTCATCAGGCCCTGCGGCTGCATGACGATCTCGTCGTCGGCATCGCTGAAGCTCAGCTTGCCCTTGTCGATGCCGTCAAGCACTGCCTTGAGGATGTCCCTGATGCTTTTCCTGTCCTGCAGCGACTCGTGTCGAAAACTGCTTTTACCGTGTTTCATGTCGAATTTCCCTGTTAGTCATCCTGGCAGGCCCAGGTTCTTCGGGTTGAGGATCTTTACCCTGGGATAGTCGGTACTGATGCCGCTGATGTAGCCGGCGGGATGGATCACTGTAACACCTGCACCGGCACCTTTCAGACCATCCCGCCGGCGCGAGTGGCGGTCCAGGGTGACATCGCACTCGAGATTCACCATGTCCTTGCGCAGGGTGATGCGCTGCCCTGCATTCAGGGCGCGGTGGCCGTGGACAATGGCGTGGATGCCGCTGTCATGGACGAGGCTGGCGCCGCGTCTGGAGAGCGGTTTGTCGACGGAGCGGTACTTGGTGCGAATGGCATTGGCAATGGAGCCGTAGTAGAAGCGGAAACCTTCGCCGTGCAGCTGTTTGCGGAATTCACGGTTCAGGTTGCGCACGCCGCGATCGTTGATCAGCCAGGCGACGTCATCGTCCAGCCCGGCGTGCAGGAACAGGAAGGATCCGCGGCGCAGGGCCAGGCGCATGCGCCGGTAGAACCAGCTGAACTCGCCCTTGCGATCGAGGAACAGTGCGTGCCACTGCAGTGCAGCGGCATAGGCCTGGTCCAGTTCCAGTCCGGCCTCGTGACACTGCGCCTCGAACTTCTCGATCTTGGCGTTGAGGCGGCTGATCTCCCGGTCGATGGTGCGCTGCGGCAGCTGGTTCGCGGCGGCCAGCGGGAAGTCCCGGAACCAGTCCCTGCCGGGGTAGAGGAGTTGCCGGCACTTGCGCACCCCCGGTACGTGGATATGGCTCCTGCCGGAGGTGATGTAGTGCTCGTGGATTTCCTTCAGCAGCGGGATGGCCTTGCCGCCCATGCGGATGAAAAAGTGCCTGCTCATCGGGTCCTGGTCAGGCAGCAGGCTGCGCATGCCGAGCATGGTGCGCACATCGTGGTTGCCGGCCAGGATGCGCAGGTCGCCGCCACGGTCGGACAGACGTTTCAGGGTGCGCAGCAGGCGCAGAGCGCTCGGGCCCTTGTCGAAGCAGTCGCCGCCGATCAGGAACTGCGCCTTGCGGCCGGCCTTCGTCAGGCGGAAGTCCCTGTCGCGCCTGCCGGTCTTGCGGATGCCGCCGGAGGCGACCAGCGAGGCCAGCATGGCATCGGCGTCGGCATGCGGGTCGCTGAAGAAATACACCGGCCGCTTCGGCCAGGTCCAGGGATAGCGCTCGAGCAGTGCCGCCAGTTCGGCGCTGGCGGCGCTGCTGCCCTTGCTGCGCTTGTGGATGGAGTGCTTCCTGCCGTGCAGCCAGGGCTCGGCCTGTGCCGGCAGGCGCGCCTCGACCCAGTGTTCACCGCGGTAGCGCGGGTGCTTGTCCTGTGCCGGCTTGCCCATGTCAGTCGATGCTGTCGTCCCGGTTGTCGCGGATCTTCCACTCGCCGCCGACGTGCCGCCAGTCGCCGCTGTCGCTGACTTCGAGGTAGACCGGACGGGCGTGGTACATGCTCAGTCGGGCGATATCCTCGTACGGCATGGCACCCAGCACACAGGCCGCGTGGCGAAAAGCGGCGCCATGTCCGACAAACAGCTTGATGCAGTCGTGTGCCGCTTCCGCGTGCAGCGCCATGCGCTCGCGCAGGTGCACCGCGACGCGCTCGCCGGCCTGCATCAGCGACTCGGCACCCTGCAGCGGCAGGCAGAAATGGCTGTCGGACTTCCAGTTCGCCGGCAGGGGCGGGTAGCGCGGGTCGGCCTCGACGATGGCCTCGATCTCTGCAATCGTCAGGTTGGCGGCACTGCCAACGCCGCGCTCGGCCAGGGCAGGGAAGCTTTTCACCTCGCAGGCGGTGTCCGATAGCCGTCGCAGCTGTTCGCTCACCAGCGTGGCCGTCTGCCAGCCACGCAGCAGGCAGGAACTGTCAATCACCGCTTGCAGCTGCCAGCCATGCTCCTGGATATCGTCCGCGAGCAATGCCGCGGCCTCGCTGGCCTGTTGTTCGCCGGCCTCGGTCAGGGGGAACGGCTGGTGTGCGCTGGGCGCGCCGGGCAGCTGACGGTAATCGCCATGGCGCAGCAGTGCCGCGATACGTCGTGCCATCAGTCTGCCTTGAGTCTGTCCGACAGGGCCCGGATCATGGGACCCAGTGCCGGCTGCTTCAGCTTGCGGATCGCCTCCTCGGCCGGCAGCCACTGGCGACCGCGATGGGTCTCCTCCCATTCCGCCTCCGGTATGAGTTTGCTCACCCGCATGGGGAACACCTCTACCCGGGTAGTGGCGCCCCATTTTGCCTGGGTGTAGCTGCCAAGGCTGTGTTCATCGACCGTGCCCCGGGCACCGGCCTCCTCGAGGGCCTCTCTGGCGGCGGATTCCTGTGCACTCAGCCCCGGGTCATGGATACCCTTCGGTACCACGCAGTGCTTGTTCCCGCTCGAGGAGACAACCAGGATCTCGAGCCTGCCTTTTTTCAGGCGCCAGGGGATGACCGATGACTGCCTGTAGTAATAGGCCGGGCGCGGACGCTGCTCCTTGCCGTGCGGTGCGGGAAACGGGAAGGTCTTCGGCAGCCGGGAGGCGCGGGTGATCGACAGCAGCCGGGCGCAGTTGCCTTTGATGGCCTGCCAGTCGCATTGCAGTTCGAGCCTGGCCAGCGTGGCCGTGGGCAGCAGCTTGCCGTCATCCGGGATGACGACGGCGTCGCTGACCAGTCGCGTCAGCAGGTCTTCCAGCGAGGGGTTGTGGCCGACCAGCATGACACGCTGCGCGGTTGACGGGCAGGCACGCAGCATGTCCATCAGGGCACCCGTTGTCGGCAGGTAGACGCGCTCGTCCAGATGTACATCCGCGACACCCAGTCCCATGGACTTGCAGGCCTTGTAGGCCGTCTCGCGGGCACGCGTGGCAGGCGAGCTGATGATGTGATCGGGCACCAGGCCCTGCTGCCACAGCCAGGTGCCCATGCGCTGCGCACCCCGCTTGCCGCGGTTCTTCAGTGGCCGGTGATAATCATCGGTGCCGGCGTCCCAGTCGGACTTGCCGTGGCGCAGGAGGAGCAATTCAGTCATGTCGGTTTCTCGTATGCGTCGTGGATGCCTTATGCGGTGCCGGACAGGAGTTCGCGGTGGCACTGCTTCGCCACGGCCTCGAAATCGATGCCGCCTGTGACTTCATAGACCGGTATGCCGGCCAGGGCCCGGAGGTAGGCGGCTTCGTCGAACGGGGTGTCGTCACTCAGGAAGCGGCCGTCCGCATACTGGTAGAACGGCCCCGGTGATTTCATGACAGCCGCCAGCAGGTCCGTGCGCTTGTCGAGGTCGATGCGGTCAAGCGAAGGCATGGCATCGCTGTCGCGCCGCCAGTTGAGAATCACCAGCGAGGTCAACGGCCCGTCAAGGCGGATGCGGTCCTCGCCGTAGACCCGTGCGATCGGCACATCGTATTTTTCCTCCAGGTGCCACAGCTCGTCCGTTGCCATCGAGTCCCAGTGTTGCAGTTGCTGCGGCGTGGCAAGCATGTGCAGTCGCGGATTGTTCAGCAGCGTACCGGGGTTGATGCGGGGCAGCTTGGCGATACCGCGCATCTGCAGGGAGTCGTCCGTGCGCCGGATGAAGACGCGGTCGTTGCTGAGAAAGGCCGTCCGGTCGCGCTCCAGCATGTGCAGCATCAGCGTTGACTTGCCACCACCGGAGAAGCCGGCCATGACCACCCCGCGGCTGCCGGAACACAGCGCCGCGGCATGGCAGATCAGCCAGTCGCGCTGCTGCAGCCAGTTCATGTACTGGCTGTTGATGAAGTTGATTACCTGGTTGTCATACTGCCGGCAGGGGCCGGCCGCGATGCGCAGTGATTCGCTTTGCAGGAACAGCATGCCGGTGCGGACCTTGTGCACCAGTCGTGCATCCGGCAGGTCGTAGCAGGCATCCTTGCGCCCGGTCTTGCCCGGTTCGCGCGCCCAGTCGATAAAGTCGATGCCGGTATCGAGTACTGCCGAGTCGATGGCGATGACCTCGATGTCAGCGACGTCATCGTCAGCGCGGACGAAATCGAAATAATCCCCCAGCTGGTGGATCAGCTCCGGGGAGTTGGAGCGGATGCGCAGGCGGCACTCTTCCAGTGCGAGCATAAGTTGTTCCGGGCACAGTCCGGCGTCCTGTTGCAGGGTGGCCGACAGGGCTTGCAGGTCAGGATTCATGCCGTTTTCCTTCTGGACGCCAGGGTATCGAGTACGTAATCACAGTACAGCGTCGCGGCATCGATACCGATGCCTTCCTTCGCGCCGCGGAAGCCGCCGAATGCCGAGACCTCGAACACCACCGGGCCGTTCGCGGTCTCGGCGATATCGACTGTAGTGAAATCCAGGTCGAACAGGGCCTGTGCGCGGTCGGCGAGTTCGATCATGGCGTCCGGTGCATCGAAGGCCCGGTAGCGTCCGCCGCTGTGAATCGTGGTGTTCCAGGTGTCCTTGCTGCCGACCCGTGCGTAACACCCGAGGTAACGCCCGCCAAGGAACACCAGTCCAAGGTCTTGGCCCGGCAGGTCGAGTTTTTTCTGGATGTACATGACGGGGTTCTCCGAGCGGAAATCGGCAATGCGTGCCTGCAGCTCCGCCCCGGGCAGGTCGGCGCCAAGCACGCACATGCCGCGTGCCTTGGTCGAATACAGGGGCTTGAACACCGCCTCGCCGAAGTCGCGGACCGCGGTGGCGGCGTCGGCAGGGTTTTCTGTGACGCGTGTCTCCGGCATGGGTATGCCGGCGTTGCGCAGTGTGACGGTGCAGCTCAGCCGGTCGATCAGGCGCAGGATGCTGAGTGCGGGGCTGAACACGCGCACCCCGGCAGATTCGGCAGCGCGCAGCAGTTCCAGCCGGTCGAGGGTGTGGGGACTGTACTGGGCGCTGATCTTCTTGACGATCAGGGCATCCAGTTCGCACAGGTTGCGCTCTCCGTGCCACAGGCTGTTATCCGCCAGGTCCAGCCTGACGTCGGCCATGTCGAACAGCAGTCGTTCTCCGGTGCTCGCCTGCACAGCATCGGCCAGCGTTTCGCTGGACCATTTGCCGGGCAGGCCGATAACTCCAATGTGCGGTGTGTCAGTCACAGAAAAGCTCCCTGACCGGCGTACGGAAACGCGCGATGCGGTTGGTTGGTGTATCCAGTACCTGATCCAGCAGGTAGCGGGCGCGCAGGAACATGCCGCCAGCCAGCGACTTGTCGAGGATGAAGCGCGTCGAACTGGCAAAGGAGCGTGCCAGTGCCAGTGCCAGGCGGATCTCGAAGGTCGTGTCACCGGACTTGCGCGCATAGCGCTGCGCAATGGCATGGAAGTCCTTTGCCACCTCGTGAATGCGCTGGCGCAGGCGGCGGTCGAGGACGTGAAGACGGTAATTGGAGACCATGAAAACGGACACGTCCTGGACATAGTCCATGTAGTCGGAGCGGTGCAGGTCGATGAAGTTGATGCGTTTGTCCAGCGGGTCGTAGATGACGTTGTCGACGTTGAAATCCCCGTGGATGTATACCGAGAAGGGCGCCTTGAGGCCGGCTTCAAGCTTGCCGGCACGTCGCATCTGCTGGTCGAATGAGGGGATGGCGGTACCGCACAGCCGGCTCTTGTCCTGGCGGAACTCGGGGTGCACGGCATAGACATCCACCATGCGCCGCTTCAGCTGTTCCATGTAAGCGGCCGAGACGCCTTCTTCCGTCCGCGTCTCCTTCCACACGGCGCGGCAGGTCTTGCCGAGCCGTTTCAGGGCCTCTGCGACCAGTTCGTCGGATTCGTGCAGTACGATCTGCTCGAAGGTCTGTCCCGCGAGGTGCTCGATCAGCAGGGCGGCCGACTGGCCGCGCTTTTTGTAGGAGAGAATACGCGGGGCGAGCCCCGGGTAGATCTCATGCCAGCTGCGCACGCTCTGGTGTTCTTCCTTGAGCTTGCGCCTGGCGCCGTCCTTGACAATGGCCCGGTACGCCTTGTCATCCACCTGGCCGGAAACGGATGAAATTCCGCTGCCGGAGCGGGTTTCCGCGATGCGCTTCAGTTCCAGGCCCGAGGACTGGTCATCGTTGCCCAGCTCCTGGACTGAATCGAGCAGCATCCGGTAGCGCTCCATGTCGACGGGCTGGCCGAGGTTGCAGGAAATGATCGCCTCGCTGATGTCCAGCAGGGCATCACCCATCTGCTCGATGCCCTGGGAAACGAACAGGGCTGATATCAGGTGCTGCGGACGCTTGCTGCGCTTCATGCTGGCGGTAAATTGCTTCAGCTGTTTGCGGAAGCTCCGGTCCAGACGACGTTCGGTGCGGCCGATGCGCAGTGCCTGCTGGGTGTCGCCCTGCTGCAGCGCACTGTCGATACTGCCGATTGCGTCAATAACCTGCTGCAGATCGCCTGAAAAATCCCTGTTGCACAGGCGCTGCGGGTCGTCGAGGTAACCGAATTGCCGGATGCAGTCACCGCACAACTGGGAGATCCACAACAGTTTGGTGGCGATCTGCTGCACGGTGCGTAACATGGCGGCCTTGCCCGGGCTGGCGTTGCCGAGGTCGCGGTAACAGCTGTCGTGGATGCGGTCCTTGAGGTTCGAGGCATAGCCGCTGCGGTCAAGTACCCGGCGGGCGACGCTGGGCTCGCAGTTACCGAAATAGGTCTGCAGGTTTTCGACCTGCGAGCCGGTTTCGACGAGCAGGAAACGCAGGTTGTCGCGGATGCCCTTTGGCAGGCGCATGTTCAGTCAATGACCCCGAGGTAGGGCCCGGTGTCACCCTCGAGGGCGGCCATGACGTGTCGGCCAAGCGTGACAGGGTAGAGTTCCAGCCGGCCCAGCTCCCCGAGCGGCATCCAGACAACGCCGGTCTGGTGCTTGTCGGGGTGGTGGCCACTGGTTGGCGCATAATCGTCCGGCACGCTGCAGCGGAACATCAGCTCCAGCACATGCCGGGTGCTCGGTGGCGAGGAGTCCCGCTGTTTGAAGAAGTCGGCAACGAACAGCAGCTTGCCGACGCTGACCGTTGTGCCTATCTCTTCCCGGCATTCCCGGACCAGTGCCTGTTGCAGCGTCTCGCCGGTGTCCTGGCCACCGCCCGGCAGGGCATAGCGCTCGGGCTTGCCGCCACCTTCCTTGCGTAACAGCAGCAGCTGCTCATCGCGGATGATAACCGCGCGTGCGGCGTTGCGAATGTCCGGCAGTAGATTGTCCAACTTTCGTTGCCCCTGAAAGACCGGTTTTCCGTGCAAATCCTCCTGTCAAGTCTAGCAGTATCCTGCCCGCGACAGGAACTGCCGGAACGGGGAATAATGGCCATCTCTAGTGACATGAAACCTTCATATACGCTACGCTCCCATAGCTGGAGGCCGACAGGCTCCGTTTACAGGCCCATACCCCGGAAGCCCATGTTATCGGAATCTCAATACCTGCTGGAAAACAGGGACAGCCCGGTTCGCTGGCGCGAGCGGCTGGTCGATGAGCTCGGCCTGGTCGCCGATCCGGCAGAAAGTTACCGGCTTGCCTGCTGCGACAGTTTCGACTGGCGCCTTTACCATGCGGGCCTGCGGCTGGAGTGGCTGCACTACCCCGGCTATTCGCTGCTGCGCCTGGTGCGCCTCGAGGACGGCACAAGCGAGGCCGAACTCGAACTTGCGACGGTCGATACGCGCTTTGCTGCCGAGCTGCCGGCCAGTGAGCTTCGCGACATCATCGAACCGTTGCTGGATATCCGCGCCTTTCTGCCACAGGTCACCCTGAAGGTACGCAGCCACTGCCTGAGACTGGAGGACGGCGAGGGCAAGACCCGGGCACGCCTGTATGTCGAGTCCATCAACCGGCTGACGGAGGAGGGCGCCAGCCGGGTCCTGCAGAAACGCCTGCGTCTGCAGCCGCTGCGTGGCTACGAAAAGTCGGCGCAGGGCGTTGGTCGCAAGCTGGCGGGAAAATATCACCTGCCGGCGGGCGCCGACAGTCTCTGTGAACAGGCCCTGGCGGCAGCCGGCAAACAGCCCGGCGACTACTCCGGCAAGCTCAATATCAAGCTGCAGCCGGACATGCGTGCCGATGCCGCTGTACGCCGGGTGATGCTGGATCTGTATCGCACCATGCAGCTGAACGAGCAGGGCACCATCGAGGATCTGGACAGCGAGTTCCTGCATGATTTTCGCGTGGCCGTGCGGCGCACCCGCTCGGCACTGACCGAACTGAAGTGGGTGTTCCCTCCCGCCACCCTGAAACGCTTCCGGCGCGAGTTCGCCTGGCTGGGCAGTGTCACCACCAGGCTGCGCGACCTCGATGTCTACCTGATCAAGTTCAACCGCTACAAGGCGATGCTGCCGAAGGAGCTGCGGGGTGGCCTGGAGCCGCTGCGCGACCTCCTGCGCGAGAAGCAGCACATCGAGCAGACCCGGCACCTCGCGGTGCAACTGCGCAGTGCCCGCTACCGCAGGCTCAAGCAGCAATGGCTGCGCTATCTGAATTCGCCGCTGGCAAAGCGGCCGGTTGCTGCCGATGCGGCCAGGCCGATCGGCGAGGTGGCGCGTCGGCGCACCTGGCGCATGTACAAGCGCGTCATGCGCGAGGGCCGCGCGATCACACCCGACTCGCCGCCAGCGGAACTGCACGAGCTGCGCAAGTCCTGCAAGAAGCTGCGCTACCTGATGGAGTTTTTCCAGTGCCTGTACAGGCCGAAGGCCATCCGCGCCCTGATACGGGAACTCAAGCAACTGCAGGAGAATCTCGGTGATTACCAGGACCTGGATGTGCAGATCGCCTCGATTGAACACTTTGCCGAGGAAATTGATGAACGTGGTATGTATGATGATGCCACGGCGCAGGCGATGCAGGCGCTGCTTGCCAGCCTGCATGCCCAGATGGATGATGTGCGCGCCCACTTCCACGAACGTTTCGAGCGTTTCTCGCTAAAGGAGACCCGCAAGCTGTTCCGGGAACTGTTTCGTCCCGAGCCGGGGTCAACAACCCGATGATTACTATTGCCTCGTACAACATCAAGGGGGGCGTCGGCAAGACCGCGACGGCCGTCAACCTGTCCTATCTGACGGCATGTTCCGGCGCCAATGCATTGCTGTGGGATCTCGACCCCCAAGGGGCGGCGAGCTTCTATTTCCGGGTCAGGCCGCACGTCAAGGGCGGCTTGCGCAACCTGATCCGTCGCAAGAACAGGCTGCAGAGGGCCATCAAGGCCACCGATTTTCGCCGGCTGGACCTGGTGCCGGCCGATTTCTCCTACCGCAACATGGATCTCAGGCTCGAGGAGAGACACGGGCCGGGTACGCAGCTGAGAAAACTGGTCAAGCCGTTGCGCAAGCAGTATCGCTACCTGTTCCTGGACTGTCCGCCGAGTATTTCACTGACCTCGGAAAACATCTTTGCCGCGGCCGATGTGCTGCTGGTGCCGGTGATTCCGACCACGTTGTCAGTGCGCACACTGGAGCAGTTGCAGGAGTTCTGCAAAAGGAAAAAGTACCGGCATCTCAGGATCGTGCCCTTCCTCTCCATGGTCGACCGGCGCAAAAAACTGCATTGCGATATCGTCGACCAGCCGCCGAAGTCACTGAAAAAGATGCTTGCCACCACCATTCCCTACGCCAGTGATGTGGAGCAGATGGGCCTGAAGCGTGCACCGCTGGAGACCTATGCCCACAAGAGCACGGCCGCGCTGGCCTATCGCGATTTGTGGGAGGAATTGCGGGGGCGGCTGGATTTCTGAGACGTATTCTGGCCGGGCCGGTCGTGTCCGCCATTTCCTGATAGCCGGCGTCAGGGGTCTGTCCCCGAATTGTCAAGCTGCTGATAGCACATGGGTAAACCAGCCGTGGCCGTGCGAGCAGGGGCTTGATGTGCTAACCGGTGGCGGCTACAGTTGATGGCAGGGCATACAGCACAGAACACCAGCATATGGAGGAGCAAATGGCCGACTCAATGAACGACATCCTGCATCCCGGCGCCGACAAGGCCGGTGAGCCCGGGTTCCCGCATGCACCTGCAGGCTGGAGTCAGGGCGACGCCGTGAGTGTGGCACAGGCCGAGGGGCTGGAGCCGGGCGATGCCCACTGGGATGCGGTGCGCGCGCTGCAGGAGTATTTTGCCAGGCATTCGGACGGCAGCATCAAATCGCGTGAACTGCACGATGCACTGGACGAGCGGTTTCACTCGCAGGGCGGCATGAAATACCTCTACACCCTGTTCCCCGGGGGACCGGTAACCCAGGGCTGCAAGCTTGCCGGTGTCCAGCCGCCGGCCGGTAGCGCGGATGCCGGGTTTGGCAGCGTGCAGTAGGCGTCTGGCGCTACGGAACCGGATATCCTGCCACGGGTCACCCCGGAGGAGTGCGCCGACCCGCCTGATTCGCGGAACAGACCGGCATTATCCAGGGCAGGACCCCGAGGGTTCGCCTCAAGCGCCGGGCAGCGTGGCAGTTGCGCCGGCGCAGTGACCAGCTGTTTCTCGAGAGGGGGCTGTATTCCAGCTGCCTGCTGCTCGGGCGCTTCAACCTGCGCGGGCGCACCGGCGGCATCGGGGCCCGCGCCATTAGTGACAGCGAGCATCGGGTTCCGGCCGGTGGTGACGAAGACCTGCGCCATCGGCGAGTGCCCCCCGGCCATGCCCTGCATCCTCCAGTGACGCCGGCCGGCCTGCTGGATTTCTGGTTTTCGCAAGCATCGGCGCGGCGCTGGTTCGACTCCACGCCCGGGTTTGACGCGGAGATACGCGCCGGCTTCGAGGCGCTTTGGCGGCAGGCGCGAGAGGGCCGGCTGGCGGAATGGGAGGCGACGGCGGACGGCGCCCTGGCGCTGGTCATCCTGCTGGACCAGATGCCGCTGAACATGTTCCGTAACCAGCCGGCCGGTTACAGCACCGAGGCACTGTCCCGCGAGGTGGCCGGGCGCGCCATAGCGCAGGGTTTCGATGCCGGGCTCGATGATGCACAAAAGGTGTTTCTCTACATGCCGTATATGCATAGCGAGCGGCTGGCCGATCAGGACCGCGCGGTGGAACTGTTCGGGCAGGCCGGGCTTGCTGACAACGCCCGGTGGGCGGCGCATCACCGCGACATCGTGCGTCGCTTCGGCCGTTTCCCGCACCGCAATGCCATCCTTGGCCGAACGAGTACGTCCGCCGAGCTCGAGTGGCTGGCATCGAAGGACGCCTTCAGTCCCTGACAGCAGAGGTCGGCGGCTACAGGCTGCAATCAAGGGCAGGGCATTGCCGTAATCCGGTGAGGTGGTTGCGGCCAGGACCGTACAATGGGTGACAGATTGACATGGTATGTCTCGTGGCTCGCCTATCCGCTGGTGATGCTTGCCGCGCTGCTGATGTATGCCGGACTCGAAGCCCGGTTTGACTCCCTTGTCCTCAGTGCCAATGTCCCGGTCATCCTTGGTGCGCTCCTGGTGACACTGCTGGAGATCCGCTTCCCGAAACACACATACTGGCGCCCCGGCGTGGCCGAGGTTCGCAACGACCTCGCCTACATGATCACCGTGCAGATGGTCCTGCCGCGAATCGTTGTGTTCCTGCTGATAATCCCGCTGGTGCAGCCGATACAGGCGACCTGGAGCATCCTGCCGGGCCTCTGGCCGCACGAGGCGCCACTCTGGCTGCAGGCCGTGTTGATGATCCTGGTTGCCGACTTCCTGCGCTACTGGCTGCATGTCGCGGCACATCGCAACCGCTACCTTTGGCGCCTGCATGCGGTGCACCATTCGCCGCACCGCCTGTACTGGCTGAATGTCGGACGTTTCCATCCGCTGGAGAAGATACTGCAGATGTTTCTGGACACGCTGCCATTCATCCTGCTGGGCGTGTCCGAACCGGTTATCGCCATGTATTTCGTGTTCTATGCCGTCAACGGTTTTTTCCAGCACTCCAACATCGAGCTGCGCTACGGCCTGCTGAATTACCTCATCAGTGGTGCCGAACTGCACCGCTGGCATCACTCGCGCCTGCCGGAGGAATCCAGCCGCAACTACGGCAACAACCTGATCGTCTGGGACCTGCTGTTCGGTACCTGGTTCCTGCCGCGCGCGCGGCAGGTCGACGAACTCGGCCTGAAGAACCGGCACTACCCGCTGCGCCTTGCCGAGCAGATGAAGACGCCGTTCACTCCGGACATCGCCGAGCGCGAGGTACCGCTGCAGAGCTTCGGCCGGCTCGGCTTCCGCTTGCTGATGTGGCTGCGCATGCAGGCGGTCTTCCTGCTGCACGTGCTGCCCTGGCTGCTCAGGGCGCGGCACCCCGGCAAGGTGCAGCTGAAACTGCTGCGAAGCATTGTTGCCACCAACCGAAAGACCCGCTTCGGGCAGGAGCACGCTTTCGGGCAGATACGCTCGTATGCTGACTACCTGCAGCAGGTCCCGATACAGGATTACGAGACGCTGCGACCGTGGATCGCGGAGCAGGAAGAGCAGGGGGCGCCGGCGCTGACGCGCAAACCCCCTGTCATGTATGCGCTGACCAGCGGCACCAGCGCGCAGCCGAAGCTGCTGCCGGTAACCCGGCCCGCCATGCGACAGTTCGACCGCGAGCAGAAGATCTTCTCCTGGGTCATGTACCATCACTGCCCGGCGGCATTTCATGGCAGCATCCTCGGTTTCGTCAGTCCCGCCATGGAGGGACGGCGACCGTCCGGTGTACCGTACGGCTCGGTATCGGGGGAGTTCTACAAGTCGATGCCGAAACCGTTCCAGCGACTGTACGTGGTGCCGCCGCGGGTCTTCGACATCGAGGATTACGACATCAAGTACAAGGTCATCCTGCGGCTGGCGCTGGCGGCACCCGACATCACCTCCATGGCCGGGGCCAATCCGTCGTCGTTTCTGCGCCTGCTCGAGATACTCAATGCCTCGCGCGAGGAAATGATCCACAGTCTCGAGACCGGTGAACTGGCGGATTTGCAGCGACTCGACAGCGGGCTGCGCGAGGCGATTGCGCCCGCGATCGTGCCGTCACCGCTGCGTGCCTCCTTCCTGCGCAAGCTGCAAGGCCGGCAACAGCTGGGCTACAGCGAACTTTGGCCCAACATCCGCTTGCTGACTGTGTGGACCGGTGGCAGTTGCGGTATCCCGATTGCGGCCCTCAGACAGCACCTGCCGGAGATCACCTCGATCGTGGAGCTGGGTTTCCTCGCCAGCGAGTTTCGCGGCACGATCACCCTCGATACCGGCACGGGCGACGGCCTGCCGACCCTCGACCACAATGTCTTCGAGTTCGTCGAACGAGCCGCCTGGGAGGCCGGTGAGCGCGATATCCTGCGCCTCGAGGAGCTGGTGGAGGGTGGTGAGTACTATATAATAGTTACCAATATATCAGGACTTTATCGTTACTTTATGAATGATATTGTAAGAGTGACGGGGCGCTACCGGCAGACCCCGCTGCTGCGTTTCGTGCAGAAGGGGCAGGGCACCACCAGCATCACCGGCGAGAAGCTCTCCGAGGACCAGGTCCTGCAGGCACTGCTGCAGGCCGAGCAGCAGTTCGGCTTTTCCACCCGCTTTGTCATGACACTGGCCGACGAACTGAACCCGGGCTACCGCATGTACCTGGAGTCCGGCCAGCTGACAGACGACAGGCCAGAGGAACTGGGGGCGTTCCTCGATGTCACGCTGTCCGAACTCAATATCGAATACCGGAACAAGCGCGACAGCGGCCGGTTGCAGCCATTTGCCGTGCTGGGCCTGAAACCCGGTGCCGGTGAGGCCTACAAGACCCACCGCCTCATGCAGGGCCAGCGCGAGGGGCAGTACAAGTACCTGGTGCTGCAGTACCAGAAAGATTTCGATTTCGACCTGTCGCCGTACCTGCAGCGCTAGCCGGATTGCACAACCATGCAGATCGAGCATGTCGATATCCGTTTTCTGAGGATCCCCTTCAATGTGGTTTTCCGGCATGCCTCAGCCGTGCGCAATACCACCAGCAGTATCTGGCTCGAGGCGCGTAGCGCATCGGGCGAGGTCGGGCTTGGCGAGTGCTGTCCGCGGCCCTATGTCACCGCTGAGACCCTGCAGGGTGCGGCAGTGTTCATTGATGCGCAGCTGGCTGGTGTGAAGCGCGATGTGCATGACCTCGGTTCCCTGCAGACATGGGTGTCGGATCATGCGCCGGACATTGATCGCAACCCCGCGGCCTGGTGTGCACTGGAACTGGCACTGCTCGATCTGCTGGCACGGGAACAGGCCGAGTCAGTCGAGGCGCTGCTCGAGCTGCCGGAGATTCGCGGGCCGTATTGCTACACCGCGGTGCTGGGCGATACGGACCTGCGGACGTTCACGGCGCAGCTGGAGCGTTACCTGCAGTCGGGGTTCTCCGACTTCAAGGTCAAGCTGTCCGGCCGGCTTGAGCATGACCGGGACAAGCTGGCCCTGTTCCATAGCGAAGGCAGGAAGGGCTTGACGGTGAGGCTGGATGCCAACAACCTCTGGGATGACTGGCGGGATGCCGCGGATTACCTGCGGCAATTACCGGGGCCGTTCACGGGGATCGAAGAGCCGCTGGCCGTGAATGACTACCCCGGTATGAACTGCCTGTACCACGAAACCGGGATCACGATTATCCTCGACGAGAGTCTGCTGCAGGTCGGTCAGGTTGCCGGGCTTGCCGACGATACCGACTGGCGGATCAACCTGCGGGTATCCAAGATGGGTGGCCTGCTGCGCTCGCTCGAGGTGCTGCAGGCTGCCCGCCGCCGCGGTATGCGGGTAATCATCGGTGCGCAGGTCGGCGAGACCAGCCTGCTGACGCGCGCCGGCATGACGCTGGCGGTGGTGGCGGGCGATATGCTGGAAGCGCAGGAAGGGGCCTTCGGTACGCACCTGCTGAGCCGGGATATCTGCCAGCCTGTGCTGATGTTCGGTGCCGGTGGCAGGATCACCGGTGAGGCAGACCGGCTTGCCGGACAGCCGGGATTCGGCCTGGTGCGGGCCAGTGACAGCGGTGAGCTGTTATCGATGGAGCCATGAACATGCGGGAAGTCATCAGGCTGGCAACCGATACGCGTGAAACGCTGGTCGATATTACCGATCGGGTGAGGGCGGTGGCTGGGCGCAGTGGTATCCGCGATGGCCTGGTCAGCGTCTACGCACAGGGGGCGACGGCTGCCGTCATGATCCAGGAAAACTGGGACGAGAGCGTGCAGACGGATGTCGTCGATTTTCTGCGCCAGATCATTCCCAGGGGCGTCTGGCTGCACGATGCCCGCGATGGCAACGGCGATGCGCACCTCAAGGCAGGCCTCGTCGGACCGTCAGAGACCCTCCCGCTGATCGACGGCCGGCTTGGACTCTCCACCTGGCAGAACATTTTCCTGTGCGAGTTCGACGGCCCGCGCAATGACAGGCAGGTGGTTGTTAGCGTAATTTCCGACAGATAGGGCAGGAGAGGGCGGGGAGCTGTCACCCTGGCCCGTCATTTCAACATCCAGATACAAGGGCCGGTGCAGTGGCCAGGCAACCGGCGAGTGCGCTGATCCGGGTGCAGCGGCAGTCTTAACGGGCGCGGTACGCGCGCCTGCCAGAACGATCTTGCGGGTTTATAGGGAAAATACCGCAGCGCCGCAGACGACCCCGAAGCGGGATTCGTGTGCCCGGTTTGCAAGCTGATATAACGTTGCCTTTTTCTTCGGGATAGAGCGGATCACGCTATCAGTTGCAATCCGGGTCATCGGCATCAGACAGTCCATCGCCATCATTGTCGAGCCCGTCACTGCACTTCTTCCTGCCCCGTTCTGCCTCCAGAGTTACCGTGGTATCGCCACCACCACCATCCGTTCCAACGGCAGTACCAGAGGTCTTGCCCCGGTTCTTGATCCGGAAGCTTGCACTCGCCGTGCCGGTGGTACTGCCGGTGTCACTCACCTCCAGGGTCACGGTGTAATTACCCTGGCTCGCATAGGTGTGCGAGGGGTTTTGTCCGCTTGAGATTTCTCCATCCCCGAAGTCCCACATCCAGGCAGTTATGCCGTCACCGGCATCCGGATCTGTACTGAGGTCTGTAAAGTCGCAGAGTCTGCCGTTGCATGCATAGCTGAACGAGGCCGTTGGTGCGGTATTGGTGGCACCGTCGCCCACCGTCACATCCTGGCTGATGGTATCCGTCGCATCCTTGTCATCCGTTACCACCAGGGTAACGGTATAGGTCCCTGCGCCTGAAAAGGTATGTGTGGGGTTCTGGCTGCTTGAGGTGCCATCGCCACCAAAGTCCCAGCTCCACGCGGAAATGATGCCGTCTGTATCGGTGCTGGTATCGCTAAACCGTGCCTCCAGGCCGTTTATGGCGGCAACAGAAAAACCTGCTGTCGGCGATACATTGCCCGGGGTTGTCAATGCCGCGATAGCCGCATCGGCCTGTATCAGTCCATGACCGGAATCGTGGTCAAAACCGGCAGCCAGCATATCGATGGCGGTATTCGCCAGTGCAGTATTGATCGCGGCGGGAGTGGCAGCAGGGTCAGCCTGTAGCATCAGGGCAGCAACCCCGGCAGCATGCGGTGCAGCCGCGCTGGTGCCGAAAAAATCATCAATGCCGTCATGCCCGTGGCTGTCATTAAAGAAGAATGTTGTATTGACGCCGTCGATGGCGGTGAATTCAGGCTTCCGGCGCACCTCGGGAGCAGGCAGGGGTGAACCGCCGGCAGCAAACAGGATTGGTGTGCCACCGGCCGACGAGTAGGGCTCCAGCAGCGGGGGGTCGATGCCGTATTCCGGTGTTTCCAGGAAGAAGGCTGCACCGACAGCAGCGGCACCCGCGGCATTGGCATGCCCGATCAATGTGCTGCTATTGGTCGGGAAGTCATTAATGGTGATGCCATTGCCGAAGAACACCGCTTTTAGCAGGGAGGCGGGTGAATTGACTGAATCGATATCATCATAGGTGATGGCCACGGTAAACGCTGTTGTTCCGGGGCCAAGGAGGTCGTCATTGGTAAATTGCAGCACCTCCCATCCCTCCCCGGTAGCGACGTTGTCATTGGCACCGAACTCATACCAGGCAGCGCCGTTCTCATCCAGCAGCACGACATCATGGTCGGTTTTTGCGTTACCGAATGGCTCGTCCCATTGCATGGCAATGGTCAGCGTCGCCCCGTAGGGTATGGTGATGCTCTGGAAAAGTTGTTGCCCCGGCCCGGGGTCGAAATCGTGCATTCGACCCACTCGTTCGTATAACTCATTGCAATCATCGTAAGGCGGAAATATCTCGAGGCACAGGTATTCGCCACTATCCCTGAATATGGTCTCATAGCCTTGCCGCCCCTGATTGCCTGCTGCCGAGTAATAGGCCACACCGTTGGCAACCACTGCGTCAACGGCCTGCGCAACAACACCATCCTCGAACATGGGTTCATTGAGGTACAGCAGGTCATCCACAATCACGTCGGCACCGGCAGCCTCCAGTGCGGCAATGCCGTTGGCGAAATCGACAGTTGACTGCAATGCCGTATGAAACAGCAGGTCTGCACCGGGCGCGATATCATGAACAATCTGCAGCATTGCCCGCCCTTCGTCGATACAGTAAATCAGTGACCCGCAGGCACTTGATTCACCGTTGATAACGGTCACACCGGCTGCGGGGAGATCGCCACTGGTAATATCGCCGGCAGCACCGCCCAGGGTATTGTAGCTGTCAGACATGACCCCAACCGCTGTGCCGGTTCCGTCTACATCATGGGCGGTACGGGCAATATCAGCTCTCATGGCGACGTCACCCTGGCTGGTGATGGACCCGGAATTACGGATGGGAGGGGGCGTGGCATGGATCGAGCGTAGACTGTCCAGGGCTGCTGCCTGCCTGACTGCGGCAACGGGTAGCAGGCCCGAGACGGCCGCGCCGTAACGACTGCCGTTACGCATACCAAGCTGCTGAAGGTCGTGAAGCAGGGTGGCACCATCATCGATCGCCCTCGCATCGACCTGTACTCTGCCCTTGCTGTACTGCAGAAAACGGTCGCGCGGCATGAATGCCTCACTGGCCTGGTTTGCTGCATGCGCCTTGTATTCGTTGAACACCCTGGCTAGCCGGAATCCGACCCGGGACATGGCGCCGGCCCTGTCCAGCCCTGACGCCGTGGTGCCAGCCGCAGGCATCGCAACATGGTACCCGCCACTGGCTGAAGGAAGTCCAAGCACGCAAAGAATGAAAGCGGTTATCCTGAAGATATTCAATTGATTCATATTGTTACCCTGGCTACATCTGCATGGATCCGGCTGCTGGGTTATCTGCTTTATGATGCAAGCGTATGTCTTTACCTATCACCCGTATATTGCCCATAAGTACAGTCCGCCGAGCCGGTTGAAGATAATCCCGTGCGGCAGTCACTGGTCGCACAGGCAATGGCGTTACCTGCAGCAGCGCGGATGTCGCCGCCAACTGCCACGACAGAGTGAAATCCCCGGCCCTTGCTTGCGCAGCCATCAGGGTAAACCCGGTAACGATGCAGCGGCTATTCACGGGTATGTCGTGCTGCCAGTGTGTGCGGGTATCTGTAGGTATAAGCGATTATTGACCGTGCATTACGTGACCGGGATCCCACTATTCGACATCGTGCACTTGCGCCTGATGTCTTTCCCCCCCCTTCACGGGAAGAAGGGCGGTGTACAGGCAGGTACCCGTGCCGCGGGAGGCAGGACGACGTACAGGGAATTACCCGTGCCGCGGGAGGCGGGACGCCGTGAGCGGCGACCGGGCGCGACCGGGATGCGGGGCGAGAAACGGGGTTTCCCGTGATCTACCCCCGCCCCCGGCAACACCTCCCTGCATTGCCCTGCCTCCGGCATTCCTGCCCTCGCGGAATATGGGGGATATAGCAGTGACTTCGCGGGTTGTATGCCCGGTCGATTGTAGCGCAGGGTCCCAACGGTCCTGCGCCATACGGGAACTGGCGGGGACCTGAATCCCCGGAGTTACGGAATTTGCTCGATATAGCTGCGCGCAACCGGGGTTTGCACGTAGTAACGTTCATTGTCCTTCTCGACCCAGAAGAAATAATAACCCTTCCCGGGCTCGGATGTGACCTTGCTGTGGCGTACTTCCCGGCTTTTGACGTGTTCCCCGTCAGCGTAGGTCACCCGGTAATTGCCCTCCATCCAGGTTGCCCGGAGACGGTTCAGGCGGTTCTGCTGTTCTTCCGTGCGGCCGGCCAGCAGCAGGACAAGGGATGTCAGTAACAGGAATCCAGACATTACAATCACCTCGAATACGTAACAAATCGATTACTGGTGCCGGCCATGATGCACTTCGACAATTGTGTGAACGACACCGAGTTCCTTCGGAATCAGGTTTTTGTAGTGTTCCGGCGGCCTGGGTGTGTCACTCACAACGGTGATTGTGGCTGAATAGATGCCCGGCCCGATAGACCAGATATGCAGGTCGGTAATGCGGTTGTTGTCGACAGCCTCGATGGCAGCGCGGGTTTGTTCCAGCATGTCACCGGGGGCCTGATGGTCCAGCAGTATGCCGCTGGTATCCCGAATCAGTCCCAGGGACCACCGTGCTACCAGCGTGGCGCCGACAATGCCCATCAGCGGATCCATCCAGTTCAGTCCCAGGAACTTTCCGGCAAGCAGCGCGAAAATAGCCAGTAACGATGTCAATGCGTCTGCCAGGACGTGAAGGTAGGCAGCCCGGAGGTTGTGATCCGCATGCGCATGGCGGTGCGGGTGGTCATGATCATGACCGTGATGGTGACCGCCCAGCATGAACATGCTGGCGCCATTCACGATCAGGCCGAGTACTGCAACTGCAATTGCCTGGTTGAAGGCAATCTCGACCGGACTAAACAGGCGGTTGACACTTTCCCACGCCATCAGCAGTGCAAAGAGTGCCAGCAAGACAGCACTTGTATAGCCGGCGAAGGCATTGACCTTGCCCGTGCCGAAACAGAAGCGCGAGTCGGCGGCGCAGCGACGGGTGTAGACATAGGCGATGGTGGTGATGCCGAGGGCGGCCGTATGCGAGCCCATATGCAGACCATCTGCAAGCAGCGCCATTGAGCCGTAGGCGAGGCCCGTGGTGATCTCGACTACCATCATCGTCGCGGTGATGGCTATTACCCAGAGGGTGCGGCGTTCACCCGGTCGGACCCTGTCCTGACCGAAGATATGGTCGTGTTGCGAGTGATGCGTGGTTTTCGTGTGCATTTTGATTTGTGTCTGGCCCGCGAGCCAGGCAAAGCCGGCGGGAAGCAGGGGCAATTCTAGCTGTTCAGGGCGTTGCTCTCTGAACCGCGGCCTGGCAGGACGGTGCCTCTCGCCGGCTAGTTCCGGCCCGCCTGCTGGGTGTCTGCCACCACCTCGCGGGTGATCTCGAGTACCTGTTGCCCGTCCACTTCACGGACCAGGCCCGAGGCAAGCGGGTCGAATTCGAGGCGTTTGACGATGGTGCCAAAGACCTCCCTCAGGGCCCGTGCTCCCAGACGGTTCTTCTTTGCCGCCAGGTCCGCTATGAGGAAGGCGGCATCCTCGGTGATGGTCAGGGTAATGCCGGCGTGTTTGAAATACTCAACAGCGGCAGGCCATATGGCACCCTGAACTTCCCGGAATATTCGTGCCAGGTTGGGCGCACTCAGATCGCGCAGCATGATGACGCTGTCATAGCGGGAGAGAAATTGCGGCGTCATGCCATACTCGAATATATCCTCCTGAGTCATGTGTCCTGCCAGGTCAAATATGAAGCGGCGATCCAGGCTGCCATCGGCACGTGGCACCAGTTTCCAGAATTTGTCGGAGCCGGATTTCTGGGTGACACGGTGATAGACCTGGTCGTAAAGCTCCTCGAAGGCGCCACCGGCGACGAAAAAGACATGTTCGGTATTGATATGAGTTGTTGTTGAATGCCAGCTGCCGGCTTCAAAGTAGGGCATGTCTACCTGGACATTCTCGTTTTCCATCAGGGTGAGCAGGCTGTCCTGGGCGACGATTCCCTTGACATTGGGTTCGCCGCCGACCTGTGCCCGGATCTTGTCCACCTCGTCGACGCAGACGATGCCGTGCGAGACATAGTCCCGCATGGTCTCCAGGTCTGCCTCCTCGCCAAGGATGTTCGCCGCCTGGCGTGCCAGCCGGTCCATGACGATGTTGGTCTGTTTGCCTCGCGCCGCCAGGTCGGCAACAAGGTTGGCGTTGATGCGGATGATGGTTGAGTACTTCGCGAATCCTTCGGTCTGCGAGAAAAACTGCTCCACTGCCCGCATGATGGTGGTCTTTCCCGTGCCCGAATTGCCGATCATGAGTACATTACCGACCGAGTGCTCGATAAGGTGCTTGTATATGGCGACTGACATGCCCTGCAGGGCGGCGTCCTGGCCGATGACATCCTCTGACAGATCGGCGAATATCTGCCTGGGAGTTATACGGGCGTCGATGGTCATGGCGGGTCTTTTTCCAGTGGAGGCAAGAGCATTTTCTGCAGGGAATATTACCAATCCATCGCGCGTGTACGCCATCCCGGTTGAAATATACGCATTGCCGGGTATGGGCAGCCAGGCCGCGGGTAATCCGCGTGCCGGGCCGGATGCTTGACTTGCCGATCGATATATGTAGGTATCTGCGGATGCCAATCACCCATAAACTGGACGGATTAAGCAGACGCGATTGCATGCCAGAATGGGACATTGCGGTATCCAGGAGGAAAGAAAGATGAGCCAGAAACAGGCGGATGATATCCGGCAAGCGGTGCGTGACAGTTACGCCAGGGTGGCCGAGGCCAGCGACGCCGGTGATTGCTGCGGTGTGGAAAGCAGTTGCTGCGGCGTGCCAGCCGATATCAACTCCCTGCATTCCACCCGTCTCGGCTATTCGGAGGATGATCTGGAGAATGTTCCGCACGGCGCTGACATGGGCCTGGGGTGCGGCAACCCGCGCGCGATCGCCAGTCTGCAGGCCGGCGAGGTGGTGCTGGACCTGGGCAGCGGTGGCGGCTTCGACGCCTTTCTGGCTGCCCGTGAAGTAGGCAAGGCCGGCCGGGTGATCGGCGTGGACATGACGCCGGTCATGGTCAGCAAGGCAAGGCGCAATGCCGAGACGGCGGGTTTCGGCAACGTGGAATTCCGGCTTGGTGAGATCGAGCACCTGCCGGTCGCCGATGACTGTGTCGATGTGATCATTTCCAACTGTGTCATCAATCTTTCTCCCGACAAGGCACAGGTTTTCCGCGAGGCATTCCGGGTGCTCAGACCCGGTGGCCGGCTGGCCATCTCCGATGTGGTGGCGAGCGTGGAACTGCCGGAGGAGGTCAGGGATGATCCACGGCTGCATGCCAGCTGTGTTGCTGGCGCCGCGCTGGTTGAGGATCTGCAGGCGATGCTCGAGGCGGCGAATTTTACGGCTATCCGTATTACTCCGAAAGACGAGTCGCGCGAGTTCATTCGTGACTGGGTGCCGGGCAGTGGCGTGGAGGACTACGTGATCTCCGCCCATATCGAGGCCGTCAGGCCCGGGCCGGACGGTTGATGAGCCAATGCGGCGTCAACCGTTCTGCCTGTGATCCACTCGGGCAGGTCCGCCTGCTCTACACCGAGCTGGCACAACACCCGGAGAAGGACTTTGGCTGGGGGAAGGGCAGGGAGAATGCCCGGGAGCTGGGTTATGACGTCGAGTGGCTGAAGCGCCTGCCGGACACCGTCTGGGAATCTGCCGCCGCGGTCGGCAATCCCTTCAGCCTCGGGCCGCTGCATGCCGGGGAGACGGTTGTCGACGTCGGTTGCGGTGCGGGTGCGGATGCCTGTGTGGCTGCGCTGCTGGTCGGCGAGAGTGGCGAGGTGATCGGTGTGGACTGCACCCCGGCGATGGTTGCCAGGGCCAGGGAGAGCGCCGCCGTGGCCGGCCTTTCGCAGGTTGTGATCCATGAGGCGGAAATGACCGATCTGCCCCTGCCGGACCGCTGCGCTGATGTTGTCATCTCCAATGGTGCGATCAACCTGGCGCCGGACAAGCCCGCGGCGCTGGCGGAACTGTTGCGTGTGCTGCGCCCCGGCGGCCGTCTGCAGATTGCCGATATGGTGCGTGATCCTGCCGCCCGGGATACCGCCTGCGGCAGTGGCCCGGGGTCCTGGGCCGACTGTGTTTCCGGTACCCTCGATCCCGGCACCTTCCAGACCATGCTGGCCAACAGCGGCTTTATCCATGTGGCGATGACAGGTTTTACAGCCTACCGGACCGCGTCCAGTACCACTGGCGCACTGTTCAGGGCAAGCAAGCCCGGCTAGCGCGCCGCATCGCCCGGGCCTCGGCCGCCCCGGTTTCGAACGCCTTCAGTTCACCCCCTGGCCATGACTCCCGCATGGCATTACGGATGCCCCGCTGACCCGGGTACACACCCGGGCAAGCCCCTGTTCTGGAGCGCTGTCCACGCACTGCATCGCATCGGCAAGAAAACGGTCATTGCGACGTAACGCAGCTGTCATGCCCGGACGATAGGCTGCGCCTCCTGCAGCACTACCGCTACGTATGTGATTATTTTCCGACAACGCTTCGTTGCTGTGTTCAGGAAATAGCCGCCAGCCAGGACACAATAAACGCTTTGCACTTGTCCAGGGCAGCATACGTAGCCGGTTACGTATACGGCCTCTTTTTTTGCATGTTGCGGATATCGATGAGGCTGCCGACGGGGTACGCTGGCAGTTCCTCGAAGGCATCGGCCAGCAGCCGGCCGGCCTCGCGCGGTTCCGGCATGGACTCGGTCCCGATCGCGTCCTTCAGTACCTGCGTGGACGGAAACCGGCGGCTGTCCACATGGTCGCGTATATCGTCCTGCATCGGCGTGTGCACCAGCCCCGGTGCGAATGAAGAGATATGGGTGTCCGGAAACTCGTGCACATAGAGCTGCGCCATCATGTTGAGGGCCGCCTTCGACAGCGCGTAGCCGCTCCAGCCCTTGTTGCCGTTGACCGAGGCGCCGGACGACATGAAGACGACCTGCCGGATGCGGATGCCGCTGCCGTGCAGCCAGTCCATCACCGCCTTGTTGGCCCACAGGTTGATGTCCATGACGCGCCGCACGTCAGCCATCGGTGTGTCATGCAGTTCGCGGATAGCACCGAGTACGCCGGCGTTCAGTACCGCCAGGTCCAGTGTCCGGATATCACCGAGCAGTGTCTGCAGTGCCGGTCCGACCGAGTCCAGCTCAGCCAGGTCGCATTGCACGTCATGCAAGCGGCTGTCCTGCAGCGGGCAGCCGCGCCGGCTGATCCCGTAAACGTCGTATCCGCGTGAGAGGTACTCCCCGGTGAGCCCCAGCCCGATGCCGCTGCTGTTGCCGGTGATGAAAACACTATTGCGATCAGTCATGTACGAAGGGTAACGGTATTCCTGTGTGCATGTACAGGGTACGTGAGGCGGGGGGCGATGCGGCCGTCGTGGCCGCTCTGGCGGGACCGGGCAAGTCGCCGGTCGGGTTGCTGGTGTTCTCGGTTTCTCCGGACTAGACTGGCTCTGCATGATCCCAATATCCCCAAGGAGAAAAACCAATGAAGATCAACAGGCATACCGTGTTTGCAGTAGCCATCATCACACTGCTGACCAGCGTCGGCATGGCGCGGCTTGCGGTGGCCGCCAGTGCCGGGGAAATCGACACCAAGGTCAACGGCACCCTGGAGGAGTTCAAGAATGTCGTGCCGGGCGGTGCCGAGTTTCTCGGCAAGGCCAGCGGGGCGCTGGTATTCCCTACGATTACCAAGGCGGGCCTGGTGATTGGCGGTGAGTTCGGCGAGGGCGCGCTGCGCGTCGGCGGCAAGAGCGTGGACTACTACAACATCGCCAGTGCCTCGTTCGGTTTCCAGATCGGCGCCCAGCAGTACTCCATCGTCATGGTCTTCCTCAGCGACGAGGCGCTGAAGGGGTTCCGCGAAAGCAAGGGCTGGGAGGCCGGCGTGGACGGTTCGGTGGCGGTCGCTGAATGGGGGGCGGGTGATGACATCAACACCAAGACCTTCAAGGACCCGATCGTGGCGTTTGTGTTCGGCAACAAGGGCCTGATGGCCGGTGTGTCCATTGAAGGCTCGAAGATTACGAAGATCGACAAGTAGACTGGTGGCGTGTCGCCGCCCGGCCGTGCCGGGCGGCAATTCAGGACTGCGGGTCCAGGTGCTCCAGCCACTGGCGGGCCGGTTTGCGTGAGTCCGCAAAGCCGGCGGCCTTCGAGAAGGCTTCACGGGCGGAGGCGGTGGCCTCGAGTTCGTAACGGGCAATCCCCAGCAGCAGCCACGCCGTCCCGGGCGTTTTCAGTCCCGGTTTTTCCAGCGCCCTCACCAGTGCCCGGGCGGCCTCGTTCCAGCGTTCATCCTCCAGGTACAGCTGCGCCAGGGTGAAATCGGCATCCGCAGCGGTGCTCGCTCGTGCGGTCAGACGGTAGCTGCGGATGGCCTTGTCTCTCTCCTGCGCCAGTGCCCAGGCCGTTGCCAGCAGGCTCAGGTTTTCGCCGCTCTTGCTGACCCGTTTCGCCTGCATGGCATCCTCCAGCAGGCGGGCCGCCTTGTACGGTATCTCCTGGTAAAGGTACAGCCGGGCGAGTTGCAGCAGGTCCGCTTCCTTCGCCAGGCGACCGCGTCGCCACACCAGTTCCATGACCGCCAGCGCCTGGGCCGGCCGGTCCATGGTCATGTAGATGCCCGACAACTGTCGCCAGTAGGCATCGTTGTCGGGGAACTGGCGGATCATCCGCTCCAGCAGTGCCGCGCACTCGCGGTAGGCCTGCAGTTCGTAGTGCATGGCCAGCAGGTTCTCGTACCAGTCCGCATGGGGGATATCGGCAAGCTGTATGGCCTTTTCCATTGCCGGTATCGCTTTGCGGTAGTTCCCGAGTTCGGCATGCGTATGGCCCAGCAGCCGCCAGGCATCGGCAGGCGGGCTGTCGGCATGCCCGAACCACTGCTCCAGGACGGTGACCGCCCTGTCGGGCTGATCGGTGGCCAGGTACAGCTGCGCCAGGTTGTAGCGCATATGCTGTTGCGCGGTTTCCGGCAGCGCCTGCAGCGACAGGCTCTGCTCGAACGCCTTGATGGCCGCCCGGTACCGGTCGCGACTGGCCTGGACGTGGGCCAGGTTCTGCAAGACGACGGCGCGCTCGTAGCGCCGTTGACCGACAGCAGGCAGCAGCTTGTTGAGGGCCTCGAGGGCCGCGCCGGTCTTGCCCGCGTCAATCAGGTCGTGTATCGCCTCCAGCCGCTGGTAGGTCTGTGGCGACAGGGTCCCGCCCGGGTCTGCCGGTGCAGATGGCATGACCGTGGACAGACCCAGTGCCAGCAGCCACGCACATGCCGACTGGCGAATCCGGATGCGGCTGGACGTTTTCTGCGCCGGCATGCTCATTCGTTCAGCCTGAACTCGACGAGCTGCTCGGCGCGTGCCGCGACCGGTTTGCCGTCGACGATACGCGGCTTGAATTTCCACTTGCTCACGGCGCGCAGTGCCGCACGGTCGAACATGCCTTCGGGTTCGGACTCCAGCACGACGACATCCTCGACGTCGCCGCTTGCCGTCACCAGGAAGGAGACGCGGACCCAGCCCTCGATGCGCCGGCGCGTGGCCTGGTAGGGGTACTGTGGCGGAGTGCGGGAGACCGGCATGAACTCACGGTCCGCCTCGCCGCTCACGGGCATACCAAGGTACGCATCACCTGTGAACGCCGGCTTGATGTCCAGCGCCATGCGGAATTGCGGGCGCGGCATTTCCGGCCGGATGTCGTGCGCCATGTCGAGTTCCGGTCGTGGCAGCACCTTCGGCTCGGGCGGCGGCTTCGGCAGCACGCGCTCACGAATGCGGGTCTGCGGATCCGGCCGGGTGCGTACAAACTCGACCAGGGGCAGTGTGTCCTGGCGGACCATTGCCGTACCCTCGCCGAGGGTCAGTATCTGCATCAGCCACAACAGGCCGAGCGCAGCCGCCATGCCGGCGAGGGCCGCGACGGGATAACGCAGGGCGGTGTTCATCCTCCCGGTGTCGCGGCAATGGAAACGTTGCTGACGCCGGCCTTGCGGACCTGGTCCATAACCTGTACCAGCAGGCCGATCTGGGCCTCGCGGTCCCCCTGGATGACCACCGCGCCCTCGGGGTTCTCGGCCCTCAGGCGCTCGATGACGGCGCGCACCGAGCGGACATCGACTGCGCGCCGGTCGATCCAGATCTCGCCGTTCGGCGCAATTGCGATCAGGATGCTGGCATGCTCCTTGCGCTCGGCGGTCTGCGCGGTCGGGCGGTTGACCTCGATACCCGCTTCCCTGACGAAGGAGGTCGTCACCACGAAGAAGATCAGCATGATGAAGACAATGTCCAGCAGCGGCGTGATATTGATGTCCGCCTCGGCGGACATCTCCTCGCTGTGCCGGCGGCGCCGCATCAGTGTGCCTCCGCTGGCCGCAGGCTGTCGGTCAGCCGGGCCACATTCTGTCGCACCGAATGCTCCAGCTGCGCGGTGAAGTACAGTCCGGGCAGCGCCACGACCAGGCCGGCCATGGTTGGCAGGGTGGCGCGTCCGATGCCGGCGGCCATGGCGCGGGCATTGCCGGTGCCGAGCACCGCCACGACATCGAAGACCTGGACCATGCCGGTCACGGTGCCCATGAGACCGAGCAGGGGGCACAGCGCCACCAGGGTCTTGAGCAGTGGCAGCATCTGTCCGAGTTGCAGGCGTGCCTGCGAAATCATCGCCTCGCGGATCCTGTGCGCCTCCCAGGACGAGGTGTCGCGGCGTTGCTGCCACTGCTGCTGTCGTTGCTCAAGCTCCGCGGGGAATACCAGATAGACAAACCAGAAGCGCTCGGCGATCAGAAAGCCGATGCCTACACTGAGTACCGCGATAATCCACAGGACCGGGCCGCCGGCATCGAGAAACGTGCGCAGCGATTCCAGACTCTCTGGCAGGTAAGCGGGCATTCAGCTCCGCTCGCGGCGGCGGGCGACGATGCCCGCTGACTGCTCGTCAAGGATCTGCACCAGCGCCCGGCTGCGTGCCGCCATGAGGTTGTGGAAGAACAGCAGCGGTACGGCCACGACCAGGCCCAGCACGGTGGTCATCAGCGCCTGGGAGATGCCGCTTGCCATGAGCTTGGGGTCGCCGGTGCCGAACAGGCTGATGGACTGGAATGTCACGATCATGCCGGTGACGGTACCGAGCAGGCCCAGCAGCGGGGCGGTCGCAGCCAGCAGCTTGACCAGCCCCTGGCCGCGGCCCAGCGGCGGGAGTTCCCGCAGGATGGCCTCGTCCAGCTGCAGCTCGAGGGTCTCCGTGGCAGTCTCGCGGACATCCGTCACCGCCAGCAGCACCCGGCCCAGCGGGTTGTGTTCAGAGGGGGCATCCGGTTCGCGCAGCTGCTGCCTGACGCGCCGCGCCGTGGTGGTGAGATGAAACAGCCGCCAGGCGACGATCAGCAGGCCGGCGACACCCAGCACGATGATGAGGTAACCGATCAGCCCCGCCTGGTGGACGCGTTCCTCCAGGTTCGGTGCCTGCACCAGCAGCCCCAGCAGTGCGCCACGACTGGGATCGATGACCATGGGCAGATGACCGTCCTGTGCCGCGGCCAGCGCCGCCGCCAGGGCACGGTCACGGCGTGAGGGCTGCCGGGAAAGCTCCGCCAGCCGGCCGGAGTCCGGGTGAAACTGCAGGAAACGGCCATCGGCTATGGCTTCGAAGACGCCGACCCGGATCACCGTCCCTGGCCTCGCAATGCCGTCGGCAACGGTCACCTCGGCAGGGAAGCGGGCAACGCGCCCCGACTCGCCGATCTCCTGCTGCAGCAGCAGCCAGAAGCGCTCCAGCTCGGTGATGTTGGGTAACTTCCGGGCGCTGGCCAGCACATCGAACCACCCGGCCCGTCCCGGAAACTGGGCACTGACGAGGGATTCCCGGAATATGCCGTGCAGGTCGTTCGCAGCCTGGCGCACCGTACCGAACAGCTCACCCAGGTTGCCGGTGCGCTCGCCGAGATCCGTCTCCAGCGTCCGCAATTCCGCCTCGCTGGTCTCGAAACGCTGCTTCAGGGCAGCACCCCGGGCGCGTTCCCGTTTGACGGCATCGCGCATTTCCGCCAGCAGCTGTTCGCGGTCGGCCTGTTGCGCCAGAAACCGCTGCTCGCGTTCCCTGCGTACAACTGCATCGCGGCTGTTGGCTTCCTTTACCTGGCGCAGCAGGTGATCAAGGTCGGTCGGGTGATCCGCCAGTGCGGGCAGGCCGGTGAGCGCGACCAGGCAGGCCAGCAGCAGCCGGGGCATCGTCATGGCCCTGCGGTTTCCGCTGCGGGAATTTGCAGTCGCAGCAACTCGGGCGCGACCTCCTGCCGCGCCACGCGCAGGCCCTGGCGGATGGCCAGTCGGTCGCTGCCATCCAGTGGCATCCAGCTGCCGGATGCCGGGTCCCAGTGGCCGCTGTACCGACCGTCGAGACTCTGGTAGTAGAGTCCCACCCGGCCGACGCGCAGGATGTCCACGATCCGGCGGGTGCCGTCCACGTCGAGCTCATCGCGATAGGCCTCGATGGTCCGTCCGTAGTCCAGCTCCACCTGGTAGGCCTCCAGTACCCGGCGGTATTTCTCTGCCACGGTCACGTCGGCACGGTCGAGCAGCTCGCGCAGCAGGGCCACACGCTGCCGGCGCTCGTTCATAAGGAAGGGTACGTCCGTGGCGAGGAAGGCCTCGAGCCGATCAATCATGCGCAGCATCAGCGGCAGGATTTCCTGCTGGGTCAGCTCGATGTCCTCGAGCTGTGTGCGCAGGGAGGTCTTTTCCGCCTCCTGCGAGTGAACGATGCGCTCCAGCTGGTCGTTGTAGATACTGAGTGCCTCGTGCTCCCGGCCAAGTCGCTGGTATTCAGCGAGCATCTCGCGGGTCCGGTCGCTGATGCCGTCGATGCGCTGCTGGGTGCGCTGTTCGTGGCGATGATTGTCCTGGCTCAGATGCAGCGACTGGTCGAGGACATCGGCGGCATGCAGGGCGGATGCCGCTGTCACCAGCAGCAGTGCTGCCGCGGCGGTCGCCCGCTGCCGGCGGGTTGTGACAGCACCGATGTTCATGCGTGGCATCATAACCTGTCTTCCGTGGCAGCCCACCGTCAGCGTGTCCTGAACGGGCCGTCTCAGTCGTAGCGGTACTGCAGGGTTGCGAAGAAGTTGCGTCCGGGGCTCGGTAGCCGCCTGAAGAGACCGACATCGGAGTCGGCGACCCGGTTGATGCCGGCCAGGTGGTCCCTCGCCGTGCTGTCGAAAATGTTCTCCACGCCGGCGTTGAGGAACAGGTCGCGGGCGACCTCGAAGCCGCCGCGCAGATTCAGCAGCTGGTAGCCGTCGGTTTCCTCCTCCTCGTTGTCGTCGGATACCTGGTTCTGTTCCGCGTAGGCAACACCCTCCAGCGAGGCCCACCAGCGGGTGCGCCGGTAGGTCAGCGAGGCTCGGCCGTTCAGCGGGGCGATGCGGTACAGCTCGTCGCTGGTATCGTCACGCTTGCCGCGCACATAGCTGACAACGCCGTCCAGGCTCCAGTTGTCCGTCAGGGACACACCCCAGGCCGCATCCGCGCCGTAGAGCTTGGCATCGACATTGCTGAACTGCAGCGCAAGCGGTTTTTCCGGATTGTTCATGGCACTGACCATGTTGACCACTGCGTCGGTCGAGGGCGTACCCTGGATGTAGTCATCCACGTAACGGTAGAACACCCGTGGCTCAAGATAGGCGCGCGAACCATACCAGTCCAGGCCGAGGCCGACCTCGTAGGCCTTCTCCGGGTCGAGGTTGATATCGCCGACGTAGTTTTTACCGTCGGCCAGGCCGTTGGTCGCCTGCAGCGGCAGCCACAGGTATCGTTCCTGGTAGGAGGGCGCGCGGGTCTTGTGTCCCGCCTCGATGGATACCGTCGTCGAGGTGTTCAGTGTATGGCTGAGTTTTGCCACCAGGTCGAAGTTGTTGTCGGTCTTGTCACGGTCGGCCGCGTTGAAGCGGTCCTGCAGCGTCATGATGTTGGGATTCATCATGGCCATCGAGCTGTAGACATCACCCGCGTCGCTTTTCACGCGATTGTAGCGCCCGCCCAGCTGCAGGTTCCAGTCCGTGGCCACGGGGCCGTTCCACTCGGCAAAGAAGCCGTAGACGTCGCGCTCCACGTCATTGAA
>JBFELL010000005.1:0-38204 GCA_041552135.1 Gammaproteobacteria bacterium
CCGCCATACTAACGGGCTACAAAGCAAGCTGACCTCGCCTACTTTGTATCCCACTGGTAAAAATGTTTATTAACACTACCCCCACCCTGACCCGCCCCTTCAAAGGGGGCGGGACGCGGGCCGAAATGTCAGGATACTTTTGTACTCCCTAGTAACGGCCGCTTGATCGTCCCGTGCTGCAACTGAACGCGCCTTCCCCACCAAGTGCTTCCGTAGCCGCATGAACACACTCGTCGAAGGAGGGAAATTCGCCCAATAGCCGTGTATCAGAGGGAGACTCCATATCGGGATAGATTTCTCCGGACCATGGCCCGGAGGCACTGCCACCATGATCCCCGCAAGCGGACGATAATCCGCCAGTCGCCAGTACAACAAGCAAATGCGTCATCTTCATCAGGAAAGGACCTCGTCATTACCCGTCTGATAGTTCCATTGGGTATGCATACGCCATGCCACCTGAGTGAAGGCGCTGCACGCAAGGGTTTTCAGTCGCAAGGCCTCCGGCCGGCGTGCATTAACGGGACACTGTGCCGCAACCTTGTAACACGGCTGTGGCACGGGAAACCGGACGCACTCCCGTCACCGGAATATCAGGCAGGACGCAGACAGCATGATAGCCACTGAAAGGCAGGCCCGGCAGAATGCCTGCCCGGGACATGTCTGGATCTATTGATCGTACTTGATGTACTTGAATCGCGGGTCGTCGGGTGTACCTTCCAGAGGCCCGTCCTCCTTGCCTGGCTGCCACTGTATTACCTCTTCAATCCTGTGCGCCAGGGCAAAGTCCTTTTCGGTGACGCCCTTGGCTGCATGATTCATCAGTTTGACAATGACAAAGGCATAGGAGACCGTCAGGTCAGGGTGGTGAAATGCCGCCTCCGCCAGGTGCCCGATGGTATTGACGACCATCAGCGTCGCCTTCCAGCCACTGGTTTTGTACTTGCGCCGGATCCAGCCCTTTTCAAGGTACCAGAGGGGCAGTTCTTCCCGAAGCCGCTGCTCTATTTCCTCCGGGCTGTAGGTTTCGTCTGTGCCTCGTTCACGCCAGCTCATCGTTGCACCTCCGTCACATGAAGTTGCCGGTGTCCCGGTACAGGCCACATCATGGCGACTGTTTTGAATTCGACATACAAGCCGCGCGGGGCTGACCCGCAACAGAGCGGCCCTGGCCGGGGAAGCCGGCGGGTAACGCCGACCGGGCGGCAGCAGCCCGCCCGGCTACTGGACGCTTCTAGACGTGGCCGGTGACAGCGCTCTGGATGTCAATTTTCCGTTTACCACCTGGTCTTTTACCGACCACAGAATCGCCAGCACCTCGGCGCGCTCCCTGGTACCGACATTATTCATGTCCAGGGCCTTGAGCACGTCATCGACAACGGCATTGAACTCCATGTCGCTGATGTTCATCGTGGCATGCGCGGTTAGCATGTCCTTGCCGGTGTACTCGACCGGGCCGCCGGTTGATGCAGCAAACACTTCAAACACCTTTTGCTTGACGTAGACAGGATCACTGTTGGAAAAGCGGTTATTCACGATCGGGTTCAGGGTATGGTTTGTCCAGATATCCTCGCAGACAGCCCTGACGACCGTCTCACCGCCGATACGATCGTAAAGGCTCGGGCCCGCATCGGTGGCCCGCAATACCGGGGCACCAGCGGCCGCGAACAGTCCGGCGCAAACAACCATGACTTTCATCCATCGGTATTGCTGTTTCATCTGCTGTCTCCTGTAAAATAACGTCACATTCCCGACTATACTGAATTGATATGACTGTCGGATATACGTGGTATTACGTGTCAGTCGAAGTCGATAGCGGCCGCTTGCCCGGTGCCGCCGCTTTCCCGGATCAGGCCCTGTCCTGCTCCTGTAACCCGGGATCCCCGGCCGCCACCGCCTGCGCATGGGGCTGCGGTTGATCCTCCTCACGGGGTTCGCCGTTGCGAGTTTCGCCCTCGCCGGCAAGCCTGAGGACCATTTCCCTGTCGCGCTGGTCCTTGATCTCGTTGAAGAATGAGTATTCACCGTCAGTCACCGTACGGGATGTCTCGTCCAGTGCGCTGAAAATCGCGACGAAGGCCAGGACAATAATGTTTGGCACTGCCAACAATCCTGAAATGTCCATTAATCCGCTCTCCTCTTTGTAATGAATAACTCAGTCACCGGGTGCAACACGCCTGTATTGCACGACCGCGACAGGCACGCCCTGCAGCCGTGATTCCCCGTCATGCGCCTCCTGGCCAGGGTTAATGCGGATACCCGACCACGTCCGGCCAGGTGGCTGCGGTGACAACTTGCAGCTTCAGCGCGTGGCTGGCGCAGTCACCCTATCGCTTGTTGAAAGGCAAGAATCGCGCCGCGCTCGCAGATAGAACAAAAAATCATGACGTTGTGAGAATCCAGCCCGTGGCAGGCGCATGACTTGCTGCGGCATGTGTTGCAGGTCTGACATACTTTACAGTACGACAGCAAACCGCCGGGGAAGCGCCAGGGGCAATTGAAGGCGGGCTGTCTGTCATCGCCCGCTGGCAGCACAGAGTGGGTGATGTCGCAAATTCAGCCAGCAGCGAGCGGCGGCGTAAACCGCCATTACCGGTCGCCGTAGCCGGCAGGCTGATGACGGTCGATGCTGTCCGCAGCCGTCATTCGACCCTTCAGGGGCGAAACGCGCGGATGAGGGGTGAGATCAATATTGCGCAACTGCCTGATTCATATACCCTCACCCCAACCCTCTCCCGCACCCGGGAGAGGGGATGCGGTCCCGAGCATCACTGGCGGTTTTCATGTTCCAGGTCCATCTGGTTTCGCCTTCTCGACCTGGACTCGGATGCTTGCACCGCAAGCCCGGAATTTTAATGGGACCGCAATGGCTGGTTATTAAATATTCATGCCATTGAAGATAGCATTCATGGCAGGGCACCACCGACTACGCCCGGCAGGTGTCCAGACCTGCGCCGCGGCGTACAGCGCTGTTCGTCGGTCCGTCCGGAGCCCCCCTGGCCCGCCTCGGCATTGAGGGCGTCCCGTGGCCTGGCGCATATGCACCGCCCACTCGCCGGGCGGGCGAGCGGGCAGCACCGTGCGGGGCCGCACCACGCAACCGATTTCGGCGGCTGGACGCCAGGGCATTTCCGGACCCGCCCCTCGACAATCCCCGTAGTAATACGCAGGTATTCGTACGAGTAGGTTTCTGTGTAGAAGTGGCGCATATTGTTGCACCAGCGTCGCAAATCCGTTCATTACCGTAACAGCTTGAGTTCAACTGGTGCAGTTTGCACCTGGCAGTGACACACAGACCGGACGACAGGGACAGCGGCGAGATAATACCGGCCTGGCAAAAGACACTGAGGGGAATGTCATGCAAGTAGATGAAACCTATACGCAGCGTCACAGGGAACGGGTGTTCTCGGTAGCAGCCGGCACCGCTGGCGAAAAATCCGTCAGAAATCCGATTTCCAGTTCATGGAAACGCTGTGTAAACGAATACCGGCTGGATCCCGTGGTAGAGCGCGAACCCACCATCGTCGATGCCCGGATACTGCAGGAGCGCAAGAAATGCCTGGGCAGCCTGCTATCGATTGCACAGGTCGAGATGGCAAACCTGCACCAGCAGATCGCAGACACCGGACACTCCATACTGCTGACCGACGATACCGGCATGATCATCCACTACACCGGCGACCCGAGTTTCGACGCGGCAGCCGCAAAGCGGGGCCTGATGGAAGGCGCCATCTGGTCCGAGAAGTACCAGGGCACCAACGGCATGGGCACCTGCCTCGCCGAGCAAAAACCCGTTGTGGTACACCAGGAAGAACACTTCTTCTCCAGAAATCTCGACATCAGCTGCACGGCCTCGCCCATTTTCGACCCGAACGGCAAGATCCTGGGTGTGCTGGATGCCTCGAGCAAATCAAGCCGGGCCCAGGAGCACACCATGGCCCTGGTGAACATGTCTGCCAAGACGATCGAGAACCGCATCTTTCTCTGCATGTTCAAAAACCACTTCATTATCCGTTTCCACAGTCGTCCGGAGTTCGTCAATACCCTCGGAGAGGGCCTGATCGCATTCCAGAGCGACGGCGCCATCCTTGCCGCCAACAGCAATGCCCTCTTCCAGCTCGACTTCAAGTCAATCGACGACATGCGCGCACACAAGGTTGAGGATCTGTTCGACAGCCAGCTGCATCGCTTGCTCCACAACTCGCCCAAGGCCTCGCTGCACGCAATTCCCATTCACGAAATCAAGCATGCAAGGCGCTTTTTTGCCATCGTGCAGCCCCCCGAGTCCGAGCAAGACGCCACTGAACCTCCCGTCTGCTCCCGCACCCGCACCGGCAGCCACCCCGCCAACAGCCTGCTGACCAGACTGGAATTCGGCGATCATTTCATGGCGCAGAATATCCGTATCGCGCAGCGCGTCCTCGATCGCGATATTCCCATCCTGCTCAAGGGCGAGAGCGGAACCGGAAAAGGTGTATTCGCCAAGGCGATCCACATGTCCAGCCAGCGCGCGGAAAAGCCCTTCGTCGCCATCAACTGCGCCTCCATACCCGAGTCCCTGATCGAGAGCGAACTGTTCGGTTACAAGGCCGGTGCATTCACCGGCGCCAGTCGCCACGGCAACCAGGGCAAGATCATGCAGGCCGACGGAGGCACACTGTTTCTCGACGAGATAGGCGATATGCCACTGTCACTGCAGGCACGCCTGTTGCGGGTACTCGAGGAAAAAGAGGTGGTTCCGCTCGGCGGACATACACCCGTCACCGTCGACCTGAACATTGTCAGCGCCACGCACCGCAACCTGCATGATATGGTGACGGACGGTGACTTTCGGGAAGACCTCTATTATCGCCTGCAGGGTGTCAAGATCACCATGCCACCGCTGCGGGAACGATCCGACAGGTACAACCTGGTCAAACACATCATCGAGATCGAAACCAGTGACAGCATGCCGGTACGGATCGAGGAAGACGTCATCAACCGGCTCTGCAGCTATTACTGGCCCGGCAATATCCGCCAGATCCGCAATGTGTTGCGCACCATGCTGGCGCTTGCCGACACCAACCACATCACCACCGAGGACATGATCGATGACCTGTTCCGGGAAGCCCGCGCAACCCCGGATGCGGCACCCGGAGAACCCGAGGACGAGACGAAAAGCCTCGATCCACTGCGCAACGCCGAGCGCGATGCCCTGATGCAGGAACTCGAGCGTCACCGCTGGAACATAACCGCGGCAGCGAAGCGTCTCGATCTGAGTCGCAACACACTGTACCGGAAGATGAAACGCTGCGGGATTTCACTGCCCAGGTGATACAGGGCTGGAACATGCCACGGGGCGCCGTGGCAGCATGTCACGGCAATGACACACGGGAAAAATGTGCCCGGGTTCAGAACACGTCGCGGAGCACTGGTATGCAATTTGCAGCATACCGGGATAATGATAACCAGACCGGGAGGAACGGCAGTGACACCCCCTGCAAACGGCTTTGCTGTCAGCGTGCACAACGGACCGCTTCACTTCAATGCAGCCCATTTCATCACCTTTGAGAACAGCTGCGAGAACCTTCACGGCCACAACTTTCACGCCCGTATCGATGCCACCGGAGACAACACCGGCGACGACTTCGTGATCGACTTCGTGCTCATGAGCAGGCTTGCCGGGGAGATCTGCGCACGCCTGCACGACAAGGTGCTGCTGCCGGGCAACAGCCCGCTGGTGAACATCGAGCACCGCTCGGGGCAGGTGCATGTCAGCAGCTATGACAAGCAGTTCACCCTGCCGGCCGGCAACTGCATGGAACTGCCGGTGAGAAACACTACCGCCGAGATGCTGGCCTGGTACATCGGTGACAGGCTGATAGATACCCTGCGCACGCAAGAGGCACTTGGCAATATCACGATGCTGGAGGTCGCCGTGGAGGAAGCGGACCAGCAATGGGGTATTTCCCGGCAGGCGGTCAATCATGACGGCTAGAGCGCAGACAAGCCGTCTTGCCTGGGCACTGACCGGCTCGGGGCACTACCTGCACGAGTGCCTGGCCCTCGCGCGACAACTCGGCAATGTGGATCTTTACCTGAGCGGTGCGGCAGCAGAAGTACTGGGGATGTACGGCTACCGGCTGGATGACCTGCGGGGCGAGATGCGCATCTACCGCGACCAGACGGCTTGCAGCGCCCCGGTCGCCCTGTTCTACGAAGGCCACTACCATGCCCTGGTTATCGCACCCGCCACCTCCAACACGGTCGCAAAATGTGTCTGGGGCATCTCGGACACGCTGGTCACCAATATCTATGCCCAGGCCGGAAAGTGCCGGATACCCAGCATCGTATTCGCCTGTGACAACGCCCCGGAACTGGAAAGCGAGGCCCCGCGCGGTACCGTCAAGGTCTATCCGCGACACATTGATCTGCACAATGCCGACCGCCTGCGCGAATTCGAGTCCACCCAGGTAGTGGAGGACATCGGGCAGTTACACCAGGCCATCAGGGATCTGCACCCGTGTCTGAACGCATCCTCTTTCTGACCGGCAAGCTGGCGGAGAAGAACCTGCACAGGGTGCTGCAGGAAATGCAGCCTGCCCCCTTCACAGCCGAGATCCGCCAGCTCGGCATCAATGTCGCCGGACTGATGACGGCCGACATGATCCGGCGCCGCCTCGACCCGCCCGAAGCAATTGACCGGATCATCGTGCCGGGTCGCTGCCGTGGCGACCTGGAGGTGCTTGGCCGGCATTTCGGCATACCGGTCAGGCGTGGACCTGATGAACTCAGGGACCTGCCACGCCACTTCGGGATGGGCGCCGCAGAACCCGACCTGAGCCGTTATGACATCCGGATTTTCGCCGAGATTGTCGATGCACCCTTTCTGGACATCGGGACCATACTGCAGCGCGCCCGGGATTACCGGGCCAGCGGCGCCGATGTTATCGATGTGGGCTGCCTGCCGGATACGCCGTTTCCGCATCTGGCCGAATCGGTCCAGGCCCTGCGCGGCGCCGGCTTTCGCGTCAGCGTGGATTCGATGAACCCGGATGACCTGCTTGCCGGTGGCCTAGCCGGAGCCGATTATCTGCTGAGCCTGAGCGAGGACACGCTCTGGATTGCCGACAGGGTCGAAGCCGTTCCCGTGCTCATTCCCCGCGAGCCAGGGGATCTGGAATCCCTGACACGGGCAATCGACCGCATGCATGCAGACGAACGGCCCTGCCTGGCAGACCCCGTGCTCGACCCACTGCTGATCGGCTTCACGGAATCCCTCATGCGTTACCGCGAATTGCGCAAACGCCGCCCGGATGTCGAAATCCTCATGGGGACGGGCAATGTAACCGAACTCACCGATGCCGACACCGGCGGCATCAATGCCGTGCTGGCCGGCGTCGCCAGTGAACTCGGCATCCGCAATGTACTCACCACCCAGGTGAGTGCACACGCCCGGCGCGTCGTAGACGAACTTGACGTCGCGCGTCGCACCATGTTCCTGGCACAGCGCAATAACAGCCTGCCGCGCAACCTGGACAAGCGTCTGCTGACACTGCACGAACGCCACCCGTTTCCCTACAGCCTTGCGGAAATCAGCGAGACTGCGGCTGCCGTCCGCGATCCGAGCTACCGCGTACAGGTCAGTGCCGACGGTATCCATGTCTTCAACCGCGATGGCCTGCAGACGGCCACCGACCCCTTCAGCCTGTATCCACAGCTGGAATTCAGGGGCGATGTCGGCCATGCGTTCTACATGGGCACCGAGCTGGCACGTGCCCAGATCGCCTGGCAGCTGGGCAAGCGTCATGTACAGGACCAGGAACTGGACTGGGGCTGTGCCGCAGACAGGGTGGATGAAGACCCTTCATGCCAGACCCGGCCTGGCAGCACCATGGGCAACACAGGTACCGAATCATGATCATGGAAACCATAATCACCACCACGGCCGCGGACGGCAGCACGCACATCGCGCCCATGGGAATCAGACAGGCAGGCGAGTACCTGCTGCTGGCGCCGTTCCGGCCATCGAAGACGCTGGACAACCTGCTGCGCGAGCGCGTCGCCGTGATCAACTACACCGTCGATGTGCGGGTGTTCGCCGGCTGCCTGACCGGCCACTGGAACTGGCCGCTTGCCCCGGCAGACAGGATCCGCGGCAACCGCCTGCAGGAGGCCCTGGCTCACAGCGAGCTGGAACTGCAGCATGTGGAGGACGACGAGATGCGGCCCGGCTTGTTCTGCAAGCCGGTTCACGAGGCCACCCATGCGCCGTTTCGCGGCTTCAACCGGGCACAGGCCGCGGTGATCGAGGCCGCGGTGCTGGTAAGCCGGCTGCACATGCTGCCGCTGGAAAAAATCGAGGCAGAGATCGACTATCTTGCCATAGCCATCGGCAAAACCGCGGGGCCGCAGGAACAGGAGGCGTGGGACTGGCTGATGCAGGCGGTTGCGCAGCACCGCGAACAAATGCTGGAGCACTATGCATGACACGCCTGCTCGCCAGTGTAACAGGAGCGCAGGAAGCCGCACTGGCCATGGCCGGTGGCGTGGACATCATCGATCTCAAGGAGCCCTCCCGGGGCGCACTGGGTGCAGTGCCACATGAGGTGCAGCGCGAAGTCGTGCAATGGGTCAACGGCCGCTGCCCGGTCAGCGCCACGGCCGGCGACCTGCCGATGGAACCGGAAACCATAGCCGCCGCCATCAACGACACCGCCGGCAACGGTGTCGACCTGATCAAGGTCGGCTTGCGCAACCTGGAGTCCCATGCCGATTGCCTCGATGTCCTGACGCAGGCCAGTGGTCGCGGCGTGCGCCTGATTGCCGTGCTGTTTGCCGAGGACCGCCCGCCCCTGACCCTGCTGGGCAGTCTGCGGGGGGCCGGCTGTTACGGCGTCATGCTGGACACCGCGACCAAGGCGGCCGGCAGTCTGCTGCGGCATCTCCACATGAGTTCGCTGGGGGCATTCGTCGCCCGCGCACGCCGCCTCGGCCTGCTGACCGGGCTGGCCGGGTCGCTGCAGCCGGGCGATATCGCGGAACTGCGCAAACTGGGCCCCGATTACCTGGGTTTTCGTGGCGCGCTTTGCGAGGCAGGCTCCCGCAGCGGCCGCCTCTCGGCAGGCGCCCTGGCACAGGTTCGCATGCGATTGCCCTTACCGGAACAACAGGGCACATCCGGCACACGGGCACAACAAACCGGATCCATACAGGAGCGCACCGCCAGGCAGAGCCCCGGGCCGGTTCTCAGGCCGTCTCCCGCAGCCCCATGATCTGGGTTCCCACCGACGCCCCGCCGCTTATTACCCTGGGGACAAATTCATGCTGGTAGCTTGACATGATGGTGACCGAGCAGTTCGCACGGCGGGCATAGCGCAGAAACGCCGCGTCCACAACACCGCTGGCCATCAACTCGCCTACCGGCAATGCCCTTTCTTCCAGCGTCATGGACTTGACCAGCAGCAGGTGAGTGGCACCGAGCTGCTGCGCAAGCCAGGCAGCCAGGCTGTCAGAGCTGACATCCCAGGAATGCTCGACCTCGTGAGTCTCGCCGAGCAGACGGGCCGGCAACCAGACCGGCACACCGGCACGATTGAGTACCCCCTTGATATCCTGCAGTTGCTGCACCGGCACCAGGTCCGGACGCATCCCGGACATCATGATGCCGTACTGGCTCATCGCCATTAACGCCATACGGTGGGCACTGCTGTCGTCGAAATGCCAGAACCCCTGTGACTTCAGTACAAGTTCGGCGAACGGGCCGCCGCCCGGAACAATGACGACATCGCCGCCGCCGTAACAGCTCAGGACATCAAGCCAGTACGGCAAGGTTTCATCTGTAGCAAGACTGCCGCCGATTTTCACTATCCACATGGTTAATCCCGTGTTGTTCAAGTAACGCGAGTATCGCCGCCACCTTGTCAAAGGTTTCCTGGTATTCCGCCTCCAGGTCCGAATCGGCGACAACCCCGCCGCCGGCCCAGAAGCGCAGGCTGCCGTTCGAATGGACCAGGGTGCGGATGGCGATACTGCTATCCATTGCCCCGTCGAAGCCCAGGTAGCCGATTGAGCCGCAGTACACGCCCCGCCGGTGCGGCTCCAGCTCCTCGATAATTTCCATGGCCCGCAGCTTCGGCGCACCGGTGATGGACCCCCCCGGAAAACAGGCACGCAGCAGATGCAAGGCATCCTTTCCGGCATCCAGCGTGCCGGTAACGGTACTTACCAGGTGATGCACGGAGGCAAAGCTTTCCAGTGCAAAAAGCTCCGGCACCCGGATACTGCCGCGACTGCACACCCTGCCCAGGTCGTTGCGCATGAGATCGACAATCATCACGTTCTCGGCACGATCCTTGGTACTTTGCACCAGCGCTTCTGCCAGTCGCCGGTCTGCCCCGGGTGAGGTAGCACGCGGGCGGGTGCCCTTTATCGGGCGGGTTTCCACCTGTCGCTCCCTTACCTGCAGGAAGCGCTCCGGCGAGCTGCTCAGCACCTGACATTCGGGTGTATTGAAATAGGCCGAGAACGGCGCCGGGTTGCTGCGCCGAAGCGCCCGGTAACACGCCCACGGCGGCCCCTCCACGGCCGATTCGAAGCGCTGCGCAAAATTGACCTGGTAGCAGTCGCCCTCACGGATATAGTCCTTGATGCGCCGAAAGGCATCTGCATACTCCGCAAGGTCCATATTCGGGCGCGGCGACTGCAGCACGCGAAAAGACCCTGTCTGCCGGTGCTTGCCGGCAGAACGAAAGCAGTTCACCAGCTCTGCCCACCGGTGCGCCGTGCGGCTGTCACGGCCATGCGACACCAGGAAGCTGCGGCGCCTGAGATGGTCCACTACCAGTGCCCAGTCATAAATCCCGACCGCCATGTCGGGTATGTCTTCGGCGTTGGCGGCGTTCTCCGGCAGGATCTCGATGCGTCTGCCGAGATCGTAGGAGAAGTAACCCAGCGCGCCGCCGGCAAAGGGCAGCCCCTGGATACTCCCGACGGGGGTGCCAAGCGCCTCTCGCAGCAGGTCAAAGGGATCTGCTGTCGAGACCTCGCTTGTACCACCCCGGCGGATCTCCGTGGCCGTGCCGCGGGTAAGCAGCGTCTGCACCGGATCGGCCGAGATGATGTCGTAGCGCCCCTGCTCCGAGTATGGCCGGCCACTGTCCAGGAAAACGGCCCAGGGATTGTCGGCGATGGCCTCAAACAGCGCTGCGCTGTCCGCATGGTAGGGGATTTCCGTCAGCATCTGGCATCCCCCAGTGCGCGCCTGGCGAGGTCGGCCACGGCAACCGCCGGGGTGCAATCCGCCGGGTCACCCGATAACAGCAGCTCGGTGTTGATCAGGGACTGCAGGTCTACGTAGGGACGTCCGAGGCGCTGCGCCAGTCGCTCCACCAGGAAGCGGCCGACGCCCGCCCCCGCCAGGGGTGCATCATCGGGTAACGTGTTGCGGGCAACTGCCAGATCACAGGCCTGCTCGAGGGAGTGCAGCTGTTGCCGAGAAAAATACCAGGCCAGCTGGCGCCACTGCGCGAGGCTGCCGGCATCCAGGTCCAGGCCCAGCATGCGCGCCAGCCGGGTTGCGCTTGCACCGGCCGTCTTTGCTGCATTATCTGCGCTGGCCAGGATGTCGGCGTGCTCCGGCAATTCGCCGGTCAGGCGGTAGATATCGGCTGTCACGGCAAAGTTCTCCGCCATCAACGGCACCCACTCGCCGGCAAATGGCGCCTTGCCGGCCAGTGCCATGAGGGGCGTGCGCACCACGCCGGTATAAAGCAACTCACCGCAGCGCAGGCGTTCATTGTCATTGCTGCCGCGTGCGGCAACACGGCCCCTGTGTATGACTGCCACGTCCGTTGTCGTGCTGCCGATATCGATGAACATGGCCTGCGGCAGGCGCCGGGCCACGAAGCTGGCACTCGCCAGCCAGTTATTTGAGGCGATATCCTCTTCATGGCTGCGCACATCCGCGGGTCCAAGAAAACCCCGGCTACCGGCAAACAGCTGGATTGTCCCGTGTGCCAGGCGCTCCGCCATGATCCCGGAAAGTGTCCTGACGCCATCGACACGACTGCTGAACAGATCCACCAGCTCACCGGTCATGGTTATCGCATGGTGGCTCTCGCTGCATTCAAGGCGATCGACAACTTCATCGATACCCGTCAGCAGGGTATCCAGCCCCTGCCAAAGCGGGCATGGCAGTTGCAGCACACTCAGTACCCGCCCCTGTGCATCCATCTGCGCCGCCTTCAGGTGTGCACCTCCCAGGTCCCAGCCGACAAAGTCCCTAGGCGACATCCCTTGCCTCCATCCCTGGCAATATTCGCTCGTCTGCGACCGGCGCACAGACCGGCATGCGCGTCGCGCTGTCGAGCAGATCCAGAATCATCCCTGCCGGGTTTGCGGCCAGCACCGTGCGCAGTCCGGCATAGGAAACCGTCAGCCTCGGATTGATCTCGAGTACCACGGGCCCTGCCGGCGTGAGCTGCAGGTCAACACCGACATATCCCCAGAGACCCGGTATCGACCCGGCAATGGCATGCGCGAGCTGTGCATAACACGCACGCGGGCCAGACAGTCCATTGACATGCAATCCCAGGAGCTGGAGCCCGTTCTCACGCGAAACAACCTGTTGCAGGTTGGCGCTCAGCAGGACCGCATCGGCATCACGGCATAGTATTGACAGGCTTGCCGGCTCCCCGTCGATGAATGGCTGCACAACGCGGTTGGCAGCTGCGCCGCTTGCCTGCCGTGCCCGCTGCATCGAATCATAGTCGTCGTGAATCCGGATACCTTCACAACCCACACCGTCATCCGGCTTGACCACCCAGCGGCCCGGCCTGCGGGGAATGCCGGCAGCAGCCGGATACGTCGGCACAACACCAATGCCGCGCCTCTGCAGGCATACGGCGGTCCGGTACTTGCTGGCGGCAGTAGCAACCGCCGCGGGGTGGCAGCCGATCAGGCGGCGGCCCCTTGCCAGCACCAGTTCGCTGAGGCGCTGCAGCACCCCGCCCGTCTCCGGCATGATCGGCCACACCGCATCGCACTCTTGCATGCAGTTGCCCCACATATCCCAGATGTTGTCATGGCGTCCCGGCATCACGACCTCGCATGGCGTGGCAGGTGGCGGCAGGCGCGGGTCGCGGGTAATACGCAACTGCACGTCCGGCATATCCCCGAGGTCACGCAGCAGCGCCGCAAGCATGGCCTCGGCTTCGTGCAGGATACCTTGCGGGAGATCCTCGCGGATCATCCCGCCACCGGTGATATACTCAATGACGAAAATACGCATGGCTTCAATCGTGATACTGGTTCCCGTTATCGATATATCCTGCGGCCAGGTGGTACATGCCACGGGCGGCAGCCGCGATGCCTACCCCCCGCTGCAAAGCGGCCTGTCCCGATCGAGCGACCCGCTCGATGTGGTCAGTGGTCTTGTGCGACTGCACCGCTTCGGGTGTTTGTATGTCGCCGACCTCGATGCCATTTCCGGCAGGCCGCCCCAGTCCGCTGTTGTCAGGCGGCTGACCGGGCACTTCCCGGGGCTGCGTTTATGGCTTGACGCCGGGATCGATACCCTGGCATCCCTGGAACACTGGCAGCAGCACGACGCCTGCATTCCCGTCATTGGCAGCGAGACCCTGACGGATCCGGCGATACTGGACATCCTGCCGGGGTCCGGGTCGCTCATCCTTTCGCTCGACTTCAGGAACGACCGGCTGCTTGGCCCGTCAGACGCCATCGTGTCACCGCAATACTGGCCACGGCGGGTCATCGTGATGAGCCTTGATCATGTCGGGCAGAATCGCGGGCCGGACCTGTCACGACTGCGGCGACTGCGCAGGGCAGCGCCAGCGGTCGAGCTGTATGCCGCCGGCGGCATACGCGGCCCGGCTGACCTGCGTGCCCTGCAGCAGCAGCATATCGACGGTGCCCTGCTTGCCAGCGCGCTGCACGATGGCCGCATCGGCAGCGCAGACCTGGGTTGATCTGATCAGGCCACCACACTTAACCGCCCTGCCCGGTCGCCGCCCAGCTGTTCGCGAAGCTTCAGCGCCCGCGCATCGCTGCCGGAAAAATGGTGCAGCAGTTCACTGCTGCCAACCGCCTGGAATTCTGCCAGGTCGGGTCCACGGTAGTGACACCAGGACTGCTGCGTTTCATACAGCTGCAGCTCGACGAGACCGGGGATGAACCCGATGAGCTGCTCCCAGATATAGACACAGAGCATTTCGGTGCTGGAACGCCAGGCCAGCTCACGCGCGACATAATTCAGGTTGTGATGGTCGAAACGCTCCACCACCCGGCTGTTGACAACCCGTTTCAGGTAACCGTAATCAATCACGCAGCCGGTGACCGGATCGATGCGACCCGCCACCTTGACCTGCAGGGTATAGCGCCCGCCATGCAGGTTCGAGCACTTCGCCGGATGGTCGGTAATGAAATGTGCCGCATCGAACACCAGCTCCTTTACCACCGTGACCTGCGGCGTGGTGTCGTGGAATCGTGCCCAGACACCCGGCATCTGCTCGAGGTCCGGGCGCAGAAAGTCAAACAGGCGTGCGGCATCGTCCTGACTGTGGCTGCGCAGGATGACGCCACCTCGCGGCTCCGCGGTGTCCAGTGAAATGAATTCAATGCCCCGTTCGCGCAGAAGCCAGGTCCTTATATCGCGCGCGTCCGCGGCACCGGGAATATGCAGGAACAGGTAACCGGCATGCAGCTCGCCGACATGCGCAACACACACCGCCAGGGACAGGCGAAAGTCCGGCGGTGGCACGAGCGACAGTGAGGTGGCACCCGTGTGTGGCAGGTTCCCGCTACGGGCCTTGAGGCGATTGTCCGCCACCACCCTGTTGGTTTGCCGGTCGAAGCGGTATTCCTGGCGGAATCTGAAACCGTAGTCCTGCAGGTACTGCAGTTCCCACAGCAGCAGGTCGAGACGCCTGATCTCGCCCGGTATCACGGCAAGACCGTCCGCCGTCTGCACCAGACCGGCCAGCCGCAGCCCGCGCAGCAGACTGCGTGCCGTCTCACCCGCCGGACAGGGAACCGCCCGGGGGTAGGCACTCACCGGATCCTGCGTATTGACCTGATCCGGCGAGACCAGTAGATCCAGTGGCAGTGAATGGCGCAGGGCATATTCGTGCAGGGTCAGTCCGCTGCACGAGAGCAGGTGCCGGTTATCCAGCTGCGGTCGTTCAGATCCACACTCCAGACATTGCATTTGCGGGTACCTCGCGGGTTGTCGGGTATACGGGCACGGGCAGCTTGAGCGGTGTAATTGAACCGGGAGTGTGCCCCGGCGAACCGGGGCTACATTCCGTCTCAATCAGGCATGTGCTGCGAACGGGTGCTCCACCGAGCCTTTTTGCGACACGACATCTGCAGCGGTTGGTTCACCACTGACGGCGCGCTTGATCGACAACTTGGTCGCTTCGTAATTGAAATCCTGGATCTTGTTGTCGTCCTCGGCCTCCCAGTGGATGAAGACACCGACGCTGACATACAGGTTATCTGCCTCGTCAGCCGGGATAGTGCCATCCTCGACACAGTCGGCAACGGCCATTGCGACACCGCGCTGTGCAGGACCGAACATCTGTACCGCCTGTTTGGCACCCTTGATGGTCACCTTGTTGAACATCACGGTGGCAGGCTTGACCATCAGGTTGGGGCTGACTACCGCCAGCAGGCCATTGACACCTTCCTTCTGGTTGGTCAGCGTCTGGCAAAAGCAGTCTTCAGCGGCAGACCCGCGCGGCCCGATAATCAGGTCGATATGGGCCACTTCATTGCCGTCGCCAACCAGCGCCTCACCTACAAGGACTTTATCGATTTTAGCCATTACTACGTCTCCTTTACTCAGGTTGCTTTAAATAAAGGCCAGGTCTGCAAATTGCGCCGATTCTGGCCCGTTCACGAGCAGCGACCCGGCAGAGTCCTGCCTGTTCTGCAGATTCAGCACCATGAGTGCTGCAACCGTCAGGTCGGCAGTTGTACCGGGGTTGATACTCTTCCGTTTTAGCTCCTTGTCGAATCCAGACAAGCGAGAAAACAGCTGGTCCTCCTGTAACTGCGGCGCATACAGCCCGTCATAGAGTTGCCTCGCCCTGCTGCATACCGTCTCTGCCACGCGCTTGCCGTGCTCACGCTCTATGTGCGTATCTGTCATCTCGCCCAGCAGGTACAGATAGGTTGACATGATGGCCCGCTCAATACTCCGCTCCCGTTCCGATGCCGCCAGCAGGTGCGGCAGGCCAAGCTCAAACACATCCGAGAAATCCGTGACGTACTGTCGCGCCACCCGGTCGCGAACGGCCGCGCAGGCCATCGCCTGCAGCAGGTCTATCCGGGGCTCCTCCTGCGCCACGTCATGTTGCGGCACCGTGCCGAGCCCGCCAGGCCGGGCAATGCGGATCGCCTCGTAGCACAGCTGCGCATCGCGGCGGTCAAGATTACGCAGGGTTGCCCGCAGGGAGCGGCGCAGTGACATGCCGTGATCCATACGCAGTGCGGCATGCGCCAGTGGTGCACAGAGAAGTACGATCCCGAGGTTGGTATTGCGGCTTACCTCCTGTCGTGTGGCGCGCACGGCATAGAGAATCCGTTCCCCTACACTGGCGCCCGGTCGCGAGAGTTCGGGCGCTATGGCGATGGCACTGCGCACGAAATCCCCGGCCTTCTTCCCCTGCCCGCCACCATACACACTGACGTTGCCGGGCTTCATCACGCCGAGTTCCATCCGGCAGGCCAGTTCGATCGCTTCGGCAACCGCCCGGGCAGCAAATACCTGCTGATTTCGTGTGCAAGCATTCATGAGGCCACCACCTTGATCACCTGCTGCATCAGGTAGCGCGTATGGAAATCCTCCACCAGACAGTGCGCAATATCGACCTCGCAGGTCGACTGCAGTCCTTTCCAGGCCGGTATGCTGTTGACCTCGATCACCTGCAGCCTGCCGTGGCTGTCGCGCATCAGGTCCACGCCGGCATAGTCCAGCGACAGCGCCTCGACGGAGGCCTCCGCCAGCCCGTCAAGGCGGGCGTCGGCCGGGCTTGACGCATAGCTTGCGCCTTGTGCAATGTTGTTGATCCAGTGCTTTCCGTGCCGCTCCATGCTTGCCACGGCCTTGCCGTTGATGACGAAAACACGCCAGTCAAAGCCGGGGTTTTCCACGAAGCGCTGCAGGTAATAGACGCCCTGGTAATCATCCAGTGCGGGTAATGCCTGCCGCGGGGACAGGCGTCGCAGTCCCTCACCCTGGGAGCCGAACAGCGGCTTCACCACCAGGCGATGACCGGCCGCGGCTTCCCGCTGCCAGATCGCGCGCCCCTTCTCGGGTGACGAGACCACCCAGGTGGGAGGCACCGGGATGCCGGCGCGTTGCAGCAGCAGGCTGGTCATACCCTTGTCAACACTGCGCTCGACGGCGCGTGCCGTGTTGTAGACCGGTATTCCCGTTGCATGCAGGGCGTGCAGCACGTCGAGATACAGCACGACCTGCTGCAGCGTGCCACCCGGCACACCCCGGACAAAGACACCGTCCGGCATTTGCGTTTCGAAACCAGGCAACAACAGACCGCCAGGGGAGTGATGCAGATCGATTGCACAGTCCCTCAGAGACACAGTCAGCAGTTCGCAACCGCGCGCGGCGAATGCCTCCCGCAACCGCGCACCGTGCCAGCCCGGGTCATCGCTGACCAGTGCGATCCGCGGATTCATTGCACGATACCGAAGGAGCGGTCCAGCACGAGCGGGTCAGTGGCACCGGCCTGGAAGCTGCGACCGGTATCAAGGCACGACACCATGACGCTGGCCGGACTGAAGAGCATCGGGTCGATTTCGAAGAAATCGTGGTTGTAGTGACTGAAAACCTCGGCAAAGGGCTTGCCGTAATCCCGGGAGGTACCACTGGGCAGCTGCATGGCGAGCTCGCGCGCATCGTCATCGCTACCGGTGACGAACAGGTGAACATGCCCGCCGTAGAGTATTGCGTCGTTGGTCCTGCCCATGCCATCGACAAAGTCATGCGCAGGCGGCGGCAGTGGCGCACTCCCGGCACCATCGATGATCTGCTCGAGCGGAAAGCCGAGGGTGTGGGCCTTGTGCATAGCCACTTCCAGTACCCGGGAAACGACCTGGGTAGTACCGGCCAGGCTCAGTGTGGGCGTCAGAATCAGTGTCAGCCTGGCGATGTCCACGCCGCAGTCAGCGGCAATTTTCTCCGTCAATGCGGCCGGCGGGAACCGGTCGACCTCCAGCACCAGGCAGGTGGAATCGCCGCTGTCACGGTAGCCGAGCTCCCCGAACAGCGTCTCCTTGCACGCCAGGGCACGCCCGGGGCCGGAGCCAAGTGCATGAAAGGCCTCCTTGCCCTCGCCGTGTGACAGGCTCCAGCCGGCATACTGACTGCCGAGGCAGGCAATGACCGGATTGGTGCTGTGCACACCGAGGCTGAGCGGCCAGCGTGTGATATTGCCGTTTGCGCCAAGACTGACGCGGCCCATCCCGCCCATGCAGATTTCGGCAACGCGGCGGCCCAGCTCTATCCCGCCGCGGGTATCCATGCCTGTATCGATCACCCTGCAGCCGTTCGGCATGCTGTGCTCGAGCATGCGCAGACGATCCGCATCGGCGCGCAAATCGTCCAGCAGTTTCAGGGCGGCCTGGTTGACGCCGGGCTGCGTGAGGACAGCACCGCCAGCGGCGGATGTGACGGATGACATGTTCAGGCCACCCCCCTTTGCGCAAGGCCAGCCCGCGGGTCGTTCCGGGCCGCAAGCGCCGGCAGCATTCCATGAATCACGCGACTGCGCCGGTCCAGCACCTCCCTTACCCGTGACATGTGGCTGCCGCTCGCGTGGACAGTACACACAGGTTGACCGGGCTGGATGGTGCTTCCGGTTACCGGCATATCGCTGCACCAGCCCGGCCACTTCATGCCGATCGGCACGGCCATTTCACGATCCGCATACATCACCGCATGGGCGCGACCGGCGAGCGCACGGACCGGGAAGGACGGTTTTACTCCCCTGCAGCACGCCACATGCCTGCTGAACAGGCTGTCAGGTCCGCTGTTATCGTAGAGTTCCATGGTCGCCGTCGGGCGACCGTTGACCTCCAGCACGTGAAACTCGTTCCTGTCGACAACCAGATCCATACTGTTCAGGCCGCGCAGGCAGAGCCGGCTGACGAGCATCCTGATAGCATGCATGACCTCCAGGTGCAGCGCGACCGGCAGGTCCCGGCAGGAGAGCGCCCCGCCGTAGCGGTAACATTCCCGGCTGCCGACGGCATCGTGCCATTGTTCGCTGATGCCGACGACAGCCATCTGGCGCCCATTGCAGAGGAACAGCACCGACATGACACGCCCCGGCAGCTTGCGCTGGTAATAGACGCCGGGCTGCCCGGCCGTGCGCCTTGCCGGCATAACGTGCCCGCCACCACTGCAGCCTGCCTGCTTGGCAAGCCAGCCATTGCTGTCTGCCGGTCGCCGGTAGGTGACTGCCGGATGCGGAATTCCCAGCCGGTCCAGTAACGGGAACAGATAGCGTGGCGTGCCGAGATCCGAAAGCAGGTCAGGCGCGTTACCGAGCAGCTCGCGGCCCGCCGCGAGATCGGTCAGGGTCTGCGGGTCGGACTCAAACCCGGCCCCGTAGACAAGTCCCGGACAGCGGTGCGCCGGATACAGCCGCTCGGCCGTCTCCAGCAGGAGGTTCCTGCTGATCTGCAGCCGCGCGTCACCGATGCGTGCTGACGAGACTGCTGCCATGCGTGTGTCCTCGTCACCGTAAACATCGAGCACGCTCACCGGTATCGAGGCCGCGCTCGCGGATTGCGCGAGCGCACGCCCGGACAGGGCAACGACCAGTATATTGTCAGGCTGCCTTGACATACTCGCGCGCCCTGTCGAAAGCCTGCCGGAAATCAAGGTAAAGCGGTGTGTCAGTCGTTGCCATTGCCTTGAGCAGCTGCTGCTGGACCTGGTACTTGACATTGCCGATGGCCAGTGCGCCGATTCCGACTGCCTGCTTCAGCCCGGCGATCGACGCCCCGTCATCCATGAGGTCGACACCCTCGATTCCCAGCGGCGGCACGGCATTCAGGTCACCTGCCACCTTGAGTGCCACCGCGGACTGCAGCTGCGCCGAGGACAGCACCTGCACACCGGCCTTTGCGGTGCTGAAAACCACATCGACATCGGCCAGCAGGGCCTGCTTGCGCTCATCAGTCGACCCGTCCAGCGCCTCGATGTCAACGCCATAGCGCTGTTTGCACGAGCTGGCCACCCTGCTCGCCGCCTCGCTGCCGTCATGTCCTACGATGGCCACCTCGGCGCCGGCCCCGGCCGCGAGCACGCAGGCCGCGGTGCCGACCGGTCCTGAGCCACCGAACACCAGCAGCCGTTGCCCGGCAAGTGCGGCGGCATGTGCCACTTGCAGCTGCCGCTCGGCACAGGCCACCAGCGCGGCCGCCGTCGTGAATGCACCGCTGGGGTCTACCATCACAGACACCTCGAAGGGCGGCACCATGGCATCAACGGACAACTGCAGCATATCCATGGCCTGGTTTACGTCCCTGCCACCGATGAAGATCCCGGTGTGCTTCACGCCTTTAGGGCCACGCGAAAATATCGCATCCTGCACCAGGCCGGTGACTTCGGCCGCTTCCGCGTGTGTATAGGGGATCACGGTGGTCCAGCCCGCATCACAGGCCATGTTCACGTCAAACGGGCTGACATGCTTTGCCGGCGTGATCATGTGCATGATGTAGGGTTTGCTCATTCGTGCAATCCTGAGCGCAAGGGCCTATATGGCAGCCCGCAGCGAAGCGGCGACAAGGTCCGGCCGGGTATCGATACGCCCGCCGCAGTTGCGCGCGCGCGTGAGTTCGAAATGCAGCATGGGCCGGTCGCTGAACTGCTTCGTAGCCGAGTGCAGCAACCGCGCAGCAGCCGCCTCGCTTTCCAGGATGGCGAAACCGGTCGGTCCCCAGGAACTCTGACCGATACCCTGGATTTCCTGCGAGGCGAGCCAGGCAAGCACCCGGGCCACCTCCGGACTGGCAAAACGCCCGGACTGGGCAGGCGCAAAGTGATCACCGACGACCCGCTGCACATGGCCGATCGCACGACCGAAACCGTCGTGGTCCCGTTCCGACAGCGCAGGCAGGGCCTGCATCAGGACCAGCCGGCAGAGTTCTGCAGCGCGGGTCCCGGGGAATTCCGGCAGTGCGGCGAATGCCTCGACTTCCCGCTTGCCATGGATCCCCGGGCCGCGTCGGTCGAAAATGAGCAGGACAGGCCAGTCATCCGGAAAGTTTTCCTGCATGATGACCGGCGGTGGCATGTCACCACTGCCACGTCCACCGTCGACCAGAAACCCGCCGGACTCGAAGGCACCTATGCCGATACCGGAGCGCATGCCACGCCTCATCAGCCCGGCAAGTCTGCGCAAATCCATCTCGATCCCGTAGAGCGCTAGCATCCCACTGGCAACGGCAAGGGCCAGCTGGGTACCCGAGCCGAGGCCCACATGGTCGGGGATCGCACGCCTGATGCGGATAGCGACCCCCTGTGGCAGACCCAGCGTCTGCGTCAGTGATGCGGCACAGGCCAGCGCTCGCAAGCGGGCCATTGGCGGCCCATCGACCTGCAGTGTCCCGGATTGCCTGACTTCAAGTTCGGTGGCAATGCCTTCCAGCGTCAGTCCGAGACTGCCGAAACGCCGCCCGAGGTTGCCATTGAGATCCAGAAAGCCCAGATGCAGGCGCGCCGGCGCTTCCACCCGCACCGACTCGAATCGCACTTTTCCCTCATGAGCATGCATCACGTATGAAGCAGAGCAACTGGCATGCCAGTTTTGAAGTTTCCCTTCATTCCAGCACACTTAGGGCATTGCCGATTGTGTATTGCGACAGGCATGGGGCAGTATGTCACGCATGTTTGCCCGCAATGTCACGCTACTGCGCCAGAGCGCGAAACAATCGCGACTGGCGGGCAGCCGGCTGTCCCGTAAAGCACCTGATTTCACATGAATGCATGCCGGGTTATCCCCGAGGCGCCGCATCAGGGCACCTTGGCACGATCTGTGCTCAATGGTTTGATCAACAGACTGGCAATCCCGCCGCCGGTACACAGCGCCCAGGGTAACGGACGCCATGGCGGTGATACTGCAGTCAGCCACACCAGGCCGGCCCGGATGGACAACAAGACGAGCGGAACCACACACCACAACACCGTATGCCCGTTTTGCGGCCTGTGTTGCGATGATCTGACAGTCCGGGTCAATGTTGACGAGGCGACGGTCACCGCCAACGGCTGCACGCTCGGTGCGCGGGGTTTCGCACAGCCTGCAGCGGACACCAGGCAGCCCCTGATTCAGGGCAAGACCTGCACCGTGGAACAGGCAGTGCAGCATGCAGCGGGCCTGCTGCGTAGCGCCCGTCTGCCCCTGTTCGGCGGTCTTGGTACCGATGTGGACGGTGCACGGGCAGCCATCAAACTGGCAGACCACATCGGTGCAACACTGGACCACATGAACAGCGAGGCCCTGCTGCGCAACCTGCTTGCAGTGCAGGACAGTGGCTGGATGACCTGCACACTCACCGAGGTCCGCAATCGCGCGGATCTGCTGGTTATGTTTGGCAGTTCCGCTGAACAGCGGCTGCCGCGTTTCTATGAACGATTCTTCAACAATCAGGAATCCATGTTCGGGCTGGGTGCAGACGAACGGCGGCTTGTCCTGATCGGGGACGGAGCTGCCAGTAGCGTGATGCAGGGTGACCCGCGCGTCACCGCTATTCCCTGCCCGACACACCGGCTGGGTGACATCGCCGCGGCAATGCGCACCCTCCTGCGGGGACGGCCACTGCAGCAGAAATCGGTTGCCGGTGTTTCGGTCGTACAGCTGCAGGACCTGGTGAATCGTCTTGCGCATGCGCACTATGGTGTCATCGGCTGGCTGGCCGCAGAACTCGATTTCCCGCATGCGGAACTTGCCGTTCAGGCAATCAGCGCACTGGCCGTGGACCTGAACAGCAACACGCGCTGCTCCGGGCTGCCGCTGGGCGGCAACAACGGTGATACCACTTTCGTACAGGTGGCGACATCCCAGACCGGCTACCCGACACGCATCAGTCTCGGCGGCAACCAGGCCCGCTACGGGCCGCTGCAGAATGCCACGGACCGGCTGCTGGCGGACAACGAGGCGGACATCCTGGTGTGGATATCCGCATTCGATGCTGAACGCAAGCCACCCGCCAGCGCGATTCCCGGCATCGTACTGGGACATGCCGCCATGCAGTGCGACCCGGCCCCTGAAGTCTTTTTCCCGGTAGCAACACCCGGCATTGACCACGCCGGCAATATCTATCGTTGCGATTCGGCGGTGAATCTTCCGCTGCGCGCATTACGCAGCACCGGCCTGCCGGCGGTGGCCGCTGTACTGAACTCAATCACCGGACATCTGTAGGGTCGCGGAGAATACCCATGCTGATCAAGTTATCCGCCGGTACGGTGTATGACCCCGCCAACGGTATCGATGGCGAAGTTCGTGACCTGTACATACGGGACGAACGGCTGGTGGAGAATCCCGGCCCGGATGCCGTGATCGACACCGAGTACGACCTGCGTGGCAAGGTGGTCATGGCCGGTGCCATCGACATGCATACCCATATCGGCGGCGGCAAGGTCAACGTGGCGCGCACCCTGATGCCGGAACTGTGTCGTGACGAACCGGTACCAGGCGGATGCCTGACCCGCTCCGGCTGCAGTCATGCCACACCCACGACCCTGCTGACCGGCTATCGCTACGCAGAGATGGGCTACACCGCTGCCTTCGAACCCGCCGTGATGCCGTCCAATGCACGCCAGGCCCATCTGGAGATGGCCGATATCCCGATCCTGGATACCGGCGGCTACGCGATGCTGGGTAGCGATGACTTCCTGCTGCGCCTGCTGGCTGAAGGCGCCGAGCAGGAACGTATCAACGACTATGTCGCCTGGACCCTGCACGCCAGCCAGTGCCTCGGCATCAAGGTGGTCAACCCCGGGGGCATCAGCGCCTTCAAGTTCAATGGCCGCAAGCTGGATCTTGACGATCGAAACCCGTACTACCGGATCACACCGCGCCAGATCCTGCAGACCCTGTGCCGTTCCCTCTATGAGCTCGGGGTGCCGCATCCCCTGCACGTGCATGCCAGCAACCTCGGGGTACCGGGAAATTTCCGCACGACACTGGACACCATGGATGCAGCCGACGGTCTGCCTATGCACCTCACCCATATCCAGTTCCACAGTTATGGCACCGAGGGTGACCACAGCTTCTCGTCTGCCGCTGCCGAGATTGCCGAGGCGATAAACAGCAAGGCGCACATCACCGCCGACATCGGGCAGATAATGTTCGGACAAACGGTCACGGCCTCGGGCGACACCATGAAACAGTACGCCAATCACCGGCATGCCAGCCCCAGCAAGTGGGTGTGCATGGACATCGAGTGTGATGCCGGCTGCGGCGTTGTCCCGTTCCGCTACCGCGACCGGAATTTCGTCAATGCCATGCAGTGGGCCATCGGGCTGGAAATCTTTCTCATGGTCGATGACCCGTGGCGGGTATTTCTCACCACCGATCACCCCAATGGCGCACCCTTCACCAGCTATCCGCACCTGATACGCCTGCTGATGGACCGCAGCTTCCGCGAGGACATGCTGCTGCGAATCAACCCGGAGGCGGCGGCACATTCACGACTGCAGGGGCTGACGCGTGAGTACACGCTCTACGAAATGGCCATCATGACCCGCGCCGGACCCGCACGAATCCTCGGGCTCCGCGACCGGGGACATCTGGCAGCCGGGGGCTATGCGGATATCACCGTCTATGAGGACCTCGCCAACCGCGAGCAGATGTTCGAACGACCGGTCTATGTCTTCAAGAACGGGGAACTCATTGTCCGCAACGGTGACATCTGCGCCCTGACAAAAGGCGCCACCCATACCGTGCGACCGGAATTCGACTCTGGCATCGAGCGCCCGCTGAAAGATTACTTCGATCGTTACCACAGCATACGGCTGGAGAACTTCAAGATCAGCAACGATGAAATGACCGGGAGTATCGGCAGCCGGATCATGCCGGCGGCCTGCACCGCACGGGGCAAGGCATGAACATCAATGGCGTGACCATCGATGCAACCTTTGCCGAGGCCTTCGGCATGAAAGCCACGCGCATCCTGATCACCGCCATCAATCATCGATGGGCAAGGCATGCAGGCGAGGCGATGACAGGATTTGCCACCTCGGTAATCGGCTGCGGTATCGAGGCGGGCATTGAAGCCGAACTGGCTGCCTGTGACACGCCTGACGGGCGCCCCGGCATTTCGGTCCTGCTGTTCGGCATGTCCGGCAAGGACCTCGGCAAACAGCTGGAGACCCGCGTGGGACAGTGCATATTGACTGCACCGACCAGTGCCCTCTATGCCGGCATGCAGGGCGAAAAATCCATCAACCTGGGGAAAAATATCCGCTTTTTCGGTGACGGCTACCAGATCTCGAAACTGATCAACGGGCGGCGCTACTGGCGCGTGCCGGTCATGGATGGCGAGTTTATCTGCGAGGAGCAAACGGCCTGCACCAGCGCGGTCGGCGGGGGCAACATCCTGATCCTCGCCGGTTCCCAGGAACAGGCCCTGCTGGCCTGTGAGACCGCCATAACGGCCATGCAGAAGCTGCCCAATGTCATCATGCCATTCCCGGGTGGCGTGGTGCGATCGGGGTCCAAGGTCGGTTCCAAATACCCGTCGCTTCCGGCCTCGACCAATGAGGCCTATTGCCCGACCCTGCAGGGCATCACCTCCAGTCAACTGACTCCCGACATCGAGGCCGTAATGGAAATCGTCGTCAACGGACTCACCGAGAACGACGTTGCCGCGGCCATGCGCACCGGTATTGACGCGGTGTGCGAACTGGGCGCGGAACACGGCATCAGGCGCATCTCCGCCGGCAACTACGGCGGCAAGCTTGGCAAATACCATTTCCACCTGCAGGAAATCATGTCATGAGCCCGCTGGTGCTGACACTGCGAGAGGAGCCCCGGCAGCGGGTCGACATGTCACGGTTATCGCCGGACCTGCTGAGCGGCCTGAAGCCGGAGCATATAGCGGCGATCGAAATCAGCTGCGGCAACCGGCAGGTAAGCCTTGGCGGTATTTTCGATATCGAGGGCTCGGATCCGCAGCAACTGCGTATTCGCAACAGCTGTACCAGGCTGGACGGCATCGGCAGCGGCATGAAATCCGGCAGCATCAGGGTCGAGGGGAACTGCGGCGATTACCTTGGCCAGGACATGCAGGATGGCCGCATTGAGGTCACGGGTAACAGCGGGCACTGGACCGCCACGGGCATGCATGGCGGGATGATCGGCGTTGCGGGCCATTGCGGTGACTTTGCCGGTGCCGCCCTGCCGGGTGATCGCCAGGGCATGCGCGGTGGCACCCTGCTGGTACAGGGCAATGCGGGTGACCGCACCGGTGACCACCTGCGGCGCGGTACCATCCTGATAGCCGGTGACACCGGCGCCTGCTGCGGGGCACGCATGATTGCCGGCACGATTGTCGTACTTGGCAAGGTCGGCCCCAGGCCCGGCTATGCCATGATGCGCGGAACCCTGATAGTCAATCATCTGCCTGAGGATCTCCCGCCGGCGATGAACGACTGCGGCGAACACACCCTGGGGTTTCTGCCACTATTGCTCGCCAGCTACAGCGATCTGGACAGCCGGTTTCTCGCCCTGGCCAGCAGCCCGCCGCGCGTTCGCCGCTTTTGCGGTGACCTGGCCAATGACGGCAAGGGCGAGCTGCTGGTGCGGGTCTAGCGCACAATGCCCGCCACCGGTTTCCCGACCATAGCGAAGGATTATCATTATGAGTGAACGAATTATTCTGCGAACCGGTGAAGCCCTGGTCGCCGGCGGACCGCCCGGCACCGCTGCCGAGCCGGAAGTCGTTATCGGCGAGCTGGACGGGCCTGTCGGCACCGCCCTTGCCACCCTGCTCGGCGACCAGGTCAAGGGCCACTCGCGGGTCCTGGCCATCATGAATACGGACATCCAGGTGCGACCCGCCACCCTGATGGTCAGCAAGGTGACGGTAAAGGACAGCCGCTACACCAATATCCTGATGGGCACCGTGCAGGGCGCGATCGCCAATGGTGTGCTGGATGCCGTGCGTTGCGGTGACCTGCCCCGGGAGATGGCCAACGACCTTGGCATTATCGTTTCCGTCTGGCTGAATCCATCGATTGTCGATGTCGAGGGGCTCGACCACAAGGTGCTGTTCGATATCCACCGGGAAGCCACTGCCAGGGCCATACACAAGGCCATGCACAACGAACCGGGTATCGAGTGGCTGCTGGAAAACCAGGAACAGATCACCCACAAGTACTACCAGATGGGCCTGGACGGCAAACTCTGAAAACCGCGGTGACCTGGCGCCGGCAGTACTTGCCGCGTATTGCGCTCGATCTGCGGACATGACAAGGGCGGCCGGGGCCGCCCTTGTCACCGCATAAGGGTAAAACCTTACTCGCCCGGAACCGTCGTCAGGCCGAGGATCTCCCAGTCCTGCATGCCGCCGCGGTACCACTTGATCTTGTGGGCCGGGTAGCCGAACTTCAGCAGGTTCTTGATATTGTTCGGTGACTGGCCGCACCACATGCCGTTGCAGAACATCACCAGCGTCTTGGCATCGGTATAGTCCCACAGGCCTTCCAGGTCCTTGGCGCCGAATTTCTTTGTCATGATCTCGGCAATGGAAAGCGGATCCGCGCCCTTGGCCGGATTCAGGTGGGTCCACGGAATGTTGACCGCACCGGGGATGGTGCCCCGCTTGACCCAGTCCGGTGTACGGGAATCCACCACCAGGATGGAGTCGTCACCGTCAGACATCTTGTGCAGGTACTTCACCATCTCGACTTCGCCAATGGTCTCCACGCCCGGGGCCAGCACGGCCGGCTGGATGCAGAACGGCGGACACTTGCGGGAGGTCTTGGCAAAGGCCGGGTTGACGGTATTCTTCTGGTCCTGATTGCGCATCAGCTTGACTTTCTTGCCCTTGTGCATGATGTCAACCGACGCGATATCGGCGTTGATCTTGACGGCCATCTCCCCGGCAGCTGCCGGGAGCGGCAACGCCAGGGCCAGGGCCAGCAGCGCAGTACCTAATAGTCCTTGATATTTCATCGTATATCCTCCGGGGATAGTTATACCGCATGAATGAAAGTGGAAGCAGCCTGGCTTCCTGTGCCTGTGGTGCGGCCTCCGTCAGTCACAATCCGGTTCCTGCTCCTCTTCCCCGCCCGTCGGCTTGCCGGCTTCATCACCGGCAAGGCCGACTGCAGGCGAGAGCAGTGCAAGGCAGATAAAACACAACCATAAATTCCTCATGCGATTCCTCCAGGTAGACACACCGTGTCACTGCCAGAGACAGCTGTGGTGTCGACTTGTATTGCGAAATCAGCCGCGCCCCGTTGCCGGCAGATGACGACTGTCCCGGCTCGCGCCGGCACCCAGCAACCGCCCCACCAGGGCGCGCGATGCGTCACTGTCCCAGTCGACCGGGCCCTGTGCCCAGTAGATCATCCGCCCGGCGGGGTCCAGAAGAAAACTGGTCGGCAGTCCGGCGACCCGCCAGCCAACCAGTGCAAGATCGGCATCCACCAGCACCGGAAATTCAGCACCTGAACGTTCCATCTCGGCATGCATCTTCGCTGTGCCGGGTCCCGCATGCACCGCCAGTATCTCCAGGGCACGGCCATGGTGTCGCGAATACAACTGCTGCATGGAGAGCATCTGCCGTTCACAGGGTTCGCACCCCGAGGTCCAGAAATTCACCAGCACATATCGACCCCGGTAGTCGCTCAGCCGGTGCATGTCGCCATCGGTATCGGGCAGCACGAATTCCCCGGCCTGACGGTCTCCGGGGATCGGTATCAGTTCGGTCTCCGCGCGTACCACACCCGTCACAAGCAGCGTCGCCAGCAGGGTCATTGCGCAAATCAGATATCCGCCTTTCATCGTTCAGTTCCTTCGGACCACGGACAGAATCCGCCCGGCGGCCGCGTTAATGCGACCAGTGGGGATCCTCCTTGCGGAGGTCCCCGACCGGCGCGGCGAAGGCATCGGCCACCAGTTCCTCGACATTGTCGCCGGTCAGGGACTCCAGGAAGGCCACCAGGTCACGGATCTCGTCCGGCGTCAGGTCCAGTGGCTGTATCAGGGGGTCCTGGACCTCGTTTGGCTGCCCGCCCCGGTTATAGAAGACGACCACCTCCTCCAGGGTCAGCAGCGACCCGTCGTGCATATAGGGCGCGGTCAGCGCCACATTGCGCAGGCCGGGTGTCTTGTAACGCCAGCGGTCGTTCGGGTCCTGGGTGATTTCATACAGACCGACGTCACCGGTATCGGCAATGCCGACCATGGCGATTTTCTCGGCAGTCACCGTGGTGTAGATGCCCGGGGCGATCAGCACCTGCTTCTCTTCGGGCGCATCCAGCATGGCCGCGGCCCAGCCAACACCTGTGTTGTGCATCCGGTTGTCCATGAACAGCGCATAATCCTCGCCGACCAGATGGCAGGCGGCACAGCGGCCCTTGCCTGTGAACAGGCGAAAACCACGCTGAGCGCTTTCACCAAGCGCATCCTCCTGCTTGCCGTAGTACCAGCGGTCAAACGGCGAGTTGGCCGACACCAGCGTTCGCTGGTAACTGGCGAGGGCCGCGCCGACGGTTTCCATGTCCGGGCCGCGGCCGTCGAAAACCGCCTCGAACAGGCCATCGTAATCCGGCATATCGCGTAGCTTCTGCAGTACCGCGCCGACGGAAGGATTGGCCATTTCGTTACGTTCGAGCAGCGGCGACCAGACCTGCTGCTCCAGGCTGGTCTCCCGGCCGTCGTGGAACAGGCGCTCGAAATACGCCACATTGTAGATAGTCGGCGAGTTGCGTCGCACGACACGTCCCTCCAGACCAACGGCGAGCGCCAGTTCATTGTTCGCGAAACCCTGCTCCGGGACATGACACATGGCGCAGGAGATGGTGTCGTTCAGCGACAGCCGGCGATCAAAGAACAGCTTGCGGCCGAGCTCAACCTTGGCCGGTGTTGCCGGATTGTCTGCCGGCTCGGGAACCGGCGGCAGACCGAGCTGGCTTTTCCGCATATTGGCAACGAGGTCCGCCGGCCTGCCCCGGCCTTCCCGGGTCTCAAGTGCAACCGAGCGGGTAACATAGTCATCCGACTCGTAGCCACCCTTGTAGTCTCCGGCGGCGGCCCGGACACCGCTGGCGGCAACCAGCAATATCACGGCAAGCGTTGCTCTTTTTGATCTCCTGTGCATGGGCATGCGGCAAGGCTCGTTGTCAACACTCAGAAATTTCCCTTGTTGTCATGGGTCCAGTCCGGGTCCTGCTTGCGCAGGTCCCCGACCGGCGCGGCAAAGGCATCGGCCACCAGGGTGCCGACATTGTCGCCGGTCAGGGTGGCCATGAAATCAACCAGGTCCTGTATTTCCCCGGGACTCAGGCCCAGCGGGCGGATTCGGGGGTCCAGACCCTCGTTGGCGAAGCCGCCGCCGTTATAGAACTCGACGACCTCCGTCAGGGATTCCATGGAACCGTCATGCATATAGGGTGCGGTCAGGGCAATGTTGCGCAGCCCGGGGGTGCGGTAACGCCAGCGATCCGCCGGATTCTGGGTGACCTCGTACAGCCCGATGTCGCTCAACTGGCCATCGCCGACGCTCTCGACCAGCTCCTGATCCACCTCCAGGTAGATGCCGGGGGCAATCAGCACCTTCTCCGGCCTCTCCGGCGGCCCCATGGTCCGGTACCAGCCAAGCCCGGTGTTGTGCAGGTCATGATCGGTGAACAGGGCATGCGACTCACCGATGTGGTGACAGGCCACGCAGCCCGCCTTGCCGGTAAACAGTGCAAAGCCGCGTTTGGCCGATTCGCCGATGGCATCCTCCTGTCCGCCGAAGTGCCAGCGATCAAAGGGTGAATTGGCGGATACCAGGGTGCGCTCGTAGCTTGCCAGCGCCTGACCGATGGTTTCCATGCCCGGGCCCTTGCCGTCAAAGGCGGCCTCGAACAAGCCGTCATATTCCGCGATACCGCGGATCTTGTTGATCACCGCGGCGATCGACGGGTTGCCCATTTCGTTCTTTGCCAGCAGCGGCGCCCAGACCTGGTGTTCCAGACGATATTCCCGACCGTCGTGGAACAGGCGTTTCATGTAGGCACTGTTGTAGACCGTCGGGGCATTGCGGCGAACCGTGCGTCCCTCGATACCGACGGCCAGCGCCATTTCGTTACTGGTAAAGCCCTGCTCCGGGATATGGCAGATCGCGCAGGATATGGTGTTGTTCAGCGACAGGCGCCGGTCGAAAAACAGTTTGCGGCCCAGTTCGACCTTCTCGCCGGTAACCGGGTTGTCCGCGCTGACCGGCACCGGTGGCAGTCCCAGGGGCGGCGCCTTGAGCACCTGCATCAGGTCTGCCCGCTTGCCGCGGCGGTTCACCACGCTTACCGAGCGGGTCCGGTAATCACCGGTTTCGTAACCCGCCTTGAAATCACCCGCCCGGGTGGGTGTGATCCCGTCATCTTTCGTGTCGGGGCCGTTGTCTCCGGCGGCAACGGCCACGCCCTGCTCTTCGAGCAGCAGGGTCTTCACGTCATTGATCAGCAGGTCCGGATGCAGGAACGATACGCTGTAGATGTTGCGTATCCGCTTGTCGCGGTCAATCAGGACAACTCTCAGGATATGGGACAAGCCTCCGGTAATCTCGCCCTGTTCGTCGTATTCAGGCATGACCGACTGGCCATAAGCCTCCAGGACAGGCGCCAGTGTCTGCTCGGAGTCAGTGGTAAGAAAGGTCCATTCCAGCGCACCGCGGGCGAAATTATTGCCGTACAGGCGCATGACCTCCGGGGTATCATGCTCCGGATCGAAACTCAGGCTGATCAGGCGCAGCTGGGCTGCCACCTCGGGCTGCTTGTCGAGACGTGACTTGATACGGGCCAGGACGGCGGTCGCCAGCGGGCAGCCATTGACGTCATTGCAGGTGCTGTAGATAAAACTCAGCAGGACCAGCTTGTCGCCGTAGAGATCGTGCAGCCTTGCGGTCTCGCCACTGGCCTTCACTACCTCGCCGTCGGCCGCGTTCTGCAGCGGTGGCAGGCGGTAACTGCCTGCTTCCGGCGCCTCGTACCCGAGCTTGCCGTAACCGGGTGCCAGCGACACCGTTTCGGATGCGGGTGCGGCCGTGACTGCCGGAACCAGCATCAGCCATAGACCCAGCAACTTCAGAAAAGGCATGACAGCTGCCCTCGCAGTTGAAAGTGGCCGCTCCTTGCGGAGCGGCCACCTGACTTTACTATGAAAGGCATTACCACACCTTGTGCCTCGCCAAGCTACTGCAGTTTGGCGATCTTCTCGTCCGCATTGCCCGCAGGCTTTTTGGAATACAGCGAGTAGGCACCGAAACGCATCTGGTGGGCACGGCCAAGCTTTTCCTTGATGAAGTCGACTTCGAACTTCTTCGTCAGCTTCTCACCATCCCAGTGAAAGAGCTTGATGAACTGCTCGTTGTCCTTGCCCTTCTTGTCCCAGTTGCCCAGCAGCGAGGTCGTATAGTACAGACGGGTACTGTCCCAGCTGGAGGATACCATGTTCACCTGGGAACCGATCTTCTGCTCGTAGACCTGTTTCGGATTGTGCGGGTCCCGGATATCGAACATGCGGGTCTTGCCGTCCATGAAGGTATTCACCCACAGGCGGCTGTCATCGTTACTGATGGAGATGTCGACCGGCAGCGGGATCTTGGAGGGATCGCCGATATCCGCCACTTCACTGGCCTGCCATTCACCCTTGTCATCCTCGTAGATCAGCCAGATCTTTGAGGTCAGCGCGGTGGTGGTGAAGCAGTAGTTGTTGGTCGGCTGCCAGGCACAGCGGATCTCCAGCGGCGCACCGGGAACGTCGAAAACCTTCTTGGGCTTGCGGCTATGCAGGTCCCATACGACAGCGGTATTGCCGAAACGCTTCATGGCTTCCGGATCGTTCAGCATCTTGCCGAAGTCCATCATGTAGTTGGACCAGCCGGTGAAAGACGAGGTAAACATGGCATTGCGGCGCGGCAGAACACGCACGTCGTAGCCATAACCATCTGCATAATTGCCGCTCTTGACCGCACCGCCCAGCTTGTCATCGGTCGGCATCCAGTAGGTGGCCACATACTCACCCTCGTTGGTGTACTCCACCATCGCAGTACGACCGCCATGATCCTGGTTATTGGACAGCCCGGTGACCATCATGCGTCCCGGCAAGGCGTAGGTGGTATGCGGACCCACGACGCCACCGCTTTTGGCAGTGAAGTCAGTGATGACCTTGTGCAGTTTGGGTTTTGCGGGGTCGGTATGAACATCGAAGATGAAGACCTTGTTGGTATCCAGACCACCCGCCCAGAGGTAGCGGCGATCGTCAGTGAAACCGGAGTGATGGGCCTCGTTGCGCCCGCCGACCGACAGCGAGGCGACAACCTTGCCGAAATGCTCCGAGTTCGGATTGGTATCGATGGTTACCAGCTTGTCCTGGCCGTCACCCAGCCCTTCCATGCCGAGGGTCCAGACGTAAACGAAATCCTCCTGACCGACGATCTTGGCCATGTAGGGCGACTGGCAGGTCTCGTCGGCCAGAACCGGCGTAGCGGCAAGACCTCCGGCAAGACAAAAACCGGCAATGGCCATCGTGACAGCCCTGATACGTTGCTTGAATTTGACTCTCTTCATTATCAACTCCTAGGTTATCGCGGGATAACAAGATCTGTAATGTGGTTATTTCATATCCGCAGTGATCACCAGCGCAGCGTGATTCGTGTGCAGTACGCCCCACCTTCCCCTGTCTGGTGTGCAAACCACGTGCCATCTTTCAAAATACCGCTGGTGCCGCGCTTTGAGCCGCCCCCCCCCTGTCGGTGTGGTTTATTGTTGTACCGATAGGGTGACAAATCGGCTCGGGATGCGCACTCTGCGCAACAGCCTCGGTGGCAGTCCACGCCCCGGGGATCACTCCAGCGGGTGACAGAAAAATGGAATGAATGTTGCTAATTGTAGTCAAGATTGATAGCGCCAGAGGCCATGGGCAACAGTATTTTCCGCAAAGATATGTTCTCTAAACAACAGATAATGCAAGGTTTATTGATGGGGCTGCTCCTCGCGGCGAGCGTTCAGCCTGCCTGCGCCGGTCCCGAACCGACACAGCCTGTGATGCCGGCCCGGGTCGGCGGGGACTTCACGCTGACGGACCATAACGGGCAACCGTATGCACTGAGCGCTGCACGCGGCAAGCTCGTGCTGCTGTTCTTCGGCTACACCTCATGCCCCGATATCTGTCCCACCACGATGCTCACGATACAGACCTTGCTGAGCCGGCTGGGCAAACGCGCGGAACAGGTCCAGCCGTTGTTCGTCTCCGTGGATCCGGCAAGGGACACACCCGCGGTACTCAAGCAGTACCTCGCCTACTTCCACCCCTCTATCATCGGCCTGACCGGCAACAGCGCCGACCTGCAGCGTGTCACGCGGCAGTTCAGTACTATCTACCGCGATCCCGGCAACAGGCCGGCAGGCAACTATGTCGTCGACCACAGCTCGAACATGTATGTCATAGATGCCGCGGGTGTCCTGAGCGGCATCATTCCCTACGGCACACCGACCGACACGATCTACGAGACACTGCTGGCGCAGCTACCCGGGAAGGAATAAACACCCTCCTGTGGCAGGAGGGCAGGGGAATTGCATGAGTGACGGTTATCCGGGAGATATGCGCTAGTTGAGCTTGCCGATTCCCATCGCCTTGAGGATGGTTTTTTCATAGAGCGGCTCGGTAGAGCCCTTCTTCATCTTGCGAATGAAGTATTTCTCGAATGCAACCTTGGCAAGATGCACCCACTTGCCCTTCTTCATCCAGGCAACGTTGCGCGGCGGTATCTGCGGCATGGCAACGAAAGCGGCACCGGTATCGCCCATGTCGGCCAGGCAGATTGCATTCCAGGTGGGTTTCGCGTCAATGGCCTGGCCCTTGATGTCGTTGCTGATATTGTGGACCGTGGCGCTCACCATGGACTCGATCATGTAACCCGTCTTCGGGGTGCCGGTCGGCACGGGTGTCGCCTCGACCGGCGGGATCGCAATGCCGACACCCACCGAGTAGATGTTCCTGAAGGTCGGGTTCTGCTGGAATTCGTTGACCTTGACGAAACCGCGCGGATTCACCAGGTCATCACCGGCCGCGGCAACGGCATCCACCCCCTTGAAGGCCGGAATCATCATGGAATAGGCAAACGGCAGCTCATGCTCCCTGATGACCTCGCCCTGGCTGTTGTGCTCGGCCACGTGCATCGTGCCGTCCTCCACCCGGGTCACACTGGCGTTGGTTATCCAGTTGATATGGTGCTGGCGCAACTCGTGCTCCAGCAGTCCCTTGGAATCACCCACACCCCCCAGGCCGAGATGGCCGATATACGGCTCGGAGGTGACGAAGGTCATGGGAACCTTGTCGCGGAGCTTGCGGCGGCGCAGGTCGGTGTCCATGATGAAGGCAAATTCATAGGCCGGACCGAAACAGGACGCCATCTGCGCCGCACCGACGATGATCGGACCCGGCTTGTCGACCAGCGCCTGCCAGCGTGCGCAGGCATCCTGCGCATGATCGATGGTACAGACCGACACGGTATGGCCATTGACGGGCCCCAGACCCTCGACCTCCTCGAATGCCAGCTTCGGTCCCGTGGCAATGACCAGATAGTCATAGGTAATCACCTGGCCGTCGGCAAGATCCACCCGGTTTTCGACCGGCTTGACCTCGGCGGCGGCAACCGGGATGAAATCGATCCCCTTCGCCTTGAGGTAGGGTTCGAGTTTGAAGGTGGTGTCCTTGTCGGTGCGCCAGCCAACGGCCACCCAGGGGTTCGACGGGACGAAATGAAAGGTATCGGTATTGGATACTACCGTCACCTTGTGTTCGGAACCCAGCGCTTCGCGCATTTCATAGGCGGCCGGGAGGCCGCCCGTACTGGCACCAATGATAACTACGTGAGCCATACCGTCAGCACTCCTCTTCTGATTGTCCGACAGAACATCTGTCCGTGACTGAATCAATAGCATCAATCGTGCCAGCCACACGCCTTGCGGCACATGAAACTGCGGCGGGAGGTAATTAACGGTACGGACCGGGCCCTGCGCATGCGCGTCTGCCCGCAGGCAGGCCTGTTGCCTGTCCCGTGTGTGCCGTGGCAGTCAGCCCGTATGCGCCACACAGTGCGCCGCCGGCGAAACAACCGGACTCAGCCGGCGATACGCGGCTGGGGTCGGGAACGCACAGGCTGGACGGTAACGGCCCCGGTCTGCCGGATGCCGACTCCGGGTGGCTGAAGACGCAACGCCCCTGACAGGAACCCGGGCGCCTGCAAAAGGGTTAACGCAGCCGGCCTGGCATCAGCCCAGCGTACCGGAGCACGCCGTTTTGCGCACGGACTCCAGCGCGTTTTCATAGGCGGAACGGCTGGCGTCCACCGTGGTAATGTATTCCCCGACAGGGGATTTCGGGTCATCCCGGTCCGAATAGAACTGTTTTGCGGTTACCTCGTCTTCGTTGATGTAATAGAGCAGTGACATGAAGCTCATACCCATCTTGAAATCGAAGTTCTGGAATTCACTCGAGTCCGGATAAGCCGGCGGCATTGTATCCGCCAGACTCTCGAACATGGCCACATAGTCCAGCATGCGTTTGCGCTGCTCGTCGTTAAGCTGGTAGTCCTCGGAGACCCTGCGAAGCACATCGGCAATGCCGAGACGCAACTCGGTGTAGTCCTTCAGCAAATCACCGAGCACCCGGCGGTCCTCCGGACCAATCGCCGAAACAGTGCCGTTGTCACAATTCTTGACAACCGCATGGGAAGGATAATCCTCCGGCACGCCGGGCCTGTCGGCACTGGCGCTACTGAAAGGCAGGATCAGAAAAACAGCAACCAGCATGGTTTTCAGGCGGGCATTCATAAGACATCTCCTGTTAATGCGGGCATCAGCCCGGCGATTATCAGCATATAGTAAAAACCGGCTATGAAGAACAGTATTGTCGTGTCCGTGTCCTGACGGGGCCGCCCGGCAAGCCCCCGTGACACACAACCTCATGGATTCCAGTGTTGTCTTTACCGTTCCCGCCACGAAATACCTGCTGCATATCGAGGCAGAATCAGTGGTTTTCCAGCACGGCTCGGGCGATGTCCGCCGCCTGGCGGTTTTCCTTCACGTCGTGGACGCGAAAAATCTGCACCCCGGCCAGAACCCCCAGGCCCGTTGTCACGGCACTTGCCGTGCCCAGCATGCGCGGGTCAGACGCCTGGCAGATAGCGCCCATGAAACGTTTCCGGCTGGTGCCCAGCAGGATCGGGAAGCCGGTTGCAACGATTTGCCGCAAGTTGGCCAGCAGGCGAAGGTTGTCCCGGCTTCTCTTGCCGAAGCCGATGCCGGGATCCAGGATGATCTGCTCTCGCGACACCCCCGCGGCCATGGCGGCCTCTGCCCGCTGCAGCAGGAAATCGCAGACTTCCCCGAGCACATCATCATAGTACGGCCTTTGCTGCATGGTCTGCGGCGTGCCCTGCATGTGCATGAGTACCAGCATGGCGCCGCTTTCGGCCGCCACTGCGAAGATCTGCGGGTCATCCCGTCCTGCCGCGATATCGTTGATGATTTCGGCTCCGGCTGCCAGCGCCCTGCGGGCGACCAGGCCGGAGCGGGTATCGATGCTGATACGTACCTGTACCGGCAGGCAGGTACGCAGCCGTTCAATAACCGGCAGTACCCGTGCACACTGCTCCTCACAACTTACCGGCCCCGCACCCGGGCGGCTTGACTCCCCGCCGACATCGATGATGTCGGCACCGAGTTCTGCCATTTCCACAGCCCGGTCACAGGCCGCCTGCAACGGCAGGTAGACACCACCATCCGAGAAACTGTCCGGGGTGATGTTCAGGATCCCCATAATGACCGGGCGTGAAAAATCCAGCGACCCGAGGCGCGGCATGCCAGGTGAGTCCATGCATGTTCCCTGTAGCAATCTGCCGGGAGCAAACGCAGCGGCGAATCCTGCGAGACCGGCATGTCATTGAACGAGGCTCCATGA
>JBFELL010000006.1:0-36660 GCA_041552135.1 Gammaproteobacteria bacterium
ATGGGCTTTCTCGGTATCGTGCAGAACGACATCAAGCGCGTCGTGGCCTACTCGACCCTGTCGCAGCTCGGTTACATGACCGTGGCGCTGGGTGTGTCGGCCTATGCCGCCGGCATCTTCCACCTCATGACGCACGCCTTCTTCAAGGCGCTGCTGTTCCTCGGCGCCGGCTCGGTGATCATCGCCATGCACCACGACCAGGACATCCGCAACATGGGCGGCCTGCGCAAGTACATGCCGATCACCTGGATCACCTCGCTGATCGGTTCGCTGGCCCTGATCGGCACGCCGTTCTTCGCCGGTTTCTACTCCAAGGACACCATCATCGAGGCGGTGCACCACTCGCAGCTGCCGGGCGCCGGGCTGGTCTACTGGATGGTACTGGCCGGTGTGTTCATCACGGCGCTGTACAGCTTCCGCATGTACTTCCTGGTATTCCACGGCAAGCCGCGCATGGACGAGCACACCCGTGAGCACCTGCACGAGACGCCGTGGGTGGTGACGCTGCCGCTGGTGCTGCTGGCGATCCCTTCGGTGCTGTCCGGCTACCTGATCGACCCGGTGGTGTTTGGCGACTACTTCAACGGTGTTATCCACGTGAACCCGGCCAACGACGTGCTCAGCGGCATCGGCGAGCACTACCACGGCCCGGTCAGCTTCGTGCTGCACGCCTTCGGCGGCCCGGCCATCTACCTGGCCATCGCGGGCGTGGTGACGGCCTGGTACATCTATATGAAGAATCCCGACATCGCCGACAATATCCGCCGGCGTTTCCGCGGCGTCTACCAGCTGCTGATCAACAAGTACTACGCCGACGAGTTCAACGACTTCGTGTTCGCCGGCGGGGCGCGCGGTGTCGGCCGGCTGCTGTGGAAGATCGGTGACAGCGTGATTATCGACGGCCTGATCGTCAACGGCAGCGCGCGCGTTGTCGGCTGGGTCGCCGGCATGGTGCGCCATGTCCAGACGGGCTACCTGTATCACTATGCCTTCAGCATGATTATCGGGCTGCTGTTGCTGCTTGCCTGGTTTGTCTTCCTGTCGGGAGGTGCGGCATGATCGATTTTCCGCTGCTGAGTGCGCTGATCTGGCTGCCGGTAGCCGGCGGCGTGGCCCTGCTGGCGATGGGCGCCATGGGCAATACCGCCAGTCGCCAGACGGCGCTGCTTGTCTCCATCGCCACCTTCCTGCTCAGCCTGCTGCTGTATACCAACTTCGACATGGGCACGGCGGCCATGCAGTTCCAGGAACAGATCCCCTGGATCGCCGCGATCGACGCCAACTATCACCTCGGCGTCGACGGCATCTCCATGCCGCTGATCATCCTGACCACGTTTACCACCGTGCTGGTGGTGATCGCCGGCTGGGAGGTCATACGGGAGAAGACCGGCCAGTACATGGCTGCCTTCCTGATCATGGAGGGCCTGATGAACGGCGTGTTCGCGGCGCTCGATGCCGTGCTGTTCTACGTCTTCTGGGAGGCCATGCTGGTGCCGATGTTCCTGATCATCGGCATCTGGGGCGGGCCGCGCCGGGTGTATGCGACCATCAAGTTCTTCCTCTACACCTTCTTCGGCTCGGTGTTCATGCTGGTCGCGCTGATCTACATGTACCTCGAGTCCGGCAGCTTCAGCATTCTCGATTTCCACCGCCTGCCGCTCGGCATGACCGAGCAGATCCTGATCTTCGTCGCCTTCCTGATGGCGTTTGCCGTCAAGGTGCCGATGTGGCCGGTGCACACCTGGCTGCCGGATGCCCACGTCGAGGCGCCGACCGGCGGCTCCGTCATCCTGGCGGCGATCATGCTGAAGATCGGCGGCTACGGCTTCCTGCGCTTCAGCCTGCCGATCACCCCGGACGCCAGTCATGCGCTCGACTGGGTGATCATTCTCATGTCACTGGTGGCGGTGGTCTACATCGGTTTTGTCGCGCTGGTGCAGGAGGACATGAAGAAGCTGATTGCCTACTCGTCCATCGCCCACATGGGCTTCGTGACGCTGGGCATCTTCCTGGTGTTCACGCTGCTCGATAACAGCGGTGGGGTGCAGGGCGCCGCGCTCGGCATGGAGGGCGGCATGATCCAGATGATCTCGCACGGCTTCATCTCCGGCGCGCTGTTCCTGTGTGTCGGCGTGCTGTACGACCGGCTGCACAGCCGGCAGATCGGCGATTACGGCGGCGTGGCCAACACCATGCCGGTGTTCGCCGGCTTCATGGTGCTGTTCGCCATGGCCAATTCCGGACTGCCCGGTACCTCGGGTTTCGTCGGCGAGTTCATGGTGATCCTGGCGAGCTTCAAGGCCAATCCGTGGTTTGCCTTCCTGGCCGCCGGCACCCTGATACTGGGGGCGGCCTACAGCCTGTGGCTGGTCAAGCGCGTGCTGTTCGGTGATGTTGCCAACGACAACGTCATGCAACTGGAAGACATCAACCGGCGCGAGTTCCTCGTGCTGGCGAGCCTGGCCGCGGTGGTGCTGCTGTTCGGCATCTGGCCGGCGCCGCTGACCGAGGTGATGCACGCCAGCGTGGGTAATCTGCTGGAACACGTATCGGCCAGCAAGCTGCCGGCGGAGACCGGCCTGGCGCTGATGGGCGCTGCACCGTAGGGGAGATGACCATGCTGCTATCCGATTTCGCACCGCTGTTGACCGAGATGTTCGTGCTAGCCATGGCCTGCATCATCCTGGTCCTCGATGCCTTCCTGCCCGACGAGCGTCGCGTGGTGAGCTACACCCTGTCCCAGCTCACACTGCTCGTGGCCGCCCTGATCAGCTGGGGCATGCTCGATGACGCGGCAGTCGTGGTGCTGAACGGCACCTTCGTCAGCGATCCCATGGCGGCGCTGCTGAAGACCAGTATCTTCCTCATTACCTTCGGCGCCTTCATGTACTCGCGCAGCTACCTGGTGGCGCGCGATATCTTCAAGGGCGAGTATTACGTGCTGGGCCTGTTTGCCGTACTCGGCATGCAGGTGCTGGTCTCGGCGCACAGCCTGTTGACGATCTATCTCGGGCTGGAACTGCTGTCGCTGTCGCTGTATGCGCTGGTGGCCTTCAATCGCGACTCCGCGGCGGCCTCCGAGGCGGCCATGAAATATTTCGTCCTGGGCGCGCTGGCCTCGGGCATGCTGCTCTATGGCATATCCATGCTCTACGGCGCGACCGGCAGCCTGGATATCGGCGAGGTGTCCGCGGCGCTGGCGGCGCCTGGCGAGCGCAGCCTCATCCTGGTGTTCGCCCTGTGCTTCATCGTCGTCGGACTGGCGTTCAAGTTCGGCGCCGTGCCGTTCCACATGTGGGTGCCGGACGTCTACCACGGTGCGCCGACGCCGGTGACGCTGTTTATCGGCAGTGCGCCCAAGATCGCCGCCTTCGCCATGGCCATGCGCCTGCTGGAGGAGACGCTGGGCGGGCTGGTGACTGACTGGCAGCAGATGCTGACCATCCTCGCCGTGCTGTCCATGGCGGTCGGCAACATCATTGCCATCGCCCAATCGAACATCAAGCGCATGCTGGCCTATTCCACCATCTCGCACGTCGGCTTCCTGATCCTCGGGCTGCTGGCCGGGACCGCGGAAGGCTACTCGGCGGCCATGTTCTATGCCATCACCTACGCCCTGATGGCGATCGGCGGTTTCGGCATGATCATCCTGCTCAGCCGCTCGGGCTTCGAGGCGGACCGGCTGGATGATTTCAAGGGCCTGAACGACCGCAGTCCCTGGTTTGCCTTCATGATGCTGATCCTGATGTTTTCCATGGCCGGTGTGCCGCCGACAGTCGGTTTCTACGCCAAGCTGTCGGTACTGCAGGCGATCATCCATGTCGACATGGTGTGGCTCGCCCTGGTCGCGGTGTTCTTCTCCATCATCGGCGCCTTCTACTACCTGCGCATCGTCAAGCTGATGTACTTCGATGCCAGTGAAACAGAGGAACCGCTGGCCGTCAGCACCGACATGCAGATCGCTATCAGCCTGAACGGCCTGGCCGTGCTGGCGCTCGGCCTGTTCCCCGGCGGCCTGCTCGCCGTGTGCGCGGCGGTCCTCGCCTGAGGCGCTGCGGCAGCACGATTCTTCACTACGGCGGTTGTTATCACCGCCATATCCTGGTGGCAGTTTCCCGTGATGTGCCCCGTTTCCGGCAAGCGTTTATCCGCTTGCCGAATGGACCCACCCAGGGTCTTGCTCGGCAGAATGACGACGCAAAGGGGACAGATTCGCAAAGGGGACAGATTTATTTGGCAATCACGCAAAGGGGACAGATTTATTTGGCAATGCAGCGGTTTAATCATCCCTCTGACGCTGACGCCAAATAAATCTGTCCCCTTTGGATTCTGACGCCAAATAAATCTGTCCCCTTTGGATTTGGACGCTGAGCCCAAATAAATCTGTCCCCTTTGGATTGGTAAAGGCGAGTTACCTGACCAGTATGGCGGGGCAGGTGCTGCGGCGGCGCAGCAGTGCAATAGTCTCGTCGTCGAGCTGGTCGGCGGGTATGCCGATCACCAGCTGGCCGGCCACCTGCCTGCGCAGCCGGTTCAGCAGTTCCGTGGTGCTGTTGCTGATGACCTCCAGGTAATCTACGGACCGCTCACCCACCAGCCCGGCGGCGCGTTCGCGCAGCGCGGGCAGTTCATCCGGGCGGGCTGCGGCCAGCACGACCACGAGGCCTGTGCCGCCGGCATCGGCCATCTTCATGGCTACCCCGAGTGCCCTCGTTGCCGGTTCCGCCTGGTCGAACACGGCCATGACCGGCCGCCTTGCCGGTGCAACCGCACGGCGGCCTGCCAGCGGCGCCGTGCCCGCAGTCGCGCCGAGCAGCATCAGGTCAACCTCGGCCAGCATCTCTCGCAGCAGGACAACCGGATCACCGCGCAGTGAGCGGAAAGACCAGGGATAACCCCGGGGACTTGCCGCCTCGGCCAGGGCCCGCTCGGCAATGCGTGCCTGGGTCCTGAACTGGCGTTCCAGTTCCACGGCCTGCAGGCGCCGTTCGGCCTGTGTCAGGCGGCAGTATTCACGAACCACCGGGATGTCGGCCAGCGACAGCAGTTCGCTGTCCTCGATGTACAGGCCCAGCACCTCGGCGGGGGACTCCGGCCACAACAGTTCCAGTGCCGCCAGCGTGTCGCGGTCGGTCAGGCTGTTGCCGAGCATGATCGTGACACGGACCTGGCGCTCTGCTGCCTTGGCGGCCATCATGTACTCTCGTTCTTGCTGTTGGTGCCGAAGGCGTGTCGCTGCTCGGCAAGGGCCAGCAGCCGTTCGCGTACCCGCGCATTGACCGTGTCCGGGGCGAACTGTCCGTCCTCGCCTGCAGTGCCGGCCTCTGAGCCGGTCAGCAGCGTCAGGCACTGGTCGATGTCCTCGACCGGGTAGACGCTGAACTGCCCGGCCTTCACCGCCTCGATAACGTCGTTGTGCAGCATCAGGTGCCTGACGTTGGCAGCGGGAATCAGCACGCCCTGGGTGCCGCTGAGGCCGCGCTGCTTGCAGATGTCGAAGAAACCCTCGATCTTCTCATTCACGCCACCGATCGCCTGGATCTGGCCGTGCTGGTTGACCGAGCCGGTAACCGCCAGGTCCTGGCGCAGCGGGATGCCGGACAGGGCCGAGAGCAGGGCGCACAGCTCGGCGGCAGAGGCGCTGTCGCCCTCGACGCCGCTGTAGGTCTGCTCGAACACCAGGCTTGCGGACAGTGACAGCGGCCGGTCGATGACATAGTGGCCCGCCAGGTAGCCCGACAGGATCAGCACGCCCTTGGAATGCAGCGGCCCGCCCAGCTCCACCTCGCGCTCGATGTCGATCACCTCGCCGGAGCCCAGCGCCACACGGGCGGTGATCCGGCTGGGGTGGGCAAAGGCAAATTCACCGAGCTGGGCGATGGCGAGTCCGTTGATCTGGCCGGTGACGGCGCCCTCTGTGTCGATCAGCAGGGTGCCGCGCAGGATCTCCTCCTGCAGCCGGTCGCGGATCCGGCTGGCGCGATGGGTGCGGGCGTCGATCGCCTGCTGGACATCCTCGCTGGCGATGACGTGCCGGCCGCCGCGGGCGGCGTAGAAGTCCGATTCGCGCACCAGATCGGTGGCGTTCATCAGGCTGGCGGAGATCTTCTGCGAATCCCCCGCCTCGCGCACGCAGGCCTCGATGAGGCGCGCCGTGGCGGCACGGTCCAGCGGCCTGAGCCGGTCGCGGCTGGCCATCATCGCCAGCAGCCGGGCAAACAGCCGGCTGTTCTCCGGGCTGCGCTCGAACTCGTCCTCGAAGTCTGCCGCCACCTTGAACAGCTCGGGGAACTCCGGGTCGTAGATCTGCAGCAGGTAGTACAGCAGGCGGTCGCCAACCAGAAAGACCTTGGTGTTCAGCGGGATCGGCTCCGGTTCAAGCGACACCGTACTGACCAGGCTCAGCGCATCGCCGAGGGACTGGGTACGTATCTCGCGGGATTTCAGTGCACGCTTGAGGCCCTCCCAGGCAAACGGCTGCACCAGCAGCTTGGCCGCGTCAATAACCAGGTAGCCGCCATTGGCACGATGCAGGGCGCCTGGCCTGATGAGGGTGAAATTGGTGATCAGCGTGCCCATTTCGGACATGTGCTCGATCTTGCCGATCAGGTTCGGGAAGGTCGGGTGGTCCTCGAAAACGACCGGTGCGCCTTCCTCGCCGCTGTTGCTGACGATCACGTTGACGGCATAGCGGCGCATGGCCGGCGATTCGCCCCGTTCGAGCCCGCTGCTGTGCCCGCCGGACAGGATGGCCTGTATCGTGCCCCTGTCGCCGCCGCCCTTGATGAAGATGTCGACATTCTCGACGATGTCGGCCTGCATGTCGCGCAGGTAGGCGACGATCCTCGGCAGGGCCAGATACTTTTCGATCAGCTGGTTGATCAGGTTACCGACCGCCAGCATGGAGACCTCATGATCGAGGTCGCGCAGTTTCTGCCGCATCTTGCGCGCCTCTTCCGGAATCGACTGCATGGTGTGCTGGAACTCGGCGGTTACCTCCCGGATCATGGCCTCGATATGGTCCTGCTCGTCCTTCGGCAGCTTCTTGAACTCCTCCGAGCTGATGGTCTTGTCGCCACGTATCGGTGCGAAGACGACGCCGGTCGAGGTCTGGATGACCTTGATGCCCCGCTCCCTGGCATAGGCCTGCAATTGCTCGAAGCTGTTTTCCTGGTACTCCTGGAGTTCCTCCTCTATCGCGTGCTGGCGGGCGTGGTATTCGTTGCTTTCGAATGCCGCGGTCAGCGCCGTGTGGGACTCGTCGACCAGCTGCCCGATGTCACGGCGCAGGATGACACCCTCACCAGGCGGCAGGCGCAGGGCGCGGGGTTTGCTCGGATCCGGGAAGTTGTTGACGTAACACCAGTCATCCGCCCGCCTGGAGGCGGCGGATTTGCCGGTCAGTATGCGGCGGATCGCGGTGTGTCTGCCACTGCCCTGGGGTCCCAGCACATACAGGTTGTAGCCCTCTGCCTGGATTTCCGTGCCGAACTGCATGGCTTCAACCGCGCGTTCCTGCCCCAGCGGTTCGGTCAGTGCTTCCAGGTCTGCCGTGGTTTCGAAGTCAAACAGGTCGGGATCGCAGCGCCGGTAGAGTTCATCGGCCGAGAGTGGCTTGACGCTATCCATTTGTCGCTTTTCCTTGCCGGCTCAATGACTGGCCGGGTGTTGTTCGCCCCGCCAGCCGCCGGTCTGATGCATGTCAGAGACGTGCCGGCAGGTGGGTGCGGATTTCACGCGCGTCATACTGGCCGAGGTTTTTGTTGATCTCGGTGACCCTGAGCTGCTCCGGGTTACTGACGGACTCGCGCAACAGGCCGAGGAAGCGGGCGCCGGCAACGATGACCAGGTGGTTGTAGCTGCCTGCACGGCAGGCCGCGCTGACATGCTCTGCGATCTCCTTGGCAAAGCGGATCGCTTCCTGCTCCATTGGCTCGACGGATGCCGACATGGCATGCCTGCCCTGGCCGCCACTGTCGAAGCTGCGGCCCGGTCGGTCGGATGCCAGCACGCCGGACTTCTCGCGCGCCACCTCATGCTCAAGTCGCTGGATCTCGTTCAGCTCGCCTTCCGGGGTGTCAACGCTGAAAAAACGCGCCTTGCTCTGGTCGGCCACGATAATCAGGGGGATGCTCATAATTGCCTCCCGGTTTTGTACGGAATTGCAGATATCCGGTGCCTGATAACAAGATAACCGCCTGCCAATGTCATTGCCATGATCAGGATCAGCAAAACCGTGCCCCGCGGCAGCCGCACCGGGGCGGGTCAGCCCTTGATACAGAGCAGGGGCCTTAGCCGGGCGACCTTGCGGGCGAGTCCAGCGGCATCGGCGGCATCGACGACGGCATCCACGTCCTTGTAGGCGCCGGGGGCCTCCTCGGCGACGCCACGGTCCGACGGGCTGCGGATGAGGATACCGGCCTCATCAAGCTCATCGACCAGCTGGCGACCGCGCCAGCGTTTGCTGGCCTGGCGACGGCTCATGGCACGGCCCGCACCGTGGCAGGCCGAGGTGAATGACGTGGCCCTGTCGGAGCGGGTGCCGGTCAGGATGTGCGAGGCGGTGCCCATGGAGCCGCCGATGAGCACCGGCTGGCCGGCAGCCTGCAGGTCGTCCGGCAGTCCCGGGTGGCCGGGACCCCAGGCACGTGTTGCGCCCTTGCGGTGCACATAGAGTTCGCGCGGCTGCCCGTCGATGACGTGCTCCTCGAGCTTGCAGGTGTTGTGTGACACGTCGTAGAGCAGTTCCAGTGTGGCCGAGGGGAGCACGCGCTCGAACACCCGGCGGGTCAGGTGCGTGATGATCTGGCGGTTCGCCAGGGCGCAGTTGATGGCGGCACGCATGGCGCCGAGGTAGGCCTGGCCGGTATCCGAGTGTATCGGTGCGCAGGCCAGTTCACGGTCGGGCAGAGTGATGCCGTGGCGCTGTGCCTCGATGACCATGGAACGCAGGAACTCGGTGCCGATCTGGTGGCCGAGACCACGCGAGCCGCAGTGGATGCTGACCACGATATTGCCCTTCGCGAGGCCGAAGGCCGTGGCGGTTTCCGGGTCGAAGATCTCGCTAACCTCCTGCACCTCGAGATAGTGGTTGCCCGAGCCCAGGGTGCCCATTTCGTTACGCTGGCGCTTGCGGGCCTGTGCCGAGACGGTCTCCGGGCGGGCGCCATCCATGCAGCCGTGTTCCTCGACCCGGGCCAGGTCTGCACGCGTGCCCCAGCCGCGTTTGACGGCCCAGCGGGCGCCGCCGGTGAGCATGGCTTCCATGCCGGCGTCGTCCAGGTGGATGCGCCCGGTGCTGCCGACCCCGGCCGGGATCGAATGAAACAGGGCATCGGCCAGGCGTTTCCTGACCGGCTCGATGTCTGCACGGGTCAGGCCGGTGTGCAGGGTTCGAACACCGCAGGAGATGTCGAAGCCGACACCGCCCGCGGAGATAACGCCGCCGGCGTCGGCATCGAAGGCCGCGACGCCGCCAATGGGGAAGCCGTAGCCCCAGTGTGCATCCGGCATGGCATAGGATGCCCTGACAATGCCCGGCAGCGCGGCCACGTTGCAGACCTGCTCGCGAACCTTCTCGTCCATCCCCTCTACCAGTTCCTCGCTGGCATAGAGGATACCGGGCACGCGCATGTCACCCTGTGGCTCGATATGCCACTCGTACTCCGAGATCCGGGTCAGTGTTGATGTGTCCATGGTCTGGTGTTCTCGGGTAAGCAGCGTTGCTCTAGGGGCTTCAGTCTTTCAATCAAGTCTAGCCCATGGCTGTGAAGCTGCCGGATTACGGTCGTGGGCCTGATGCGACCTGCTAATGCACGGGTCATCGCAGGTCAGGTTAGTTGCGTAGCGCCGTAATCCGACAGCGGCAATCGAAAGCCAGCGGGTGCCGGGTAAGCGCATGATACATCACCGGCTAGACATCAATCACACACTGCGCATGCCAGGTGCCGGCGCTATCCTGGTGGACCCGCAGGGCGGTGAAGGTGGCGCCCTTGGGTTCGGCCGCGGGCTGGTGACGCGCCACATCGACGGACTCGCCGCGGGCCGTGCCCTGCAGGCAGTTGCCTGCCAGTGTTACGCGGAATTCGCGGAACAGCATTTTGCGGGTCGCCATCTCGTAGATCACGGCATTCAGCCAGTCCACCAGCAGGAGTTCGGGATCCGGCGCGCTGCAGTTCAGACTGACGGAGGTATCGGCTGCCACGCTTGCCGGGTCGGTTACCACGGCTGTCAGGGCAACGGCCGCCTGTTCGAAGGCGGCTGCGAGGTCGGGTCCGCTGCCATGGACGCCGATATCGGCCTGGTGATCGAAGTGCTGCCACATACTAGCGTTCCCGACTGTTTCACACTCCGGGGGTGTTGGCACTGGCCTGCCCGGGCAGGCGGTGGTCGTGCAGGCAATCCATGCTGCATGATACGCAATCATTCCGCGCTCTGGCATGCCGGCACCCCGTGCAACACGGCAGATGATCGCCGGTTTTGAAACGTCCACTGTGCTCGAGGGCAAGGCAGAAAACAATGTCCGGCCCGGGCCTATTTCCATAGGCCCCGACCGGAAATGCCCCTGTAGGGAACGGGTGCTTGAAATGGCGTGGCGCAGCGGCTACACTTGCCGGCCGTTGATGCGGGGTGGAGCAGTCTGGCAGCTCGTCGGGCTCATAACCCGAAGGTCGCAGGTTCAAATCCTGCCCCCGCTACCAACCTTTAAGGGCCCCGGTTCGGGGTTTTTTTGCTTACAGGGATGCAGGCAGGTTGGGACAGGCACGGTAGCGGGAGTGATGTCCGGGCCGCCGTGTCCACGACACGGCCGATTGGGCGGAGTATGGTGGTTTGCTATACTTCAGCGGTATAAATTTCGGAGTTCATGGAGTGGGCCTTTGGCCCATTTTTTGTTTCCGGCGCAGGGCGCAGGACAGTATGAAGCAGGACCCGTTACATATCGGCGAGATGCTGGAGCCGGCCATCGAGTCACTCGGCTATGACCTCGTCGGGGTGGAATACCGCAGCGGCGGTCAGGGTGGTGGATTGCTGCGGGTGTACATCGACAGTGAGCAGGGCATTACGGTGGATGACTGCCAGAAGGTCAGCTACCAGGTCAGCGGTGTGCTGGATGTGAATGATCCGATCCCGGGGCACTACACGCTGGAGGTGTCCTCGCCCGGCATGGATCGTCTGCTGTTTCGGCCGGATGACTACCGGCGCTTTGCCGGCAGCCTGGTAAAGCTGCGGCTGGCGTACCCCGTGGAGGGGCGCCGCAAGTTCACGGGCCGCCTGCAGGGGCTGGAAGACGGCAAGGTCCTGCTGGAGATGGACGGGGAGCAGGTCAGCCTGCCGCTTGACCAGGTGGAACAGGCGCGTCTGGTGCCGGAATACTGAACGCTGTATCTGGAGGTTTCAGGAATGGATAAAGAGATCTTGCTCGTTGTGGATGCCGTTTCGAACGAGAAGGGTATCGACAAGGAGATTATCTTCGAGGCAATCGAGGCGGCGCTGGCAACGGCGACCCGCAAGCGCCATGGTGGCGAGATCGACGCACGTGTGGCCATCGACCGCGAGACCGGCGAATACGACACCTTCCGTCGCTGGCAGGTGATCGACGAGACCCTGGCGGAAGGCGCGGACGAGGATGACGAGGACGTGCTTCGTTTCGAACACCCTGAGCGCCAGATCACGCTGGCGGCGGCGCAGCTCGACAACCCGGATATCCAGCACGGCGACTTCATCGAGGAGCCGATCGAGTCAGTCGGTTTCGGCCGAATCGGGGCACAGACCGCGAAACAGGTCATTGTGCAGAAGGTGCGCGAGGCAGAGCGGGCCCAGGTGGTCGATGCCTACAAGGACAGGGTCGGCGACCTGGTGACCGGCATCGTCAAGCGCGTTGAGCGCGGCAATGTCTTTCTCGACCTTGGCAGCAATGCCGAGGCCATCATCACGCGCGAGGAGATGATCCCGCGCGAGGCCGTACGTCCCGGCGACCGTCTGCGCGGCTACCTCAAGGAGGTGCGTGCCGAGCAGCGCGGGCCGCAGCTGTTCATCAGCCGCGTGGCCCCCGAGTTCCTGGTCGAACTGTTCAAGCTGGAAGTGCCGGAAGTCGGCCAGGACCTCATCGAGATCCTGGCGGCCGCGCGCGACCCCGGCCTGCGTGCCAAGATTGCGGTCAAGACCAATGACCCGCGGATCGACCCGGTGGGTGCCTGTGTCGGCATGCGTGGCTCGCGCGTGCAGACGGTATCGACCGAGCTGTCCGGCGAGCGCGTCGACATCATTCTCTGGGACGATAACCCGGCGCAGTTCGTCATCAACGCCATGTCGCCGGCCGAGGTGTCGTCGATTGTCGTTGACGAGGACACCGACACGATGGACATCGCCGTCAGCGAGGAGCAGCTGTCACAGGCAATCGGTCGCGGCGGCCAGAACGTGCGCCTTGCCAGCCAGCTGACCGGCTGGGAACTCAATGTCATGGACGAGGCCCAGGCGGAAGAGAAGAGCGAGGCCGAGATGCTGGAGCTGCAGACCCTGTTCAGCCAGCAGCTCGACGTTGATGCCGAGGTGGCTGCCATTCTCGTCCAGGAGGGTTTTTCCAGCATCGAGGAAATCGTCTACGTGCCGCAGAGCGAGCTGCTGGCCATCGAGGAGTTCGAGGAAGATATCGTCGAGGAGCTGCGTGGCAGGGCGCGTGACGTGCTGCTGACCCAGGCCATCATCAAGGAAGAGAAACTCGGTGATGTCGAGCCGGCGCAGGATCTGCTCGAGATGGACGGCATGGACAGGGAGCTGGCCTATGAGCTGGCCGGCCGCGAAATCATCACCATGGAAGACCTCGCCGAGCAGGCCATCGATGACCTCATGGAAATCGACGGCATGGACGAGGAGCGGGCCGGTGCGCTCATCATGACAGCGCGTGCGCCATGGTTTGCCGAAGAGGCGCAGGACTAAGGGGTACCACAGGCAATGACAGATGTAACGGTAAAGCAATTTGCTGAAGTCGTCGGCGTTCCGTCCGACCGGCTGCTTGCCCAGCTGGTCGAGGCCGGCATGGAAATCGATGATGTCAACGCGACCATCAGCGAAACCCAGAAAAGCCAGTTGCTCGATTTTCTGCGCGAGAGTCACGGCAAGCGCGGCGCGCCGGCCACGGGCAGCGCGCCGAAAAAGATCACGCTGAAGCGCAAGATGCACAGCGAGCTGCATACCACCGTGCCGGCTGCGCGCAGCCCGGCCGGCAGGCCCACCGCGCGCGGCCCGCGCACGGAAAGCAAGACCGTTAACGTCGAGGTGCGCAAGAAGCGGACCTATGTCAAGCGTGCGGACCTGCTGGCCGAGGAGCAGGAGCGGCAGGAGGCGGAGGCCGCCGAGAAGGCGCGTATCGAGGCCGAGGAGCAGGCGCGCCTGGATGCGGCCCGCAAGGAAAAGGAGGCCACCCGCCAGGCGGAGGAGCAGAAGCGCGCCGAGGAGGAGTCCCGTCTGAAGGCCGAGGCCGAGGCACGGAAAAAGGCCGCCGATGAGGCACGCCAGCAGTCGCTGGCCGAGGCCGAGGCGAGAAAGAAGGCCGCCGAGGATGGTCGCCAGAAGAAGCCGGCGGAGGGCGAGCGCAAGGGCAGGCGTGGCGATGACAAGGCCACCCGCTACGGTCGCCAGGAACTGCACGTCGCGGCCGACAAGAGCGGTCGCCGCAAGAAGAAAACGAAACACCAGCGCCGGGTCACCATCACGCGCACCACCGAGCACGGCTTCGAACGGCCGACGGCGCCGGTGGTCCACGAAGTGGGCATCCCCGAGAACATCTCCGTCTCCGAACTGGCGCAGAAGATGTCGATGAAGGCCGCCGATGTCATCATGGCCATGATGAAGATGGGGGTCATGGCCACTATCAACCAGGTCATCGACCAGGACACCGCCACGCTGGTGGTCGAGGAAATGGGGCATGTTGCCAGGCCTGTGCGCGAAGACCAGCTGGAAGTGGAGCTCGAACAGCAGATCAAGGAGGTCAAGGGCGAGCGTGTGCCGCGCCCGCCAGTGGTCACCATCATGGGTCATGTCGACCACGGCAAGACCTCGCTGCTGGACCATATTCGCACCACCCGGGTGGCCGAGGGCGAGGCCGGCGGCATCACCCAGCACATCGGCGCCTACCACGTCGAGACGCCCAAGGGCGTAATCAGTTTCCTGGATACCCCGGGCCATGCCGCCTTCACGGCGATGCGCGCCCGCGGCGCACAGGTCACGGACATCGTGATCCTGGTGGTTGCCGCCGATGACGGCGTCAAGCCGCAGACCCAGGAGGCGGTCCAGCATGCGCGTGCCGCCGGTGTGCCGCTGGTCATCGCGATCAACAAGATCGACAAGCCCGAGGCCGATCCGGAGCGCGTCAAGAACGAACTCGCCGCGCTGGAAGTGATACCGGAAGACTGGGGCGGCGATACCCAGTTCGTCCCCGTGTCCGCCAAGACCGGCGAGGGCATCGACGCATTGCTCGATGCCCTGTTGCTGCAGTCGGAAATGCTCGAACTGACGGCCGTCGAGGAATGCCCGGCCACCGGCATCGTGGTCGAGTCCAGTCTCGACAAGGGGCGTGGCGCGGTTGCCACGATCCTGGTGCAGAACGGCATCCTGCATCGTGGCGACCTGATTCTGACAGGGCAGGAGTACGGCCGGGTGCGCGCCATGTTCGACGAGAACGGCAAGCAGATAGACGCCGCCGGCCCCAGCATGCCGGCGCAGGTGCTTGGCCTTTCATCCGTGCCGAATGCCGGCGACGAGGTCATCGCCATCGCCGACGAGCGCCGCGCCCGCGAGCTGGCGGAAATGCGTCAGGAGCGTTCGCGTGACCAGCGCCTGGCCACACAGCAGCAGGCCCGGCTGGAAGACGTGTTTTCCCAGGTCGGTGACGGCAAGGCCGCGAGCCTGAATATCGTCCTCAAGGCGGACGTGCAGGGCAGCGCCGAGGCGTTACGGGATGCACTGGTCAATGTCACGTCAGACGAGACGGAAGTGAGGGTCAAGGTGGTGTCCAGCGGTGTCGGTGGCATCAACGAGTCCGACGTCAACCTGGCGGTTGCCTCCAACGCCATCATTATCGGTTTCAACGTGCGTGCCGATGTTTCGTCACGGCGCCTGATCGAGGAGAATGCGGTCGACGTCAAGTACTACAGTGTCATCTACAACGCGATCGACGACGTCAAGAAGGCCGTCAGCGGCATGCTGTCTCCCGTGCTCAGGGAGGAAATCATCGGTCTGGCCGAGGTCAAGGAAGTATTCCGCTCCCGCAAGCTCGGCGACATCGCCGGCTGCATCGTCATGGAGGGCGTTGTGCGCCGCAATGCGCCGATCCGTGTCCTGCGCGACAACGTCGTCATCTTCGAGGGCGAACTGGAGTCACTGCGCCGTTTCAAGGATGACGTCAACGAGGTGCGTGCCGGTACCGAGTGCGGCATCGGCGTGAAGAACTACAGCGTCAGCGAAGGCGACCAGATCGAGGTGTTCGAGCGCGTGGAAGTCGCGCGCGAGCTGTAGCAGTGGGGACAGACCCCGTTTTTCCGAGGAAAAACGGGGTCTGTCCCGGATAATTCCCAATGCCCCGTGAATTCCCCAGGACGCGCCGCGTCGGAGAACAGTTACAGCGCGAGCTGGCCGGGCTGGTGCGTGATGAAATCAAGGACCCGCGGCTCGGGATGATCAGCATCTCCGGCGCCACGGTGTCGCGCGACCTCGCGTATGCCACGGTGTATGTCTCGGTGCTGGGTGACGACAAGGCGGTCACCGAGTCCGTGGCGGTGCTCAATCGTGCCGCCGGTTTTCTGCGTCACCGGCTGGGGCAGTCAATGCGCATACGCACCGTGCCGCAGCTGAAATTCGAGTTCGACAGCTCGCTGCGTGACGGTGCACGCATGGACGCGCTGATCAATGCGGCCGTCTCCGGCAACCGCCCTGAAGAGGATGAGACCGAGTAGCGGCGCTGGCGGCCGGCATGCTGCATACAGGACGACAGGGTGAATTATGCGACGACGCCACAGCAACCAACGCAAGGTCAACGGTATCCTGTTGCTCGACAAGCCGGCGGGCCTGACCTCGAATGCGGCACTGCAGCAGGTCAAGAAGCTGTTCCGGGCACGCAAGGCCGGTCACACCGGCAGCCTTGACCCGCTGGCCAGCGGCCTGCTGCCCGTCTGCATGGGCGAGGCAACCAAGGTCTCGGCCTTCCTGCTGGATGCCGACAAGCATTACCTGGTGTCGATGCGGCTCGGCGAGCGCACCACCACCGGCGATGCCGAGGGGGAGATCCTCGAGCAGCGCCCGGTCAGCGGTGTCTCCGAGGCGGGGCTGCGGGCGGTCATGGCCGGCTTTACGGGCGAGATCGAGCAGATCCCGCCGATGTATTCCGCCGTCAAGCACAAGGGGCAGCGGCTCTACAAACTCGCGCGCCAGGGCGTGGTGGTCGAACGCGAGTCCAGGAAAATCACCATTCATGACCTGCAGTTGCTTGATTTCGCGTCGCCGTCCGCCACCATCCGGGTGCGCTGCTCCAAGGGGACCTACGTGCGCACCCTGGTTGAGGATATCGGCGAGCAGCTGGGTTGCGGGGCACATGTGGCGGACCTGCGGCGGCTTGGTGTGGGGCCGTTCGACGAGCACGGCATGGTGACCATGGAGGCGCTGCAGGAGCGCCTGGCCGAGGCCGGCGAGGCGGGGCTGGACGCGCTGCTGCTGCCGATGGAGAGCGGCCTGGCCAACTGGCCGGATGTCCACCTCGTCGGCGATACGGCCTTCTACCTGCGCCAGGGCCAGCCGGTGCTGGTGCCGAAGGCACCGACCTCGGGGCTGGTGCGCCTCTACGAGGGCGAGTCACGGTTTCTTGGCGTCGGCGAGATCCTCGACGATGGCCGGGTGGCGCCGCGCAGGCTGCTGAATGCGGGGCGTTGAATCCCCCGTATCCCCACGGATAGCTTGTGGCCGGGCCTGCCGGCAGTTAGAATACCCCGCTCGCTAAATTTGAAGTGTTTTTCGGGAGTTTTTCCATGGCTTTAAGTGCCGAACAAAAAGGGCAGATCGTTTCCGACTACCAGCGCGGTGATGCCGACACCGGATCACCGGAAGTGCAGGTTGCCCTGCTGTCAGCCAACATCCAGCATCTGACGGATCATTTCAGCAAGCACAAGGGTGATCATCATTCACGCCAGGGGCTGCTGCGCATGGTTAACAAGCGCCGCAAGCTGCTTGATTACCTGAAGGGCAAGGACAGCAAACGTTACCAGGACCTCATCGGTCGTCTGGGTCTGCGTCGCTAATACCCGCCAGCAGCAATACCATCCAGCATTTTTCAGACACCTTAATCATCAGTTAGGGGAATATCCTCGTGAGCGCAATCAAGAAATCGTTTCAATACGGTGACCAGACGGTCACACTGGAAACCGGCGAAATCGCCCGTCAGTGCAGCGCAGTTATTGTCAGCATGGGCGACACGCAGGTGCTCGCGACGGTCGTCGGTGACAAGCACCCCATGGAAGGACGCGACTTCTTCCCGCTGACAGTTGACTACCAGGAGAAGGGCTACGCCGCCGGCCAGATCCCCGGCAACTTTTTCCGCCGCGAGGGACGCCCGAGCGAGGCCGAGACCCTGTTGTGTCGTCTGGTGGACCGCCCGCTGCGGCCGCTGTTCCCCAAGGGTTTCACTCACGAGGTGCAGGTCATCCTGACGGTCATCTCCTTCGACCCGCAGATTCCCCCGGATATTCCCGCGCTGATCGGTGCATCGGCCGCCATGTCGATTTCCGGCCTGCCGTTCAACGGCCCTGTCGGCGCCGCCCGTGTCGGTTACGTCGACGGCAACTACGTGCTCAACCCGACGGCCGACCAGATGGCGGTCTCCGCACTCGACCTGGTGGTCGCCGGTACCGAGAGTGCCGTGCTGATGGTCGAATCCGAGGCAAAGGAACTGCCGGAAGACGTCATGCTGGGTTCGGTGGTCTTCGGTCACGAACAGCAACAGGCCGTTATCAACGCCATCAAGGAACTGGCCGCCGAGGTCAATACCCCGCCGATGGAGTGGACGGCGCCGGAAGAGAATACGGCCCTGGCCGAGGCAGTGGAGAAGGAAGGCGCGGAAGCCATTGCAGCGGCCTACAAGGTGGCTGACAAGCAGGACCGTTATACCCTGCTCAGCAAGGTGCGCCAGGAGATCGTTGACAAGGTTGCCGATGACGAAGGCGGTTTCACCAGTGAGGAGGTCAAGGGCGCCATCGGCAAGCTGGAGAAGAAAACCGTGCGTGGCCGCATCCTCGTCGGTGAGGCACGCATCGACGGTCGCGACACCAGCACGGTGCGCCCGATCAGCATCCGCACGGGCGTGTTGCCACGCGCACACGGCTCGGCGCTGTTCACGCGTGGCGAGACCCAGGCGCTGGTCGTTACCACGCTCGGCACCGAGCGCGATGGCCAGCTGATCGATTCGTTGTCCGGCTCCTACAAGGAGCAGTTCATGCTGCACTACAATTTCCCGCCCTACTGTGTCGGCGAGACCGGCCGCGTCGGCGGTACCAAGCGCCGCGAGGTGGGCCATGGCAAACTGGCCAAGCGCGGTGTCAGTGCGGTGATGCCGAATCAGGATGATTTTCCCTATACTATCCGCATTGTTTCCGAGATCACCGAGTCCAACGGCTCCAGTTCCATGGCCAGCGTCTGCGGCAGCAGCCTGTCCATGATGGATGCCGGCGTGCCGACCAGTGCACCGGTCGCCGGTGTGGCCATGGGCCTCATCAAGGAAGGTGGCGACTATGCCGTGCTGACCGATATCCTCGGTGACGAGGACCACCTCGGCGACATGGACTTCAAGGTTGCCGGCACCCGCAGTGGTGTGACCGCGCTGCAGATGGATATCAAGATCCAGGGCATCACACGCGAGATCATGGAAAAGGCGCTGGCCCAGGCCAACGACGGGCGCATGCACATCCTTGGCGAGATGAACAAGGCCATCGAGGCGCCGCGCGAGGAGGTCTCGAAGTTCGCCCCGCGCTACATCACCATGAAGATCAACCCCGACAAGATCCGCGATGTCATCGGCAAGGGTGGCGCTACCATCCGCTCCATCACGGATGAGACCGGCGCCAGCATCGATATCGATGATGCCGGCAACATCAAGATTGCCTCCGTCGATTTCGAGGCCGGCAACGAGGCGCGCCGTCGGGTCGAGCTGATCACCGCCGACGTCGAGGTCGGTACCGTGTATGACGGCAAGGTCGCCAAGCTGATGGATTTCGGTGCCTTCGTCACCATCCTGCCCGGCAAGGACGGCCTGGTGCACATCTCGCAGATCTGCGAGGAGCGCGTGCAGAATGTCAGCGACAAGCTGTCAGAGGGCGACATGGTCAAGGTCAAGGTGCTTGAGGTCGACAAGCAGGGTCGCATCCGCCTGAGCATGAAGGCGGTGGGGCAGGATTGACCACCCGTCGAAATGCCATGAAAAAAGGGGCCGGCTGGCCCCTTTTTACTGTGTCACCGGTACGGCTCACTTGTGCTCAGCGACCTGCTGCTGGCTGGTGATCACCATCGCGTGGGTCTTGTTCTTGGTGCAGCCCAGGGCATAACGGTCATTGAGAAGACACTCCAGGCTGTGCTCCTTGCCCCAGCCGGTCTTGACGGCATAGCCCTTTTCTTCTGCGGCCTCGTCAAATGCGGACACCTCGTCGCTGGCTGCCGGTTCGTTCGCGACGACGTTTATCACCAGGTTGCGGTAGGTGATGGTGAAGGCGCCGGCAGCGGAGAAATGGCTGATGATGGCCTTGGTCTTGAACTTGATGGTGTTCGTGCCGGTCTTGCGGACCTGGTCGTCACTGAAACAGACGATCCTGTCTTTCTCGGTACGGCAGTTGTTGATGGCGGAGGGCAGCCAGGCAACTGGCTGCTCGTCGCGACTCCAGTTGCCCAGCATGAGGCTTTCCATTGTAACCACCGTTGAGGCGCCGCTGGCAGTTGCCGGTGTATTCGCCGGTTTCGTGTCGGCAGTGGTGCTTGCCCGTGCGTTTGCCGCCTTTGCTGTCATGTCTTGCTGCTTCGCCGGCTTGTGGCTGGCGGCCTGCATTTCCATGCGCTCGGTGACATCGATCATTTCACCGCGCGCCTGGTCAAAACCGCCGTCGACCGCCTTCGTGAACCATGCCAGTGCCTTGCGGTAATTCCTGCGGGTGCCGTTGCCTTCTGCATGGATCTTGCCGAGATAGTATTGTGCCGGTGCATAACCGTCATCAGCCGCAACACTGAGCCACTTCAGCGCCTGCTTGCCGTTTTTCCCGACACCGGAGCCTTCGTAGTGGGCGAGGCCGAGCTTGTAGGCGGCCTTGATGTGCCCCTGGCTGGCGGCCTTCTCATACCAGCCGAGCGCCTGCCCGAGATCCATGTTTGTACCATTGCCCTTGCTGAGCATGTTGCCGATATTGTACTGGCTACCGGCATTGCCCTGTTCCGCCCGCTGCAGTTCGCTGCTGTAACTGGCCTGGCTGGCTTGCATCAGGTCGAGGCGCGACACGGCCCTGGTGTTCCCCTGTTTGGCTGCCTTGCCATACCACTCGAGGGCCTTGTCGCGATCGGCTTTCACCCCGCGGCCATTCTGGTACATGGAGCCGACGTTGTATTGCGCCTCGCTGTCGCCCCGTTGGGCTTGCTGGAGTGTTTCCCTGAACAGGGTCACCCAGATGTCGTTGCCGGCGGCGGCCCCGACGCTGACCAGCAGCATGATTGCGCATTGCAGATACCTGAACATGCTTTTACCCATGGGTCGTCTCTCGGTGTTTTGCACGAACTGTGACCGTGACTGTGTACTTATGTATGAAACCTGTAACGGCGTACCGGGGTTTGCCTTTAATATATGTTCCTGTGTGAATTTATATTTTTCCTGAATAACATATAGATGTCGAATTATATTGATGTGGTTTATGGTAATTCAGGGCGGATCCCGGCAGGGCTCAGAGATGCTCCCGCAGATGCCGGCAGATGCGTGTCTCCAGCCAGTAGCGGGGCCGGAAGGGGGTATTGCCGGCAATGAAGCCGACATGGCCACCGGCACTGGTCAGTTCCAGCGTGGTTGCCGGACTGAGCATGGCCGCGTCCGGTATTGCGGCACTCGGCAGGAAGGGATCGTCCCGTGAGTGGAGGATGAGGGTCGGCGTTGTGACATCCCGCAGAAACCCGTGGCTGCTGCAGCGGCTGTAGTAATCATCCACATCGCGAAAGCCGTGCAGGGGGGCGGTGATGGCATCGTCGAACTGACGGAAGGTTTTCAGATCGGCCAGTGGTTCGGCTGGCCGTGGTGTTGCGAGCCGCCGGGTCTTGGCCGCTACGGACCGCCGCAGCTTCTGCAGCAGGTGTCGCTGGTAGATGCGTGACAGCCCGCGTTCGAGTTTGCGTGCGGCCTGGTCCAGGTCAAACGGCACCGAGACGGCGATGGCGGTTGCCAGGCCATTGTCACTGCCGGTTTCGCCGAGCCATTTGAGCAGGACGTTGCCGCCCAGCGAGTAGCCGATGGCGGCAAGCGGTGTTGACGGCAGCCGTTTGCGGATATGCCGTACCACGGTTGCCAGGTCGCCGGTCTCACCGGAGTGGTAGCTGCGCGGCAAGCGGTTGGGCTCCCCGCTGCAGCCGCGGAAGTACATCAGCACGGCGCGGTAGCCGCTGGCCGTGAGTGCCCGCAGTATGCCGCCGGCATAGTGTGATTGCAGCGAGCCCTCGAGTCCGTGCAGCACCAGCACGACCGGCCTGCCGTCATCGCCGGCCCAGTCGAGGTCAATAAAGTCGCCGTCGGCAAGTTCCAGTCGTTCCCGCTGCAACGCCGGGTAGGTACGGCTGCGGAACAGGGTGGGATAAAGGGTCTGCAGGTGGGGACCCGGCAGCCACCAGGCGGGCCGGAATGTGCTGGTGGTGATCATCGCTTTACCAGGCGCGGGCAGGCAAGGTCCCGAGTCGGGTTGGGCCTGCAACACACACATCGGGATGGCGTTCCCGTGTTGAATGGCACAGCCTTTAGCCCCAGGGATGAAATAGCCACGGAATCACACGGAAAAGATAGATATTGCTGGAGAATATTCCGTGTGCTTCCGTGGCCAGTATGACGTCGATTTACTCGGCACCGACCGGGTGCAATCGGGTTCTGATCGCTTTCAACCCGATCAGGATATGCGGTTGGCAATCAGTTCATCGACCACGGCGGGATCCGCCAGCGTGCTGGTATCGCCAAGGCTGTCCATGTCGTTGGCGGCGATCTTGCGCAGGATGCGGCGCATGATCTTGCCGGAGCGGGTCTTCGGCAGTCCGGGGGCCCACTGGATGATATCGGGAGTGGCAAGCGGCCCGATTTCGCGGCGCACCTGCTGTACGAGTTCCGTGCGCAGCTCGTCACTGGGCTCCATGCCGTTGATTACTGTGACATAGGCATAGATTCCCTGGCCCTTGACCTCGTGCGGGTAGCCGACAACAGCGGCCTCGGCAACGGCGTCGTGCAGTACCAGGGCGCTTTCGATTTCGGCCGTGCCGAGGTTGTGGCCGGAGACGATGATGACGTCATCGACGCGGCCGGTGATCCAGTAATCACCGTCCTCGTCGCGGCGCGCACCGTCACCGGTGAAGTACATGCCGGGATAGGTCTTGAAATAGGTGTCGATGAATCGCTGGTGATCGCCAAACACGGTGCGCATCTGCCCGGGCCAGGGGTGCGTGATGACGAGGCTGCCCTCGGCGGCACCCTCCTGGATATTGCCGTCCTGGTCGACGATGGCGGGACTGACGCCCGGGAAGGGCCGTGTTGCGGAGCCGGGTTTCAGTTTCATCGCGCCGGGAATGGGGGTGATCATGTGGCCGCCGGTCTCGGTCTGCCACCAGGTATCGACGATGGGGCAACGAGCATCGCCCACCACGTGGTAATACCATTCCCAGGCCTCCGGGTTGATGGGTTCGCCGACCGTGCCCAGCAGGCGCAGGCTCTCCCGCGAGGTCTGCCTGACCGGTTCATCGCCCATGCGCATCAGTGAGCGCAGTGCCGTCGGTGCCGTGTAGAAGGTGTTGACCTTGTGCTTGTCGCAGACCTGCCAGAAACGCGAGGCGTCGGGGTATGTCGGCACGCCCTCGAACACCAGCGAGATGGCGCCGTTCGCCAGCGGCCCGTAGACGATATAGGAATGGCCGGTGATCCAGCCGACATCGGCCGTGCACCAGTAGACGTCGCCGTCATGATAGTCGAAGACATACTTGTGCGTGATGGCCGCATACAGCAGGTAACCGCCGGTGGTGTGCAGCACACCCTTGGGCTTGCCGGTGGAGCCTGAGGTGTAGAGTATGAACAGCGGGTCCTCGGCCTCCATGATCTCGACCGGGCAGTCGGCCGATGCGGCCTCCATGGCCTCGTGGTACCAGACGTCCCGCCCCTCAAGCCAGGCGATGTCGTTACCGGTATGCCTGACGGTGACAACCGTATGGACATTCGGGCAGGCCTCCAGCGCCTTGTCGACATTGGCCTTGAGGCCGATATGCTTGCTGCCGCGAACCGCCTCGTCGGACGTGATGACCGTCTGGCAGTCGGAATCCAGTACCCGGTCCTTGATGGACTCCGGGGAAAAGCCGCCAAACACCACCGAGTGCACGGCACCGATGCGGGCGCAGGCCAGCATGGCGTAGACCGCTTCCGGAATCATCGGCATGTAGATGCAGACACGGTCGCCTTTGCCGACATTGCGTGACTTGAGCACGTTGGCGAGACGACAGACCTGCCCGTGCAGTTCCCGGTAGGTGATGCGCGCATCGTCGGCGGGATCGTTACCTTCCCAGATCAGCGCGGTCTGTTCACCGCGCGTCTCGAGATGGCGGTCGACGCAGTTGTAGCAGGCATTGAGTCGGCCACCCTCGAACCAGCGGATGTGGCCCTTGTGGTAGTCCCAGTCAAGCACCGTGTCCCAGGTCTTGTCCCAGTCGAGAAAGCGCTCGGCCTGCTCTGCCCAGAAACCCTGCGGGTCCTCGATGGAGCGGCTATACATTGCCCGGTACTGTGCCTCATCCATGTGCGCATGCTCGGCAAAAGCTGCCGGTATGTCATAGGTCTTGCCGTCAGACATGGGACTCCTCCTGTGTGTGTTCGGCCCGGCCTGACCGGGTGTCCGGTTGATCATTATAACGAGCGTTTTGGTGGTGAACAGCGGTTTGCCGGTGCCTGGGCCGGTGCTGCATCGCCGAGCCAGGCCGCCGGTGCCGGCAGGCTGCGGCAACCGGGGATTGAATCCGGTGTCCAGTGTTCGATGGCCCATTGCCAGAGCTCGTCGAGGCTCGCCTGCTGCGCTCCATCCGGCAATGGCTGGCGCAGGAATTCCAGTGCGTCACGCAGGGTGGCAACCGGGTCGCCGGTGTCGATGTGGCGGGCGCGGGTCTGCTTGCTGAGTTTCTCGCCGGCCAGGTTTGCCGCCACCGGGAGGTGGGCGTAATCCGGCCTGGCATAACCCAGCAATTGCTGCAGGTGTACCTGGCGTGGTGTGGAATCCAGCAGGTCGGCGCCGCGCACGACATGGGTGATACCCTGATCGGCGTCATCGACGACTACGGCGAGCTGGTAGGCCACGAGCCTGTCCGCCCGGCGCACGACAAAATCGCCGCATTGATCGCGCAGCGAATGCTGCACGCGGCCTTGCAGCCGGTCATGCACGCTCAGCAGGCTGTCACCTGCCACGACACGCAGGGAACGCGCCTTGCGTCCCGGTGGCATGCCGTTGCGGCAGGTGCCCGGATAGACGGGGCCGGCATCGCCGTGGACGGCGCTGTCGGCAATTTCCCGGCGGGTGCAGGCGCAATCATACACGGCGCCGCAACGGTGCAGTGTCTCCAGTGCGGATTCGTAATAGGACTTGCGCCGGCTTTGATAAACGACCGGTCCGTCCCACTGCATGCCGAACTGTTCGATGCTGTGCAGAATAGCCTGTGTAGCCCCCGGGACCTCCCGCGGCGGGTCGATGTCCTCGATGCGCAGCAGCCATTCCCCGCGGTGATGTCGGGCATCCAGGTAACTGCCCACGGCTGCGACCAGGGAGCCGAAGTGCAGCGGTCCGGTCGGGGAGGGGGCAAACCGGCCGCGGTAGGCGTTGACCGGGGGCTGGTCCCGGGGTTTCGTATCAGCGGTCATTGTCCGGTGCTGTCAGAAATAATAAAGCCGGCAGGTGCCGGCTTCGCTAACAAGGGTATCGCGGACTGTCTCCGGTCATCCCATCTGTTTTTCCTTGATCTCGTCGAGTATCTTGCAGTCGATGCACAGCGTCGCCGTGGGTCGTGCCTCGAGACGCTTGACGCCGATCTCCACGCCACAGGCCTCGCAGTAACCGTATTCATCATTCTCGAGGTTCTGCATGGACTCCTCGATCTTTTTGATGAGCTTGCGTTCCCGGTCACGGGCGCGCAGTTCCATGCTGAATTCGGACTCCTGCGTTGCGCGGTCGTTCGGATCCGGGAAATTGGCGGCATCGTCCTGCATGTGATGGACGGTGCGGTCGACTTCTTCCATGAGTTCCATTTTCCACGCCTGCAGGATATTGCGGAAATGCTCGACCTGCTTGTCGTTCATGTACTCCTCGCCCTTCATTTCCTTGTAGGCCGCGATACCCGGTACCGGGCCGACCTGCGAGGTGGTCCCGCGTCTTGCCTTACTGGTCTTTCTGGACGCTGTCTTTTTCTTCGCTGCAGCCGATTTCTTTGGTGCAGCCTTCTTCTTGCTGGCGGCTTTTTTAACCGCCTTTTTCCTGGCGACGGATTTCTTTTTCGTCGCGGTTTTCGCTTGCGCTGATTTCTTCTTGACAGCCATGTACACTATCCCCGGAAACAGTTCATTTCAGTAACTGTATCCAAATCAATCAATTAAGAGTTTAAATGTCGCTGACATGCGGTTTTTTAATGACGGGCTTCTCACGTCAGGGGCGTGATTTATACGCCTCTCTGGCCATTAGTCAAGATTGAACCGTACGGTGCCGCCGTGGCGCAGCGGCGGGGGCGGACGTATTGATAACCGCTCGCCCGGCGGTGATTTCACAGGGAATTCGTACACTATGAATACAGTACTCGAAGCGCTGTTGTTCGATGTCGACGGCACGCTTGCCGATACCGAGGATTTTCACCGCCAGGCATTCAATGCGGCGTTTGCCGAAGCGGGCCTGGACTGGTCCTGGGACGAGGGTCTGTACAAGGCGCTGCTTGCCGTTACCGGTGGCAAGGAACGCATTCGTTACTACCTCGACAGTTACCTGCCGGAGGTCGATATGCCGGATGCCGACATAGCCGGGCTGCATGCACGCAAGACCGGCTTTTATACCGACATGCTGGCGAACGGTCGCGTGGTGCTGCGACCGGGTGTCGAGCGCCTGATGCGGGAGGCACTGGAGGCAGGCTTGCGGCTGGGCATTGCAACCACCACCACGCCGGCCAATGTCACGGCCCTGCTGCAGCACAGTTTTTCCTCTGGCACCGATGGCTGGTTCGATGTGATTGCCGCGGGCGGCATCGTGCCGCGGAAGAAACCGGCGCCGGATATCTATTATCACGCCATGCAGCGCATGGCACTTGCGCCCGGGCAGTGCCTGGCGCTGGAGGATTCGCTCAATGGCCTGCTTTCATCCACCGCGGCGGGACTGGTAACACTGGTTACCGTCAATCCGTACACCCGCGATCAGAACTTCGCCGGTGCGGCCGTGGTGCTCGACAGCCTGGGTGAGCCCGGTCAGCCGTGTCACCGGCTCTCGGGTACACCCGCACCCGGCGAGCTGGTCGATGTCGATTTTCTGCGCGAGTTGCACGCGCGGCACGTGGCGAAGCAGCAGACCGTTTCATGAAACATCTTGCGGAACGCATGTCGTCCATCCAGCCGTTTCACGTCATGGCGTTGCTGGCACGTGCCCGGGAGCTGGAGGCGGCCGGGCGGTCCATCGTGCACATGGAGATCGGTGAACCGGATTTCGTGACGCCGCAGCCTGTGATCGATGCCGGTATGCGGGCGCTGGCCGAAGGGCGGACACACTACACCCCTGCGGCCGGGCTGCCGGCACTGCGTGAACGTATCGCGGCGTTCTACGCCGAGCGCTACGGCGTGGCGGTTGCAGCAGAGCGGATCGTGATCACGCCCGGTGCCTCGGCCGCCCTGCAGCTGGTCATGGCGGTGCTGGTCAATCCCGGTGACGCCGTGCTGATGGCGGACCCCGGCTACCCCTGCAACCGCAACTTCGTCTACCTGCTGAACGGCGAGCCGCTGGGCATAGCGGTCGATGCGACCACGCAGTATCAGCCGTCTGTGGCGCAGGTGCGCGATGCATGGCGCGACCCCGTCAGCGCACTGCTGGTGGCCTCGCCATCCAATCCGACCGGGACGTTGCTCGAGCCTGACGCCCTGCGGGCACTGCATGCCGAGGTGACGGCCCGTGGTGCCAGCCTGGTGGTCGACGAGATCTATCACGGGCTGACCTACGATGCGCCGGCTGAAACGGCGCTGTCGGTATCGGAAGACATCTTCGTCATCAACAGTTTCTCGAAATATTTCGGCATGACCGGCTGGCGCCTTGGCTGGCTGGTGGCGCCGCTGGATGTGGTGCCGGAAATCGACAAGCTGGCGCAGAACCTGTTTCTTGCCGCGCCAACGCTGGCGCAACATGCGGCGCTGACGGCATTTGAACCGCAGAATATCGCCATCCTGGAGGAGCGGTGCGAGGCCTTCCGGCAGCGCCGTGACTACCTGCTGCCGGCATTGCGCGAGATCGGCTTCCATATTCCGACAGTACCGGGCGGTGCGTTCTATCTGTATGCTGACTGCAGCCGCCTGACGGATGACAGCTACCGCTTCTCGCAGCAGTTGCTGGAAGAGGCGGGTGTGGCGATCACGCCCGGCATCGACTTCGGCATCAACAGGCCGGAGCAGCATGTCCGGTTTGCCTACACCACCTCGCTGGAGAACCTGGAGGAGGGGGTGCGACGGCTGCGGGAGTACCTGGCAAGGTAGCTCTGTGCGATGTCTGCAAATGTGCCGTGTAACACCCATCTTTTCCATGCGAGAAAAAGTTGCAGCGCAAATGGCTGAAGGCTTTATGAGAGTGAATGCAGGTTATGCTGCCGGCAGTGCCTCAGGTATTGCCTTGAACAGGTTCGTCGCCGGCCTGCCGGTGCTCCCTGACCCACATGGCCGTGGCGCCGGCAACCGAGGCAGGCATGGCGAGGAAATTGACCACCGGTATCAGGGTCATCAGCAGCGAGCCTCCACCAAACCCCCAGGACAGCAGGCGTCGACGGCGCAGGCGTTTGCGCTGTTCGGCGAAATGCAGCATGTGGTTCCCCATCGGGTAGTCGATGTATTCGACCGCCAGCATCCAGGCGCTGAACAGGGCCCAGAGGAACGGTGCTGCCAGGTTGATGCCGGGGATCAGGAACAGAATACCCAGCGGGATGGCGCGCAGGATGAAGTACAGCAGCTTGCGCAGCTCGGAGAACAGGCTGGGGACGATGTCCTTCAGCACGGCCTGCCAGCCGCCGACCTCGTCCAGTGACTGGCCGGTCAGGTACTTTTCCACGGCCTCGGCCAGCAGGCCATTGAAGGGTGCGGCAAGCAGGTTGGTCAGCAGCGAGAAGGTGTAGAAGACCAGCAGCACCACGGTCAGTGCGAACAGCGGCATCAGGAGGTAGCGCAGCCATTCCAGCCAGGACGGCAGGTAACCCAGCAGCCAGTTCATCAGGACCTCCAGCCAGTAATAGCCGGCATAGATTGCCGTGGTGAACAGCAGCGTGCTGATCAGCAGCGGTATGGCGACATAGCGCCGCAGTCCGGGTGTGCGTATCAGGCGCAGACCCTCGCGCAGGTAGCCGAAGCCGTTAAGCAGGTCGTTCATGGATGATTCCTGGTTTCATTGAAACTTCACCGCAAAGACGCAAAGGGCGCAGAGTATATATAAATTTTAAAATACAACTCACCGCAAAGACGCAAAGGGCGCAAGGAAAATATTCAGATAAACCCATTCTCGTCCCCATGCAGGCGTGGATCCATGAATTCGCTATTTCAATCAGGAACGGGTTCCAGCATTCGCGGGAATGACGGGGCTCTTTCATGGCTTGTTCTGGTCTTTGCGTCCCTTGCATCTTTGCGGTGAACTGATTATGAATTTTAAACGGCTTTCTCTGTGCCCTCTGCGTCTCTGCGGTTATATGATTTGTTCCATTCCCTGTCTGGCCAGCAGGGCGGCACCGTAGGCCGCCTGCTGGTGTCTTGCGGCAACGACCGGGACGCCGAGGGCCGCCTGGCGGATGGCCTGCCAGCCGGCATTGCCGGCACCACCGCCGGTGGTGTGAACGCGGGCCGGGTAGGGCGCCCCCAGCTGCTCCAGCAGGCGGTAGCCGCGCTGTTCGATGGCCGCGATGCCCTCCAGGATGGCCTGGAAAAAAACCGCGTCCTCCGGGGGGCGCGGTTGCAGCCGTGGCGGCAGCGACGGGTTGTTCTCCGGAAAGCGTTCCCCCGCGGCCGGCAGGGGGTAGTAGTCCAGGCCGGTCGGGGAGGCTGGCTCGAGCTGGTCTGAGTAGGTGGCGATTTCCGCCGGACTGAAATACTGTTTCAGAACGGCGCCGCCGCTGTTGGAGGCCCCGCCCGCCAGCCACCGGTCACCGAGTCGATGGCTGTAGATGCCGTAGTGCGGCTCGAACACCGGCCGGTCGGTGTAGATCTTCAGTACCAGCGTGCTGCCCAGTGACGTGACTGCCTCGCCCGGTGCAGCGCCGGTGGCAAGAAAGGCGGCCGTGCTGTCGGTGGTGCCGCTGACAATGCGGGTCGCGCCGGTGAAGCCCCAGCGCCGGCACCATTCCCCGGCGAGGGTACCGATGGCCCGGCCTGGCGGCACGACCCCGGGCAGCAGCCGGCGGTTGATGCCAAGCGCGTCCAGCCACTCCGGCCAGCGGCGTTCGACCGGATCGTAGCCGAGTTTCAGGGCATTGTTCTCGTCGGTCACGCCGTATTCGCCCGCCAGGCGTCCCAGCAGCCAGTCGGCCTGGTGCAGGACATGGCGTGCCTTTTCTGTCAGGCCGCCGGCCTGCAGGTGCAGCAGCTTGGCCAGTCCCGAACTGGCGCCGTGGGCACCGCTGGTCGCAGGCGCCGTGCCGGCAATGCGCACGGCCTCGGCCGTCGAGCGGGCATCGTTGTACATGAGTGCCGGGGCCAGCGGTGTCCCGTTCGCCTCGCAACACAGCAGGGTCGAGGAGGTACCGTCCAGGCTGATGGCGGCGATATCGGCGAGCGGGGTGGCCTGCGCGAGGTCGTCAAGCAGCCGGCACAGGCCCTGCCACCAGAGTTCGGCGTCCTGTTCGCGGCTGCCGGCATGGGCGAGGGGGACGGGCAGGGCGACCGCCGCTTCGGCGCAGATCCCGCCATGGTCATCGATGACGCAGGCCCGGCAACCGGAGGTGCCGAAGTCGATGCCGAGGTAATGGTTCATCTCTGAAGGGGGACAGACCCCGGTTTTCTTGGAAAACCGGGGGCTGTCCCCGTTTTGTGTTCTGCTAATTCAGATCCACGGCCGGTGCCGGCGACCAGCCGTCCTGGCGGTGCTCGACCACGACGTCGGTGTAGACGCCGCCGCGGACGTTGAATTCCGCTCGCAACCGCAGGAAGCGCGGCTGGCAGGCGGCGACCAGATCGTCCAGGATGCGGTTGGTCACGGCCTCGTGGAAGGCGCCCTCGTCACGGAAAGACCAGACATAGAGCTTGAGGGACTTCAACTCCACGCACAGTCCATCCGGCACGTATTCAAGGTACAGGGTGGCGAAGTCGGGCTGGCCGGTCTTCGGACACAGGCAGGTGAATTCCGGCACACGGATGCGGATGGTGTAGTCGCGTTCCGGGGTCGGATTGGCGAACGTCTCGAGGTCCTTGCTGGGCTGGGTCGACATGGCGCTGAAGATACTCGACACAAGATGCTGTGCGCAAGCCGGCCCTGTTCACAAATAGTTGTATCGCAGCTAGCGTTTCGAGTACATTAGCCGTCCATGCGGCTCACCAAGATCAAGCTGGCAGGGTTCAAGTCCTTCGTAGATCCGACCACGATCTACATCCCCAGTAAACTCGTCGGCGTCGTCGGTCCAAACGGCTGCGGTAAATCGAATATTATCGATGCCGTGCGCTGGGTCATGGGCGAATCCTCCGCCAAGCACCTGCGCGGCGATTCCATGGCGGACGTCATCTTCAATGGTTCGACGGCGCGCAAGCCGGTCGGCCACGCCAGCATCGAACTCGCCTTCGATAACAGCGACGGCACTGTCACCGGCCAGTATGCCGGTTACAACGAAATTGCCATCCGCCGCCAGGTGTCCCGCGACGGCACGTCCACCTACTTCCTGAACGGCACCCGGTGCCGCCGCCGCGACATCACCGATATCTTTCTCGGCACCGGCCTGGGGCCGCGCAGCTACTCCATCATCGAGCAGGGCATGATCTCCCGCCTGATCGAGGCAAAGCCCGAGGACCTGCGGGTATTCCTCGAGGAGGCGGCCGGCATCTCCAAGTACAAGGAACGGCGCCGGGAGACCGAAAACCGCATCAAGCACACCCGCGAGAACCTCGACCGGCTGAATGACCTGCTCGAGGAGATCGACAAGCAGCTCGACAAGCTGAAACGCCAGTCGCGTGCCGCCGAGCGCTACAAGGAACTCAAGGAAGAGGAGCGCCAGGTCAAGGCGGAACTTCTGGCCCTGCGCTACAGCGCGCTGCACGGGGACTGCAGTGGCCGTGAAAAGCAGATCCGCGAGCTGGAAATGGCCATGGAGGCCGGGCTGGCAGAGCAGCGCGCGATCGAGTCCGCACTGGAGAAGCTGCGCGAAGAGCTGACCGTGGCCAACGAGGCCTTCAATGGCGTGCAGGGCGACTACTACCGGCTCGGCGCCGACGTGGCGCGTATCGAGCAGGCGATCCAGCACAGCAAGGAATCGCGCCAGCAGCAGCAACAGGAACTGGCGCGCGCGGAGCAGACACTGGGGGAGATCGGCGAGCATATCGATCGCGATGACAAACGGCTGGAGCAGCTGGTGCAGGACATCGGCGCCATCGAGCCGGAGCTGCAGTCGATACAGGGGCAGGCGCAGGAGTCCGCCGCCGTGCTGCGGGCGGCCGAGCAGGCCATGCAGGACTGGCGCGAGGCGTGGGAGGAGTTCAACCGGCGCTCGGCCGAGCGCTCCCAGTCGGTGCAGGTCGAGCGCACCCGGCTGGACCACCTGGAACGCCACATGCAGCAGCTGGATGAACGGCTGCAGCGCATGGGCCAGGAACAGCAGAACCTGGAGAACAACGCCCCTGCCAACGAAGTCGACCGGCTGATCCAGCGCGCCTCCGAACAGGAGGAGCTGACCGCCGCCAAGCAGTCGCTGCTGATGGCCGCCGGCCAGCGTATCAGCGAGATCCGTTCCGGCATTGACCTGCGCGAACAGGAAACGGTCGCCCTGCAGAGCACGCATCATGACCTGCGCGGGCAGCTGGCATCACTGCAAACCCTGCAGCAGGCCGCACTCGGCCAGCGCTCGGCGGCGGTTACCGGCTGGCTCGATGCCCAGGGGCTGACGGATGCGCCGCGCCTGGCACAGGAGATCGAGGTCGAGAGCGGCTGGGAGCATGCCGTGGAGACCGTACTCGGGTTGTACCTTGAGGCCGTCTGCGTTGACGGGTTCCAGAACGCCGAGCAGATGCTCAGCGGTTTCGAGCAGGGCGCGGTAGCGCTGTTCGACACCCGCGCCGGGATCGTCGCCACGCCGGGCAATGGTGCCCTGACCCCGCTCACGGACAAGATCCGCTCGCCCTGGGCCATGGGGGCGCTGCTCGACAACGTGTATGCCGCGGATTCGCTCTCCGAGGCGCTGGCCAGGGCCCCTTCGCTGTCGGCGCGGGAGTCGGTCGTCACGCGCGACGGCATCTGGATGGGGCGGGGCTGGCTGCGGGTGGCCCGCGATGCCGACGAGAAGGCCGGCGTGCTGCAGCGTGAACGCGAGATCGGCCAGCTGCAGGAGGATATCGCTGCCCAGGCAGGCCAGCTCGACGCCCTGCGCGCGGATACCGCCGCGGCCCGCGATCAACTGGTGGCCGCCGAGCAGGAGCGCGACCGGTTGCAGAACGAATACAACGAGGCACATCGACGCGCCGGCGAACTGCAGGCCGAACTGGCTGCCTGCCGCTCCCGGCTGGAGCATCACCAGAGCCGCAGCCAGGATGTGCTGATGGAAACCGAGGAGCTGCGCGTCCAGAGATCCAGGGAGGAGGAGGAATTCGGTACGGCACGGGCACGGCTTGACGAGGCGCTGGCCGGGATCGAGGCGCTTACGGCCGAGCGCGAGGAGCGCACCCGGCGCCAGCAGACCCTGACCGTGGAGCTGGACACGGCGCGAGAGCAGTCCCGCAGCGCCCAGCAGGCCATGCATGAACTGGCGCTGCGCGCCGAATCCCTGCGCACGGCCCGGGAGGCGACGGCGGAAAACCTGGAGCGCATGCGTGAGCAGACCCGGCAGCTGGCCGGTCGCCGCGACGAGCTGAGCGGCATCCTGTCCCATGGCGACACGCCCATCGCCGAGCTCGAGGCGCAGCTTGGCCACCTGCTGACGCAGCGGGCAGAGGTCGAGGCCAGACTGGGTGAGGCGCGCAAGCGCGTCGAGGACATCGAGCACAGCGTGCGCGAGCAGGACCAGGACCGGGTCCGCAAGGAACGCGCCGTGGCCGGCCAGCGCGAGCAGGTCGAGCACGACCGCATGGCCTGGCAGGAGATCAAGGTGCGCAGCGACACCCTGCTGGAGCAGATCAACGAGTCCGGCTTTGACCATAACAAGCTGCTCGAGGAGCTGGAAGAGGGCGCCACGGTGGAGGCCTGGGCCGAGCAGGCCGAGACCCTGGAGCGGCGCATCCAGCGGCTCGGACCGATCAATCTCGCGGCGATCGATGAATTCGAGGAGGCGTCCGAGCGCAAGGTCTATCTGGATGCGCAGCATGCCGACCTCACGGAGGCCCTGCAGACGCTGGAAACGGCCATTGCCAAGATCGACAAGGAAACGCGCGATCGCTTCAAGGAGACCTTCGACCTGGTCAACAGCGGGCTGCAGGCGCGCTTCCCGCGCCTGTTCGGCGGCGGCCATGCCTACATGGAGCTGACCGGAGAGGACCTGCTGGACACCGGGGTCACCGTGATGGCCCGCCCGCCGGGCAAGCGCAACAGCACCATCCACCTGCTGTCCGGCGGAGAAAAGGCACTGACGGCAATCGCCCTGGTGTTTTCGATCTTCGAGCTCAATCCCTCGCCATTCTGCATGCTGGACGAGGTGGATGCGCCGCTGGACGACGCCAATGTCGGCCGCTACTGCGACATGGTGCGGGAGATGGCCGAGCAGGTGCAGTTCATCTTCATCACCCATAACAAGATCACCATGGAGATGGCCAACCAGCTGACCGGTGTCACCATGAACGAGCCGGGCGTCTCCCGCCTGGTGGCGGTCGATATCGATGCGGCGGTCGAGATGGCGGCAATGTAGCCGTGTTAACCTACGTGGTTCTGATCAGTTACTGACGGTATTTTTTTACCATGGAGAACATCCGCTGGATTCTGCTGCTTGCCGGCTTTGTCATCGTGCTTGGCATCTACCTGTTTGGCCGCTACCACACCGGCCGGGACGAGGTGCGCGAACAGTCTGAACGCCCGTCGACACGCCCGGGCAGTGATATCGATCCCCTGTTTGATCAGCCTGGCGACAATGAGGCGGTCGAGGCCGAGCTGGAGCGGCTGGAGCGGCTGATTTCCGAGGACTCCGGGCCGCAGCCGGATGTCGCGGCAGGCGGTTCGACGGCGCCGAAGACACCGCCGCCGGTGCCGGACAAGGTCGTGACCCTGTTCGTGCTGGCGCCCACCGGTGTTCCCTTCCCCGGTTCGTTTATCTTCGAGGCCATGCAAACGGCCGGACTGCAGTACGGCGACATGGAGATTTTCCACTGTGTCGACCGGCAGCGGGGCAGCGAGGAGCCCCTGTTCTCGGTTGCCAACATGGTCGAGCCCGGCACCTTCGACCTGTCCGCGATGGCGAGCTTCACCACCAGCGGACTGGTGCTGTTCCTGCAGCTGCCGGGACCGTTTGACCCTGTGCAGGCCTTCGACAGGATGGTGGAGGCCGCGCGCTCGCTGGCTGACAGCCTCGGCGGCACGGTCTGCGATGCCACCCGCAGCGCGCTCACCAACCAGACCATCGGGCACATGCGCGAGGACGTGATCGATTACCAGCTAAGGCAGCGGGTGGCCAAGACGGCGTTATGAGCGTCCCGCAAGCGGCACGCCGGCGTGCCGCGGAGCTGCATTCCGGACTTCACGAGCACAACTACCGCTATTACGTACTCGACGACCCGATCATCAGCGATGCCGAGTACGACCGCCTGCTGCGCGAGCTGCAGGACCTCGAGGCGCAGTACCCCGAACTGCTCACGGCGGATTCCCCCACGCAACGCGTCGGCGCAGCCCCGTCGAAGAGCTTTGGCGAGGTACGCCATGCCGTGCGCATGCTGTCGCTGGACAATGCCTTCAGCGACACTGAACTCGGCGACTTCGACCGGCGGGTGCGCGAGCGCCTTGGTGTCGAGTCGGTCGAATATGCAGCCGAACCGAAACTCGACGGCGTGGCCGTCAGCATGCGCTACGAGCACGGCGTGCTGGCGCGTGCCGCGACCCGCGGCGACGGCGTGACCGGCGAGGACATCACCGCCAACGTGCGCACGGTGGCCGGTGTGCCACTGCGGCTCGAGGGCAGGGGCATACCCCCGGTGCTCGAGGTGCGTGGCGAGATCTACCTGTCGCACAAGGGCTTCGCGGCGCTCAATGCGCAGGCACTCGAGGGCGGCCAGAAAACCTTCGTCAACCCGCGCAATGCCGCGGCCGGCAGCCTGCGCCAGCTGGACCCGAAAGTCACGGCATCGCGGCCGCTGGAGATCTACTGCTACGGTGTCGGCCAGGTCGAGGGTGGCCGCCTGCCGGAGCGGCACAGTGATGTGCTGGCGCAGCTGCGTGACTGGCGCCTGCGCGTCTACGACGGCATCGAACGTGTTACCGGGGTCGAGGGCTGCATTGCCTACTACAATGCACTCGGCGAGGCGCGCGACCGCCTGCCGTTCGACATCGACGGGGTGGTGTTCAAGGTCGACCGGCTCGACCAGCAGGAGTCGCTGGGCTTTGTTGCCCGGGCGCCGCGCTGGGCGATCGCGCGCAAGTTCCCGGCGCAGGAGGAACAGACCACGGTGCTCGGGATTGATGTGCAGGTCGGGCGCACCGGCGCACTGACGCCGGTGGCCCGGCTGGAACCGGTCTTCGTCGGCGGTGTTACCGTCACCAACGCCACCCTGCACAATGCCGACGAGGTGCAGCGCAAGGACGTGCGCGTCGGCGATACCGTCATCATCCGGCGCGCCGGCGATGTCATCCCGGAGGTGGTACGTGTCATCAGGGAGAAACGGGCCAGGGGTGCGCGCCGCTTCAAAATGCCGGCGACATGTCCGGAGTGCGGCTCGGCGGTCGAGCGCGTCGAGGGTGAGGTCGTGGCACGCTGCACCGGTGGCCTGTTCTGCCCGGCGCAGCGCAAGGAGGCCATCAAGCACTTCGCCTCGCGCCGCGCCATGGACATCGACGG
>JBFELL010000007.1:0-35844 GCA_041552135.1 Gammaproteobacteria bacterium
ATCGCCGGTCATCGGCGCCTCCAGCGTGCCCGACTGCCCGAGCGGCATGTCAGCGTCATTACCGAACGTCCCGCCGGGGCTGAGTGCCAGTACCCGTGCCAGCTGCGCGTTGTTGCCCAGCTCGGCGTGCGCATCCAGCGGCAGGTGGTAGGCCAGCAGGCTGGTCTTCGACTCGAGCAGGCGCGCAAGCCGCCGGCGCTTCATGCCGGTGACGCAGGGGTCCTCGCCCTTCCAGAAATAGCCGTGGTGCACAAGGATGGCATCCGCCTGCGCGGCAATGGCCTGCTCGAGCAGTTCCAGGCTGGCGGTCACCCCGCTGACGATAGCGCCCACCTCCGCCCTGCCCTCGACCTGCAGACCGTTCGGTGCATAATCGCGGAAGCGCTCGACCGACAACAGCTCGTTGGTATATTCAAGCAGGGCCTTCAGGGTTGTCATGCCTTCATCTCCTGTGTATATGCTTCATTCATTGGCGTCTTGAACGCGGCCACACGAGACCACAGGGTATCTCACCCATGACACATCGCAAATTCCTTTTGTTTCTGCTGCAGGCCATCACTGCCGGCCTCGCCGCGGCCTTCCTGTACATCCTGCTGGCCCGGCCCGAACTCCTGCAGCACGAACCCAGCGTGGTGGAAGTGCGCGAGGCGCCACCGCCGCCGGCCGCGGCAACCCCGGAACCGGCGACCGGCCAGCCGGACCGGCGCGGCCCGGTGTCCTACGCCGACGCGGTGGCGGCTGCCGCCCCTGCCATCGTCAACGTGCACACGGCCAAGGTCATCACCCGGCGCTCCCACCCGCTGCTCGAGGACCCGGTCTTTCGGCACTTCTTCGGCGACCGGCTGGGCAAGCCGCGCCGCGAGGTCCAGACCAGCCTCGGCTCCGGCGTCATTATCAGTTCACAGGGCTACGTCCTGACCAACAACCACGTCATCGATGGTGCTGACGAAATCCAGGTACTGCTCGCCGACGGCCGCAGCGCCAGCGCCATGGTGGTTGGCGTCGACCCCGAAACCGACCTCGCCGTACTGCGCATCGGTCTCGGCGAACTGCCGAGCGTAGTGATCGGCAACTCAAAGGACCTGCGCGTCGGTGACGTGGCACTGGCGATCGGCAACCCCTTCGGTGTCGGACAAACCGTGACCTTCGGCATCATCAGCGCCACGGGCCGCGACCACCTTGGTATCAACACCTATGAGGACTTCATCCAGACCGATGCCGCCATCAACCCCGGCAATTCCGGCGGCGCACTGATCAACGCGCGCGGCGAACTGGTCGGCATCAACTCGGCAATCTACAGCCGCTCCGGCGGATCCCAGGGCATCGGTTTTGCCATCCCGGTGAACCTCGCCAAGAACGTCATGAAGCAGATCATCGAGCAGGGGCGTGTGGTGCGCGGCTGGCTCGGCATCGAGGCACAGGACCTGACACCGCAGCTGGCGGAGTCCTTCGGTATGGGGGAAACGGCAGGCGTCCTGATTGCCGGTGTACTGCGTGACGGACCGGCCGATACGGCCGGCATCCTCCCCGGCGATGTCGTTATCTCGATCGACGGCACGCCGGTGGCAGACGCCCGCCAGGCGATGACCATCATTTCGAACAAGCCGCCGGACAGCATGATCCGCATCGGCGGGGTCCGCAAGGGACAGACCTACAGCACGCGCGCCAGGGTGATACAGCGCCCGTCCGCGTCCCTGATTGAAGAGTAGCCCGCCTATCGGGTTACCCCCTGTCGCATTACGCCCGTTCGGCTGATCCGGCCTACACAGCTGGCAGGCCCCTGCAGGTCGGGTCAGGCGCGCAGCGTCATAACCCGACGGACACCCTTTCGGATGACGCCCGACGCACCGTTCAGCCCAGCGCTTCGGAGAGTGCCGCGAGAAATGCCGCATTCTCCTGCGGTGTGCCGACCGTCACGCGCAGGCAGTCGCGCAGCGCCGGCGCCGAACCATCGAGGTTCTTGATCAGCACGCCCCGCGACTTCAGCCCGGCAAAGACACCCTGCCCCCTGCCCGCCGGCACACGGAACAGGATGAAGTTCGCCTCGCTGGGAAACAGCTCTGCGCCCGGTATTGCCTGCATACCGGCCACGAGCTCCGCGCGGCCGGTGCGGATGTCGGCGGCCTGCCGATCAAACACCTGCCGGTACTCGAGCACAAATTCGCCGGTGAACTGGTTGATGGAACTGATGTTGTACGGCAGACGGGTCTTTTCGATCTGCTCCAGCCAGGCCGGCGCACCGGCCAGCAGGCCGAGACGCAGGCCGGCAAATCCCATTTTGGACAAGGTGCGCAGCACCAGCAGGTTGTCATGTGCCGGCAGGTCGGCCATGAAGCTGGCATCGGTGAATGGCGCATAGGCCTCGTCAACGACGACCAGACCCGGCGCACACGCCAGGAGCTCCAGCAGAATGCCGCGCTCGAACAGGTTGCCGGTCGGATTGTTCGGGTAGGCAAGGAAGATGACCGCCGGCTGCCGCTCGGCTATGGCATCGCGCATGGTGTCCCGGTCCAGCGAAAAATCCGCCCGCAGTGGCACACCGGCAAAGTCAAGCCCGGCCACAGACGCGATCTGGCGATACATCACAAAGGTCGGTTCCGGCGCCATGATCACCCGCCCCGGCATGGCCACCGACTGGATGATCATCTGGATCAGCTCGTCCGAGCCGTTGCCGAGCACGACCTGCGCCGTCTCCGGGACCGACATGACCTCCCGCATGCGCCGCTTCAGCGCCGCGGCACCGGGGTCGGGATAGCGGTTAAAAGAAACACCGCGCAGTTTCTCCAGCCAGGCGCTCACCAGCCCGTCCGGCCAGGGATAGGGATTCTCCATGGCGTCGAGCTTGATCATCCCGCCCGGGTCGGCGACGTGATAGGCACTCAGCGCCCGCACCTCGGGACGGATCCACTGCACGACGCCGTCTGTGAGCGATGTCATGTGTGAATCATACAACGATTGTTATCACCGGGCCGCTCAATCCTCGTCGCGGATGCGCACCTCGGCCGAGCGCGCGTGCGCCGTCAGCCCCTCGCCATGCGCCAGTACGGCGGCGGTACGCCCCAGGTCACTGGCGCCTTCCGCCGAACACTGGATCAGGCTGGAACGCTTCTGGAAGTCATAGACACCCAGTGGCGAGGAGAAGCGCGCGGTGCGCGAGGTCGGCAGGACATGGTTGGGCCCGGCACAGTAATCGCCCAGCACCTCGGCGGTGTAGCGCCCCATGAACATCGCGCCGGCGTGATGGATGCGCATCGCCAGTGCATGCGGGTCGGCAACGGACAGTTCCAGGTGCTCGGGGGCAATGATATTTGCCACCTCGACCGCCTCGTCCAGGTCACGCACCGCGATCAGCGCACCCTGCCCGTCCAGCGACGCGCGGATGACATCGGCGCGCGGCATCTCCGGCAGCAGCCGGTCGATACTGCTCGCAACCCGGTCGAGGAAGTCCGCATCCTGGCTGACCAGAATGGACTGGGCATCCTCGTCGTGTTCCGCCTGGGAAAACAGGTCGACGGCAATCCAGTCGGGGTCGGTCTTGCCGTCGCAGATCACCAGGATCTCCGAGGGTCCGGCGATCATGTCGATGCCGACCTTGCCGAACACCATGCGCTTGGCCGCCGCCACGTAGGCATTGCCCGGACCAACGATCTTGTCGACAGCGGGAATGGTCGCCGTGCCCCAGGCCAGCGCCGCGACGGCCTGGGCGCCGCCAATCGCGAACACGCGATCCACACCCGCCACGGCCGCCGCCGCCAGTACGATGTCATTGACCTCGCCAGCGGGCGTGGGCGCGACCATGATCAGTTCCGACACGCCGGCAATACTCGCGGGAATGGCATTCATCAGCACCGATGACGGGTACGCCGCCTTGCCGCCCGGGACATACAGCCCGACGCGGTCCATCGCGGTGACCTGTTGCCCGAGCAGGGTGCCGTCTTCCTCGGTGTAGGACCAGGACTCCAGCTTCTGGTGCTTCGCGTAACTGCGTATGCGTTCGGCGGAACGCTCCAGTGCGTCGCGAAGAGGTGCATCGATGGCCGCCAGTGCCCGCTCGCAGCGCGAGAAGGGCACTTCCAGCGCTGCCGCCGTTCCCGGCGTCCAGTTGTCAAAACGCCCGGTGAATTCCAGCACGGCGTCATCACCGCGATCACGCACGGCGGCGATGATTTCCTGAACGGCAGTCTCGACCCGCCGGTCGGCCTCGGCCTCACGGGTCAGTACTTGCTCCAGTGCCTCGCGGAATCCCGCTGCCCGGCTGTCGAGTCGCTTGATATCAGTCATGGTTCATAGCCTGCATTGTTATTCACCGCACGCCGTCCTGAGATGCACGAGCAGCTGCGAAATACGCTCGTGCTTCATCTTCATCGCGGCCTTGTTGACCACCAGCCGCGAGCTGATATCGGCGATGTGCTCCAGCGGCACCAGTCCGTTGGCCTTCAGCGTGTTGCCGGTGTCCACGACATCGACAATCAGGTCGGCCAGCCCGACCAGCGGCGCCAGTTCCATGGAGCCGTAGAGCTTGATGATCTCGACCTGCTCGCGCCGGTCGGCGTAATAGCGTCGGGTACTCTGCACGTACTTGGTGGCGATGCGCAGGCGCCGGTTGTCGGCAACAGTGTTTTCCGGCCCGGCAACCATCAGCCGGCATCTGGCAATACCCAGGTCGAGCGGCTCGTACAGGCCGTTGCCCCCGTGCTCCAGCAGCACATCCTTGCCGGCAACGCCCACGTCGGCGGCGCCATACTCGACATAGGTCGGCACATCGGTGGCGCGAATAATGACCAGCTTGACGTCATCCTGGTTGGTATCGAGGATCAGCTTGCGGCTGGTTTCCGGGTCATCCCTCGGCTCGATCCCGGCCTGTTGCAGCAGCGGCAGGGTCTCCTTGAAGATGCGCCCCTTCGACAGGGCAATCGTGAGTACGTTTTTCATAGGTGGGCAAGTTTCAGACAGTAACCGGTAATTTACAAGCAGCAGGGCGCTGCCGGAGGGTGCTTCAGTGGATGCGGCCGATATCCGCGCCGACCTGGGCGAGCTTCTCCTCGATGCACTCGTAGCCGCGGTCCAGGTGGTAGATCCGGTCAACGATGGTCTCGCCGTCCGCCACGAGCCCGGCAAGCACCAGGCCGGCGGAGGCACGCAGGTCGGTGGCCATGACCGGTGCCCCGTTGAGCCTGTCGACACCCTTGATGATGGCGGTATTGCCTTCCAGCTGGATACTCGCACCCATGCGCCGCATCTCCTGCACATGCATGAAACGGTTCTCGAAGATCGTCTCGATGATCGTCCCGGTCCCCTCGGCGATGGCATTCAGCGCGGTGAACTGCGCCTGCATGTCCGTCGGGAACGCCGGGTAGGGCGCCGTGCGAATGTTGACTGCCTGCGGTCGCCGGCCCGTCATGTCGAGCTCGATCCAGTCCTCGCCGCTGCTGATGTCGGCGCCGGCCTCCGCCAGCACCTGCAGCACGGCATCCATGCTGTCCGGGCAGGTCTGCTTGAGCCGGATGTGGCCGCCCGTCATGGCCGCCGCCACCAGATAGGTGCCGCTCTCGATGCGGTCCGGCAGTACGCTGTAGTCGGTACCGGCGAGGGAATCAACGCCCTCGATTTCGATGGTATCGGTGCCGGCGCCCGAGATGCGTGCCCCCATCGCGATCAGGCAGTTCGCCAGGTCCACCACCTCGGGTTCACGGGCGGCGTTTTCGATCAGGGTCGTGCCCCGCGCCAGTGCGGCCGCCATCATCAGGTTTTCCGTACCGGTCACCGTCACCAGATCCATGACCAGGCGAGCCCCCTGCAGCCGCCTGGCGCGTGCCCGGATGTTGCCGTTGGTGACGTCGATGTCCGCGCCGAGCGCCTGCAGCCCCTTGATGTGCAGGTCCACAGGCCGTGAACCGATCGCGCAGCCGCCCGGCAGCGACACCTCGGCCTGGCCGAAACGCGACAGCATCGGCCCCAGCACCAGGATGGAAGAGCGCATGGTCTTGACCAGGTCGTAGGGGGCGCTCAGCGTCCGGATGGGACAGGTGTCCACCTCGATGTTCATGCTCTCGTCCAGCAGCAGCTCGGCGCCCATGCGCCCGAGCAGTTCCATGGTGGTGGTCACATCGTGCAGGTGCGGGACATTGCTCACCCGGACCGGGCTGTCGGCCAGCAGGGTCGCCGCCATGATCGGCAACACGGCATTCTTCGCCCCGGAGATGCGGATTTCACCCTGCAGCGTGGCGCCGCCCCTGATAACAAGCTTGTCCATGACAAACGCTCCGCCGTCAGTCCTGCTGGCTGTCCCGCTCCGCCGGCGTCAGTGTCTTCAGCGCCAGGGCATGGATCTCGCCACCCATGCGCCCGCCGAGCGTCTGGTAGACCATCCGGTGCTGCTCCACCATGGAGCGGTTTTCGAACGCGGCACTGACGACGGTGGCCTCGAAATGATCACCCTCGCCCCTGACGGTGATTTCCGCATCCGGTATTCCGGCCCTGATGAGGCCTTCAAGTTCACTTGACTGCATGGCTGCGCCCCCCGAAGAATCGTTGCGCTGAGATTGCATGCTGACGCCGGCGGTATCGCCGCATCATGCTGACTGCAGGATCTCTTCCAGCCCGCAGACACCGGCGATCGACTGCATTTGCGCCGGCATATTGACATAGGCGATGGAGGTGCCCCGCGCCTCGGCGACCCGTTGCCATTCGAGCAGCAGTGCCAGCCCGACACTCTCCGCGCGGGTGACGCCGGCGAGGTCGATGCGAATGATACCGCCGCGCTGGTCGCCAAAGTCCGGCACCTTGACCAGACCGGCGACGGTGCCGAATATCAGGTCGCCCGACAGTTGCCAGTTGTTGTTACCCAGGTCTTCGAACCGCGGAGCCGTCATCTGCCCACCCGCGCATCGGCCCGGGCGCCGCGGGAATTCGCGGATTCACATGGCAGTTGTACACTATTCATCCTTATCCCGCTTGCCTGCGGCGCTGTAGAGGAACTGGCCGATGACCTGCTCCATCACCAGGGCCGACTGCGTCATCTGGATGCGATCACCCTCGACCAGGTTGATTTCCGAGCCCCCCGGTTCCAGCCCGACATACTGCTCGCCCAGCAGGCCGGAGGTGAAGATGCTGGCCGAGGTGTCCTCCGGGAAACTGCTGTAGGCCTTGTCGATGCGCAGTGTGACGACCGCCTCGAAGGCGTGGTTGTCGTAGTCAATCGCGTCCACGCGCCCGACGCGCACCCCGGAGACCGTCACGGGTGAGCGCACCTTGAGGCCGCCGATGTTCTCGAATGTCGCGCTGATGGTGTAGCTCTCGCCGGTCCCCGTATTGCTGAGATTGCTGACCTGCATGGCCAGCAGGAACAGGGCCGCCATACCGGCGGCGACGAATATACCTACAGCGATTTCAATGACCCGGGTATTGCGCATTGTCTAGTCTCCAAACATCAATGCCGTCAGTATGAAATCCAGCCCCAGCACGGTCAGCGATGTGTGCACCACCGTGCGGGTGGTCGCCCGGCTGACGCCCTCCGAGGTCGGCACGGCATCATAACCCTCGAACACCGCGATCCACACGGCAACAAAACCGAAGACGAGGCTCTTGATGACACCGTTCAGGATATCGTCATGCCACTCCACCCTGTCCTGCATCTGTGACCAGAAGGCCCCGTCATCCACTCCCAGCAGCCCGACACCGACAAAATAACCACCGTAGACACCGACGAGACTGAAAATGGCCGCCAGCAGCGGCATGGAGATAAATCCTGCCAGGAAACGTGGTGCAATCACCCGCCGCATCGGATCCACCGCCATCATTTCCATGCCCGACAGCTGCTCGGTGGCCTTCATCAGGCCGATCTCGGCCGTCAGCGCCGAGCCGGCGCGCCCGGCAAACAGCAGCGCCGTCACCACCGGGCCCAGTTCGCGCACCAGCGACAGTGCCACCATGACACCAAGTGATTCCTCGGCACCGAAATCGGACAGGGTATTATAGCCCTGCAGGCCAAGCACCATGCCAACGAAAAAACCGGACACCAGGATAATCAGCAGGGTCAGCACACCGACCATGTAGAGCTGCCTGATGACCAGTGCCGGCCGCAACAGCACCCCGGGAATGCCGGAGATGGTGTGCAGCAGGAACAGGTGGGCACGGCCCAGCCGTTCGACGAAGCCGATAGCGGCCCTGCCGAGTCGCTGTATGCGGTCCAGTATCATCCGCCCTGCCCGCCCTTGAACAGGTCTTCCTTGTAGCCGACCGCCGGGTAGTGGAACGCCACCGGGCCGTCGGGTTCACCATGCAGAAACTGCTTCGACCAGGCCGAGGCGGAACTCCACAGGGATTCGGGCACACCCTCGTCGACCACCTTGCCGTCGGACAGCAGGTAGGCGTAGTCGGCATTACTGGCCGTTTCCTTGACGTCGTGCGACACCACGATACTGGTCAGGCCCAGCGCATCGTTCAGCTCGCGAATCAGTTTCAGCAAAACCCCCATGGAGATCGGGTCCTGGCCGGTAAACGGCTCGTCGTACAGCACCAGCATCGGATCCAGGGCAATGGCGCGGGCCATCGCCACCCGCCGTGCCATGCCGCCGGACAGCTCGTTCGGCATCAGGCCTGCGGCGCCGCGCAGGCCCACGGCCTGCAGCTTCATCAGCACCAGGTCGCGCACCAGCCGCTCCGGCAGGCGGGTGTGCTCGCGAATGGGGAATGCCACGTTGTCGTAGACCGTCAGGTCGGTCAGCAGCGCACCGCTCTGGAACATCATGCCCATGCGCTTGCGCAGCTCGTAGAGGGCATTGATGCCCAGCTCCGCAATATTTTCGCCATCAACGGTGATACTGCCGGAGGCCGGGCAAATCTGGCCGCCGATCAGTTTCAGCAGGGTCGTCTTGCCGGTCCCGCTCGGCCCCATGATGGCCGTCACCGAACCGCGCCGTATATCCAGATCGACACCATCGAAGATCACGCGCTCGCCGCGCGCGAAATGCAAGTCCCTGATTTGCACAACGGTATCCTGCATGTTCTGGGCCCGCTTGCCGGTTAGTGTTCGGATCTGCCTGCGTCGGCGATACCGTGACCGCCCGCGTGGGCGGGTATGATAAAACAGTTCATCGCGCAGCACCCGCCCTGAGGGAGAAAAAATACCCCGTATTGCTTCGGGTCGCCTGCCGCGCCCACCGCCAGCCGCCTGTTGATGCCGCATCGACCATCGGTGACCATTGTGGCCGGCCGTCTATACCGGCCGACAGACCCTGTTATACTTTTGCGCCACCGGAATGAACCAGACCCACACCATGAACGACGACAAACTGCAGGAGCTCGGTCTCGCCGTTGTCAATACCGAGGCACAGGCCGTTGCCCGCCTGGCCGACACCATCCGGGGCCCGGCCTTTGTCCAGGCCTGCCGGCTGATGCTTGACTGCCAGGGCCGTGTCGTCGTCACCGGTATGGGCAAGTCGGGCCACATTGCCGGCAAGATCGCCGCAACGCTGGCGAGCACGGGCACACCGGCATTCTTTGTCCACCCCGGGGAGGCCAGTCACGGCGACCTCGGCATGATTACGTCCACTGACGTGGTGCTGGCCCTGTCGAATTCCGGCGAGACCGGCGAAATCATCACCATCCTGCCGATCATCAAGCGACTCCACGTACCGCTGATCGCCATGACCGGCAACCCGGAGTCGACCCTGTCAAGAGAGGCGGACGCCAACATCCATGTCGGCGTCGAGAAGGAGGCCTGCCCGCTGGACCTGGCCCCGACGGCCAGCACCACGGCGGCACTGGCCATGGGGGATGCACTTGCGGTCTCGCTGCTGCAGTCGCGCGGTTTCACCGAGCAGGACTTCGCACGCTCCCATCCCGGCGGTTCGCTTGGCAGGCGCCTGCTGCTGCTGATCGACGACATCATGCACACCGGCACAGCCATTCCGGTGGTGCACCCCGACACCATGCTGAGCAACGCCCTGGTGGAGATGACACAGAAGGGACTCGGCATGACCGCCGTGGTCAGCGACGACGGCAAGCTGGCCGGGGTATTCACCGACGGCGACCTGCGCCGGGCCGTGGACCACATGGTCGATGTGCACACCGCCACCGTCAGCGAGGTCATGACGGTCGACTGCAAGACGATTCACCCCGGCATGCTGGCGGCCGAGGCGCTGCAGATCATGGACAGCACCAAGATCAGCGCCCTGCCCGTGGTCAATGATGACAACCAGATTGTCGGCGCCCTGAACATGCATGACCTGCTGCGCGCCGGCGTCGTCTGAACGGAACCCCGATATCATGAAAGACATCCTCGAGAGAGCCGCCCGCACCCGCCTGCTGGTCTTCGACGTCGACGGCGTACTCACCGACGGCAGCCTGTTTATCGGCGATGACGGCCAGGAATACAAGGCATTCAATTCCCGCGATGGCCACGGCATCAAGATGCTGAAGAGCCACGGGGTGGAAATTGCCATTATCACCGGTCGCACCTCGAAGGTGGTGGAACACCGCATGGAGAACCTCGGCATCACACGGGTCTACCAGGGCAAGCTGCACAAGCTGCCGGCCTTCGGGGAACTGCTGCAGGCAACCGGCATCCCGGCGGAGGAAACGGCCTATGTCGGCGACGACGTCGTCGACCTGCCGGTGATGCGCCGCGTCGGTCTGGCCATCGCGGTACAGGATGCCCATCCGCTGGTCCGCCAGCACAGCCACTGGCAGACGCCCAGCCCCGGTGGACGCGGCGCCGCGCGCGATGTCTGCGAGATGATCATGGAGGCGCAGGGTGTACTCGATGAAGAGATGGGCAAATACCTTTGAATGCAACACAAGCGGCCATCCTCGGCGGCCTGGTGGTCAGTGCAACACTCACCGGCTGGCTGTTGCAGAACCAGGACAGCTACACTGAAACCTCCGGCAGTTCAGCGCACGGACCGGATATGTTCGTCAACGGCATGCGCCTTGAAGTCATGGATACGTCAGGTGCCCTGCACTACCGCATCCTGGCCGACACCATGAATCACTACCCCGGTGACGACCGGATTGCCCTGACGCAACCCGTCATGGAGATCTTCGTCGAGGATCGGCTGCAGTGGTATATCGAGTCCGAGCGCAGCGAACTCGATGACACCGGCGAAACGGTAAACCTGCTCGGTCAGGTCCGCATACGGCGACAGGAAACCGATGACAATCAGGAGCTTGTCGTACTGACACGCGACCTTGTCGTGAAACCGGACAGCCAGACAGCCGATACGCAGCACCGGGCAATCATCGAGTCCGGCCAGTACACCATCGAGGGCATCGGCATGCATGCCGATTTCATCACCCAGCAGCTGGAACTCGATTCCCGCGTGCAGGGGCGTTTTGATGTTTCCGGCTGACACCCTGGTCCGCTGTACGGCGGGACTGCTGCTGTGCCTGCCGCTGCTTGCCATGGCGCTGGATTCGGACCGTGAGCAGCCGATTCACCTGGAGTCCGACAAGGCCAGCATTGACGAACTGCAGGGCGTTAACATCTTCACCGGCAACGTCCATCTGCGCCAGGGAACGATGAACCTGCGCGGCGAGCTGATGACCGTCTACCTTGCTGACGGCAGTATCGAGAGGGCCGAGATCGACGGCAGCCCGGCCACCTTCGTGCAGCGCCCGGAGGGCAAGGACCAGGACATGCATGCCTCCGCATTGCGCATGGAGTATTACGCCGCCGATGAGCGGATTGTCCTGCTTGGCCAGGCCCGCGTCTGGGACGAGGAAGGCAATGACTTTCGCAGCGACAGGATTGTCTACCACGTCGGCAAAAATACCGTCAACGCCGGCGGCAGCACGGAGACCGGCGGCCGTGTACATATCACCCTGCCGCCGAAACCCGCCCCGCAGGCACCGGCCGGACAGGACAGGCCGTGAGCACCCTGGCGACACACGGCATCAGCAAGCGCTATGGCTCGCGCCGGGTGGTCAACGGCGTTTCGCTGACGGTCAGGACCGGCGAGGTCGCCGGCCTGCTCGGTCCCAATGGCGCCGGCAAGACCACCTGTTTCTACATGATCGTCGGCCTGGTGCCCTGCGGCGAGGGTTCGATCATGCTGGACGAAACGGACATCACTGGCCAGCCGATGCATATCCGCGCGCGCCATGGCCTTGGCTACCTGCCACAGGAGGCCTCGGTGTTTCGCAAGCTGTCCGTTGCCGACAACATCCTCGCCATGCTGGAGATCCGCAAGCACCTGAAGCGGCAGCAGCGCATGGAGACCCTCGACGCCCTGCTGCATGAACTGCATATCGGCCATCTCCGCGAACAGAAGGCCGCCAGCCTCTCCGGCGGCGAACGCCGGCGGGTCGAAATCGCCCGCGCCCTGGCCGTCGAGCCGCGCTTTATCCTGCTCGATGAGCCCTTTGCCGGCGTCGACCCGATTTCCGTGCTGGACATCCAGCAAATCATCGAACACCTGCGCGACAGGGGCATCGGCATCCTGATCACCGACCATAACGTCAGGGAAACACTGGGCATTTGCGACCATGCCTACATCCTCAACGAGGGCCGGGTGATATCGGAAGGCCCGCCGGCAGCCATCCTCGCTGACGAGCAGGTGCGCAGCGTTTACCTGGGCTCCGAATTCAGGATGTAAGTCACTGAGGCACCGGAATGTTTTCAATATGGCATGCTTGGTGCTATATAATGATCTAACGAGACCGGAAAACCGGCCACGCGATCACTGATCCCGACTATATGAAGCAGACCATACAGCTCAAGATTGGTCAGACCCTGACCATGACTCCCCAGTTGCAACAGGCCATCCGCCTGCTGCAACTCTCGACCCTCGAGCTGCAATCCGAGGTGCAGGCCATCCTCGAGTCCAACCCGATGCTGGAGCAGGACGAGGGTGAGCAGGAGCCGGCGGAACCTGCGGAGCCCGGCGCCAGCGCCAGTGATGACAGCGCAGATGACGGCCTCGACACGGCCACGACCGAATCGACGGTGGCGGCGGAAAACACCGATACGATCCCGGATGAGCTGCCAACCGACAGCAACTGGGATGATGTCTACGATTCCGGCCTGACGAATCTCAGCGCACCCGGACATGATGACCGGCGCGATATCTTCGAGACAATGATTAGCGGCAGTGTAGGGCTGCACGATCACCTGCAGTGGCAGCTGGACATGGCCAACCTGTCGGACACCGACCGCCTGATCGGCAATACCCTGATCGACACCATCGACGACGACGGCTACCTCACCCAGGACACAGGCGAGATCCACAAACAGCTGGCCGACCGCCTGCCGGACCTCGAACAGGACGAGGTCAACGCCGTCCTGCACCTGATCCAGCAGTTCGACCCGACCGGCGTCGGGGCCCGCGACCTGCGCGAAAACCTCGAATTGCAGCTCTCGCGCTACCAGTCTGACACGCCGTGGCTGAGCGAAGCCAGGATGCTCGTCAGGGACCACCTTAACCTGCTCGCCAGCCGGGATTACAATTCCCTGGGACGCAGGATGAAGCTGGCCAGGGACGACCTGCAGCATGTCGTGACCCTCATCCAGTCCCTGAATCCGCGACCGGGTTCGCTGTTCAGCAGCATGGAGCCGGAATATATCGTCCCGGATGTCTTCGTCCAGAAGAACAAGGGCAAGTGGACCGTGGAACTGAATATGGACGCCATCCCGAAGCTGCGTATCAACTCGCTGTATGCCAGCATGGTGAAGCGGGCGACCAACACCAGGGACAACAACTACATGCGCGATAACCTTCAGGAAGCACGCTGGTTTCTGAAGAGCCTGCAAAGCCGGCATGAGACCCTGCTCAAGGTCGCCAGGAGCATCATCAAGCGCCAGCAAGCCTTCTTCGACTACGGCGAGGAGGCCATGAAACCCATGGTGCTGCGCAGTGTCGCGGAAGAGGTCGAGATGCATGAGTCAACCATCTCCCGGGTGACCACGCGCAAGTACATGCACACACCTCGCGGCATCTACGAGTTCAAGTATTTCTTCTCCAGCCACGTCAGCACGGAAACCGGAGGCGAATGCTCGGCAACGGCCATACGTGCCATCATCAAGAAGCTGGTCGCCGCCGAAAACCCCGTCAAGCCGCTCAGTGACAGCAAGATGGCCCTGATCCTGGCTGACCAGGGCATCAAGGTGGCACGCCGCACCATCGCCAAGTATCGCGAAGCCATGTCCATAGCACCATCAAATGAACGCAAACGCCTTGCATAGGCACACCGAAGAGGATTCCAGTTATGCAAATCGATCTGACCGGGCATCACGTTGAACTCACCACACCACTGCGTGACTATGTCAATAACAAGATGGAACGCCTGGAACGGCATTTTGACCATGTCACCGACATCCATGTCATTCTCAGTGTGGAGAAACTGCGCCACAAGGCCGAGGCCACGATGCGCATATCCGGCGGCAGCCTGTTCGCCGACGCGACCGAGGAAGACATGTATGCGGCCATCGATGCCCTGACCGACAAGCTTGACCGGCAGGTCAAGAAGCACAAGGAGAAACTCACCGACCACCATCGCAGCGAGGGTTCCATCAAGAACCAGATGTAGCACGAACACATCCAGGCCAGACGAACAAAATGAACATATCGCAACTTATCGACGAAGATCACGTGCTCTGCTGCCCCGAAGTGGCCAGCAAGAAGCGCTTGCTGGAAGTGGTCAGCGAACTGCTTGCCGTGGACCTGCCGCATATCAGTACGCGTGAAATCTTCGACAGCCTGATCAACCGCGAGAAACTCGGCAGCACCGGCCTCGGCAAGGGAGTGGCCATTCCACACGGCCGTATCGGCGCGCTGGAACAGCCGGTCTGCGCATTCATTCGCCTGGAGGAACCTGTCGAGTTCGATGCCACGGATGGCCAGCCGGTCGATCTGGCATTTGCCCTGCTGGTGCCCGAGGACTCGACCGAGGAACACCTGCAGGTCCTTTCAATGATCGCCGAACTGTTCAGCGACCACGAATTCTGCCGCGGTGTACGCAACTGCCGCGAGCGGGACTGCCTGGTGCAGCTATTGCTCAACCGCAGGGATGTGCAGCAAGTTCCTGCATGAGCACCTCGCTCGACATACAGACTCTGTATGATGCGCTGCGCAACAAACTCGGGCTGCAGTGGGTAAGCGGCAAATCACATGGCAGCAAGATCATACACAACATCGCGGACAGCACACCCGACCTCTCGCTGGTCGGGCACCTCAACCTGATCAACCCGCATTGCATACAGGTACTCGGCAGGAAGGAACTCGAGTACCTGGATTCGCTGCAGAAAAACTCCCGCAAGGACGCCATCAGCCATCTGTTCTCCGGCCAGTCCAGCCTGATCATCCTGGCCAGCCACCTGAAGGCGCCGGCAGACCTGAAGTCGGCCGCAGCCGGGTGCGATATTCCGGTGCTGTCGACGAAGCTGCCAAGCCAGGAGACCATCCGCAACCTGCAGCATTACCTGAGCAACTTCTTCGCCGAGAAGATCACCCTGCACGGCGTGTTCATGGAAGTCATGGGCATCGGCGTCCTGATTACCGGCGAGTCCAGTATCGGCAAGAGTGAACTGGCACTCGAGCTGCTGACCCGCGGGCACCGGCTGATAGCCGACGACGCCACGGAGTTTGCACGCCTCTCGCCTGATGCCATCACCGGCACCTGCCCGGAGATGCTGCGCGACTTTATCGAGGTCAGGGGCCTCGGCATCCTCAACGTACGTGCCATGTTCGGCGCCAGCGCCATCAAGATCAGGCGCAACCTGCGCCTGATCATCGTCCTGCAGGACATGGATGAAGCCATTGAAATGGACCGGCTGCACGGCAGCAGGCGCAACCGCAGCATAATGAATGTGGACATTCCCGAAATCACCCTGCCCGTCGGGCCCGGCCGGAACCTGTCGGTGCTGGTGGAGACGGCGGTGCGTAACCACATCCTGCATACCAAGGGCTACGATGCCAGCAAGGCCTTCATCGAGCGTCAGAAACGGCGTCTGGAAAACGCACACGAATGAACCTGGTGATCATCAGCGGCCTGTCCGGCTCCGGCAAGAGTATCGCCCTGCACACGCTGGAGGACATGGGCTATTACTGTATCGACAACCTCCCCGTCGGCCTGCTCGATGCACTCTCACAGGAATTCAGCGACCATAACCCCGACAAGGTCGACAAGGTCGCCGTCGGCATCGATGCCCGCAATCATGCCGAGCAGATAGGCCACTTCCCGGACTTCCTCGCCAGTTGCAAGGAGCGTGGCTTCGATTGCCGCACCCTGTTTCTGCAGGCCGACAGCCAGACCCTGCTGCAGCGCTTCAGCGAGACGCGCCGCAAACACCCGCTGTCCGGTCCCGACATGACACTGGCTGATGCCATCGAGGCGGAGCGTGCGCTGCTGGCGCCGGTCGCCGGCGAGGCCGACCTGTTCATCGACACCAGCCGCACCAACGTCCACCAGCTGCGGGAACTGGTACGCGAGTGCATCGGCGGCGGCGAGTCCTCCGGCCTGTCGGTGGTGCTGCGCTCCTTCGGTTTCAAGCACGGCATACCGGTCGACGCCGATATCGTGTTCGATGCCCGCTGCCTGCCCAATCCACACTGGGAACCGGGGCTGCGCCACCTGACCGGGCTGGACCGGGACGTTGTCGAATTCCTCGACCGTGAGCCATCGGTGCATGAATTGTGCGATGATATCGGAAGCTTCCTGGCCCGGTGGGTGCCCCGCTATGACAAGGATAACCGCAGTTATCTCAGCGTCGCCATCGGCTGCACCGGTGGCCAGCACCGCTCCGTCTACCTGGTCGAGCGCATCGTTGCCCGGCTGGGTGACCGTTTCGGAAATATCGTAAAGCGTCACAGGGAACTGGAATGACCGTCGGAATCCTGCTGATCACACACACGGGCCTGGGACACAGCCTGTTGCGTTCGGCACGCGCCATACTGGCCGCGGAACCCGCGCATGCCGAGGCTATCGATGTGCCTGGCGACAGTGATCCCGATGCCATATTCCAGCAGGCACTGGCCGCCTGCCGGCGGCTCGACAGTGGTGACGGCGTACTGGTCCTGACCGACCTGTATGGCAGCACGCCGAGCAATATTGCCGGCCGCCTGACGGAGCAGCAAAACGTCCTCGTGCTGGCCGGGGTCAATCTGCCGATGCTGGTCAGGGCACTGAACTACCGGGCAAGCCCGCTGGAAGAACTCGGGAAAAAGGCCATACACGGCGCCCGCGACGGCATGGTAATGACGACGCGCAAGGAGGCCTCCTGAGGTGGTGCAAAAAGAGGTCACCATCGTCAACAAACTCGGCCTGCATGCCCGGGCGGCCGCCAAGCTGGTCACCCTGGCATCGTCCTTCTCCAGCGAGATCGATATTTCCAGGAACGGTCAATCCGTCAACGGCAAGAGCATCATGGGTGTCATGATGCTGGCTGCCTCGCGCGGCACCAGCATTGTCATCACGGCCAGTGGTCATGACGAGGACGAGGCCGCTACCTCGCTGGAGGAACTGGTGCAGGGCCGCTTCGGGGAAGAGGAGTAGCTGATCGACCGGCCTGTCGGCAGCGCGGGAAAACCAAGCAAATGAGCCTGATGCTCAACGGAATCGGCGTTTCACGCGGTGTTGCCATCGGCAGGGCACACTTTATCCAGCGTGGCGTCATCGAGGTCCTGGAGTCGGCGATACCGGCACACCTGGTCGAGGACGAGGTCAGCCGCTTCAGGAACGCGGTGGAAACCGCGCGCCTGCAGCTGACCTCCATTCGCGAGCGCATTCCGGCCGGTGCGCGGGCGGATATATCCGCCTTCATCGACACCCACCTGCTCATGCTCGATGACGCGACACTGGCGACCATTCCCGTGGAACTGATACGCGAGCGGGGCTGCAACGCGGAATGGGCGCTGAAGCTGCAGCGCGATGCAATCTCAGACGTATTCGAGCAGATGGACGATGCCTACCTGCGCACCCGCCTCGGTGACATCGACCATGTCATCAACCGCATCCAGCGGATCCTGCTGATGAGCACCCAGGTTGAAGTCCCTGCGGAAGACAGCCTGCAGGGGGCCATCGTGCTGGCCGATGACCTGACGCCGGCGGAAACCGCGCTGCTCGGCCATCAGGGTGTCGCAGCCTTTGCCACCGAGTACGGCGGCCCCCTCTCGCACACCGCCATCCTGGCCCGCAGCGAGCAGCTGCCCGCTGTCGTCGGCCTGCACGGAGTGCAGAACTATATCCATGACGGTGACGAGATCATCCTCGACGGCCGGCGGGGTGTGCTGATTGCCGATCCGGACCCGGCGATGATCCACTACTACCGCGAGCGCCTGGCGCTGGAACAGCAGCGCCAGGCGCAGCTGGCCATGCTGGCGGATACGCCAGCCGTGAGCCTCGACCGGACACCGGTGAGCCTGATGATCAACATCGAGCTGCCCGGTGATATCGATGCGGTCAGCCGGGAACGCAGCAGCGGCGTCGGCCTTTACCGGACCGAGTTCCTGTTCATGAACCGGCGTCGGCCACCGGACGAGGAAGAGCAATACGCCTGCTACACGAAGGTCGTGGACAGCCTGAACGGCAAACCCCTGACCATCCGCACCCTGGACATGGGCGCCGACAAGCAGGTCGACGGCGCCGGCGCCGGTGCCCGCTGCGTCAACAACCCCGCCCTGGGCCTGCGCGCCATTCGCCTGTGCCTGAAGGACCCTGACCTGTTCCTGCCGCAGCTGCGCGCCATCCTCCGCGCCTCGGCGCATGGACCGGTACGCATGATGATCCCGATGCTGTGCAACATGAGCGAACTCGACCAGGTGCTGCAACTGATCCACGAGACCCGCAACCGCCTGGAGCGCCAGGGCCACGCCTTCGATCCCGCCATGCCGGTCGGCGGCATGATTGAGATCCCCGCTGCCGCCCTGTCGGCAGCGGCGTTTGCCGCCAAGCTCGATTTTCTGTCGATCGGCACCAATGACCTGATCCAGTACACACTGGCGATTGACCGTGTCGACGATGAGGTCAACTACCTGTACGACCCGCTGCACCCGGCGGTGCTGCAGCTGATCAAGATGGTCATCGATGCCGGCAGGGCACGCGGCATCCCGGTGGAAATGTGCGGCGAGATGGCGGGCGATCCACGCTACACGCGCCTGCTGCTGGGCATGGGGCTGACCGAGTTCAGCATGCACCACACGGCACTGCAGGAGGTCAAGCGCGTCATCAACCAGAGCAGCATCACCGAGCTCGCCCCGCAGGTCAGCGCACTGATGCAGTGCAGTGACCATGCCGGCCTGCTGGCCCGGCTCGAGTCGATCAATCGCAACATCGTCTGACACTTCCCTGCGCCCCTGGCGCGTTATGCTCCACTTACCCGACTTTCGGCTGGCTGCTAAACTGCACGCAGTTTTATCCATGGCAATAACAACCCGACGCACGGGCACGCAAGGCAGATGACGGAATCAGCGCAGACACAGACCACCGGCAGCCGGCTGGAGCGGCTGACCCAGGCACTCGATCGCGGTGCCGCGGACAGCATTAGCCAGATGCTTGCCGGCCTGCACGCCGGCGAGATTGGCGACCTGCTGGGCTCATTCCCGCAGGGGCCGCGCGAAATTCTCTGGGAACTGGTCGAGCCGGATGAGCGCGGCGAGGTCCTGCTGGAGGTCAATGACGAGGTGCGTGCCGGCCTGATCGGCCTGATGGAGAACGAGCAGCTGGTCGCCGCCGCCGGGGGCCTTGATACCGACGACCTCGCCGACCTGATCACGGACCTGCCGCATGCGGTGACCCGTGAAGTCCTGCGCTCCATGGACAAGCAGAACCGCGACCGTCTCGAGGTGGTGCTGCACTACCCGCAGGACACCGCCGGCGGCCTGATGAACGTCGACACCGTGACGGTCCGTGCCGACGTCACGCTCGACGTGGTGCTGCGCTACCTGCGGCTGCATCCGGACGTGCCGGAAACCACCGACACCCTGTTTGTGGTCAACCGTGACGACATCTACCAGGGCATACTGCGCCTCTCCACCCTGCTCAGCAACGACCCCGAGCTGTTCGTCGCCGGGGTCATGGACAGAGAGGTACAGGCCATACCCTGCGACATGGCGGACGATGAGGTCGCCCGCCTGTTCGAGGACCGCGACCTGCTGTCCGCGCCGGTGGTGGACCCCGACGGCAGGCTGCTGGGGCGCATCACCATCGACGATGTCGTCGATGTCATCCGCGAGGACGCCGAGCATTCCCTGCTCAGCATGGCCGGCCTGGACGAGGAGGACGATACCTTCGCGCCGGTAATCACCAGTGCACGCCGCCGGGCCGTGTGGCTGGGCATCAACCTGTTCACCGCCTTTCTCGCCTCCTGGGTGATCGGGCTGTTCCAGGCGACCCTGCAGCAGGTGGTCGCGCTGGCCGTGCTGATGCCGATTGTCGCCAGCATGGGCGGCATCGCCGGAAGTCAGACGCTGATCATCGTCATCCGCGGCATGGCGCTGGGCCAGGTGGGCAGCAGCAACGCCCGCTGGCTGATAATCAAGGAACTCGCCGTCACGGCAGTGAATGGTGTCGTCTGGGCGCTGGTCGTGGCGCTGCTGGCAACGTTCTGGTTCCGGGACATCGACATCGGCCTGATCATAGCCGCGGCACTCATCATCAACCTGGTCTGCGCCGCCATTGCCGGCTTCAGCATCCCGTTCACCCTCAACCGCATGAACATCGATCCGGCCCATGCCGGCACCGTCATACTGACGACGATCACCGATGTGGTCGGCTTCATGGTGTTCCTCGGCCTGGGGACGATCTTCCTGCTGTAGCAGCGGCTTCGGTCGCGATAATGGTATATCGCCGAAGCAGTCGCGACTGGAGTCGCTCCTCTCTCAAATGACGGATACGCTGCACCGGCCCGCCTGCCCTGCGCGTCAGGCCCCGGCGATCGTCATCTGCTCGATCAGGACAGAGCCCGTCCGGGTTGCCCGGCGCGGGTCGACATCGTTGCCGACCTCGACAATGCCCATGAACATGTCCTTCAGGTTGCCCGCCACGGTGACACCGTCCACCGGATAACGGATCTCGCCGCCCTCGACCCAGAAGCCCGCAACCCCGCGCGAATAATCGCCGGTCACCGTATTGACGCCGAAGCCGATGGTCTCGGTGACCAGCAGGCCGGTGTCCATGGCGTGCAGCAGCCCGTCCAGGTCACGCTCGCCCGGGTCGATGGTCAGGTTGCGCACCCCGCCGGCATTGCCGGTGGTCTCCATGCCCAGCCTGCAGGCCGAGTAGCTGTTCAGCACATAGCCCTGCAGGACACCGCCGGTGACGATGTCCCGCGCCCGTGTTGCCACGCCCTCGTTGTCATAGGGCGCACTGGCAATCGCCTTCTTCAGCAGCGGCTGTTCGTGGATGTGCATGAATTCCGGGAACACCGGCTTGCCGAGGTGGTCGACCAGGAAAGAGGCCTTGCGGTACAGGCTGCCCCCCTGGATGGCGCTGATGAAATTGCCGAACAGGCCACGCGCCACCTCCGCCGCAAAGATGACCGGCGCCTGGCGGGTGGACAGGCGCTGCGCGCCAAGCCGTCGCAGCGTGCGTTCGCCGGCCTTGCGGCCGATGACTGCCGGCGTGTCGAGATCGGCACTGTCACGCGCCGAGACGCTCCAGTAGTCCCGCTGCATCTCCTCGCCCTGCCTGCCGACCACGGCGCAACCGAGGCTGTGCCGGCTGCTCCGGTAGCCGCCCATGAAACCATTGCTGTTTCCGGATACGCGCAGGCCGGTGTAACTGCTGGCTGTCGCCCCCTCTGAGTTGACGATCCGCTCATCCACTGCACGCGCGGCCGCCTCGCATTCGCGCGCCACTTCAATGGCCTGTTCGGCGGTGAGGTCCCACGGATGGTACAGGTCGAGATCAGGAATTACGGTCGCCAGGCGCTCGGGGTCCGCCAGGCCGCCACAGGCATCCTTGCTGGTGTAGCGGGCGATGTCACAGGCCGCACGGACGGTCTCGCGAACACTGTCCGGGGCAAAGTCGGCGGTGCTGGCCGAACCCTTGCAGTGATCGAAGTACACCGTCAGCCCCATGCCGCGGTCATGGTTGTATTCCAGGGTCTCGGTTTCACCGAGGCGCACCGTGACCGACAGGCCGATGTCCTCGCTGACGCCTGCCTCTACGCCATCCGCCCCCATGGACTGCGCCTGCTTGATCGCATCCTGCACCATTTCCTGCAACTGCGCGGAGTCCGGCAGTACGGGTTCGTTTCCTGTCAGCGAGGTATCGCTCATGCCATGTCACCTTGTCGAAGTGGCGGAAATTCTACCGGTCGGGGCCTGACCGGACAAATCCCGCGGAAAACGTTATGCTTGTCCGCGCCAACTGTGAACCGCACTGCAATGCACGATCCGGAATACGACCGCCCTGCCAGGCCCAGCAAGACCCGCCGCAAGCGCGATGTGGAGGCGCTGCAGGAACTGGGCAGTGCACTGCTGGACTTCAGTGAAGAGCAGCTGCAGCAGCTGGATCTGCCGGAGAAACTGCTGGATGCCGTCCGGGAGGCCGGGAGAATCCATGCCTACGGCGCACGCCGCCGCCAGCTGCAGTACATCGGCAAGCTGATGCGCGATATCGACCCGGCGCCGATCCGGGCCGCCATCGCTGCGCGCGAGCACCAGCAGGAGACCCATACGCAGGCCTTCCACCTGCTGGAGGACTTGCGTGATGCGCTGCTCCTCCAGGGTGACGCCGCCCTGGGCACGGTACTGGAACATTTCCCTCTGGCTGATCGCCAGCACCTGCGGAAACTGGCGCGACAGGCGCGCAGGGAACACGACGAACACCAGCCGCCGAAGGCATCCCGGCGACTGTTTCGCTACCTCAGGGAACTGCAGGAGGCCGACGCCACCTGATTCAGGCCGGCCCGGCCCCGTTACCAGCTGCCCAGCGAACGCTCGACCACCGGCTCGCCGCAACCCGTGTACAGGCTGCCATCGAGGCGTACATTCACTGTCGCAGCGTAGGCCTTGCCGGACTGCGCGTCCTGGCAGAACATATCCAGCACGACAACATCCATATGATGAGCATCATCGACGACGCGGTAGGTGACGGCCTTGATGTTGCCACGTGTCAGGTCGGGACCGAGTTTGACGAAACGGTAGCTGCCCGAACCCTCCTCGGCGGTAAAATTCAGCCGCCGGCCCTCCTGATCGATAGTCAGTTGCCAGCCGGGCTCGTGACCCAGCGCATGGAAATCGGCCGTCACCGGCTGACCGGCGCCACTGGCCGCCGATGACATCGACAAGCCGGCCACGAGGGCCAGCATAGCGCAGGGATTACAGCATGACCGGTCGTTCATCTCGCCTGTTCCTCGTCTGCGGGAATGCTTGCGCAACAGTACAACACTGACAATCACAGGACAATTGTACCGGGACCACGCCCTGCCCGGCGAAGTGCTGTCCGTCACACGCCATATTGCCCGACTACGGCCGCCGGCCCGATCCGGCCTGTGCACCCCGCACGCGATGTGTCACATGAATTCGAGATTGCCTTTCGTCAGGTTGACCGGTGCCGGTGGCTTGCCGCTCCCTGTTCTGGGAATGCCACTGATCACGATAAAGGCTTTCGGCACCCTGTACTGCGCCTCTCTGTCCGGCCATTTTTCTTCCAGGTAGAAATGCTCCCCGTCTTCGCCGAGGTACCACCAGGATATCGCGGCATCGGCATAGGAATCCTGCCACACCCTGGCAAACTGCAGGCCGTTCAGCGGCTGTGTGTCACTGCAGGCGGCAAGCAGCAGGGCCAGCGCAGGGAGGATACCTGCCCTTGGCAGGTTGCACCTGTTTGCTTTCGCATGCATCGCAACGCCTCGACAATCCCCTGCCCCGGCCACCCTGCAGGCGCCCTCAGGCGCTGGTGCCACCGACCGTCAGCTCGTCGATCAGCAGGGTCGGCTGACCGACACCGACCGGCACGCTCTGCCCTTCCTTGCCGCAGGTACCGACGCCTGAATCGAGCTCGAGGTCATTGCCGACCATGGATACCTGTTTGAGGACCTCCGGTCCGCTGCCGATCAGGGTTGCGCCCTTGACCGGGGCTGTGACCTTGCCGCCCTCGATCAGGTAGGCCTCGCTGGCGGTGAAGACGAACTTGCCGGACGTGATGTCCACCTGTCCGCCACCGAAGTTGACGGCATACAGTCCCCTGTCAACCGAACGGATAATCTCTTTCGGGTCCGACTCGCCTGCAAGCATGTAGGTATTGGTCATGCGCGGCATCGGCAGATGGGCATAGGACTCGCGTCGCCCGTTACCGGTCGGCGCAACACCCATCAGACCGGCATTCATGCGATCCTGCATGTAGCCCTTGAGGACACCGTTCTCGATCAACACGGTGTTCTGCGTCACGATGCCCTCGTCGTCGACATTGAGTGAACCACGGCGGCCCTCGATGGTGCCGTCATCGACCACGGTGCACAGCGGCGAGGCAACACGCTCGCCGACCCGCCCGGCAAATGCCGATGTGCCCTTGCGGTTGAAGTCACCCTCCAGGCCGTGACCGATGGCCTCGTGCAGCAGGATGCCCGGCCAGCCGGGACCAAGCACGACCGGCATGCTGCCTGCCGGGGCGTCGACCGCGTCCAGGTTAACCAGCGCCTGGCGCACCGCCTCGCGGGCATATCCCGTGGCGCGGTCCTCCTCGATGAAAAAACCGTAGTCGGTGCGTCCGCCACCGCCCGAATTGCCCTGTTCCCTGCGGCCATCCTGCTCGACGATAACGTTGACATTGAAGCGGATCAGCGGACGGACGTCGGCCGACAGCGTGCCATCGCTGACCGCCACCATCATGACTTCGTGTACGCCGGCCATGCTGACGATCACCTCCCTGACCCGCGGGTCCTGGCGCCGTGCCTCGGCATCCACCTGCTTCAGCAGGGCAACCTTGTCGTCGGCCGTCATGCGATCAAGCGGGTCAATTGCCGGGTAGAGAGTGTTTTCCTGCCCGCGATGCCAGGCCTGCAACCGGCCCTCGCTGCCGCGCGAGGCTATGGCGCGCGCGGCGTGCGATGCCTCGAGCAGCGCCGGTATGCGAATTTCGTCGGAATAGGCAAAGCCGGTCTTGTCGCCGCTGATGGCGCGCACCCCGGCACCCTGCTCGATGCTGTGCGTGCCTTCCTTGACAATGCCGTCCTCCAGCACCCAGGACTCGAAGCGGGTGGACTGAAAGTACAGGTCGCCGCTGTCGACGGCATGTCCCAGCAACTGGCCGAAGACACGGTCAAGGTCCTGCTCGTCGATGCCGGCGGGCGCCAGCAGGCACTGCCGCGCAATTTCAAGATTCGATTCACTCATGGGAATGTTGCCGTCTATGTCACTCGCACCGCAGGCGGCGATGCTCGATACTCGGAAAATTGCGCCGCGCGCTTTCCAGGCGGCCCAGGTCGATCGTGGCGGACACCACGCCGGGTCCGCGTGCAAGGCTGTTCAGGACGATACCCCAGGGATCGACAATCATGCTGTGGCCATGGGTCTCGCGACCGTTCAGGTGATAACCGCCCTGAGCGGCAGCCACGACGTAGCACAGGTTCTCGATGGCACGCGCCCGCACCAGTACTTCCCAGTGCGCCCGACCGGTAATGGCAGTGAATGCTGCCGGCAACACCAGCACCTCCATGCCGGCATCGAGCTGCTGCCGGAACAACTCGGGGAAACGCAGGTCATAGCACACGGCGAGCCCGATTCTGCCGAACGGGCTGTCAAATACCACCACCCGGTCGTCAGGCTCGATGGTCTCCGACTCCGTATACTGCTCGTCACTGTCGACGAGGTCGACGTCAAACAGGTGGATCTTGTCGTAGCGCGCGACCTGTCGTCCCGTGTCATCGTAGACCAGGCAGGCGGCGCGGATCTTGCCCGGGTCGGTGGCAACCAGCGGCACCGTACCACCGACCAGCCAGATGCCGTGACGTCCGGCCTGCTCGGCAAGGAACTCCTGAATGGGACCATCGCCCTCGACCTCGCGCACGTCGATCTTGTCACGTTCCGACTTGCCCATGATGGCGAAGTTCTCCGGCAGGACCACCAGTCGGGCCTCCTGGCGAACCGCCTGGTTGATCAGCCGTTCGGCTTCCAGCAGGTTGGCGCCCACGTTCGGGCCGGATGCCATCTGGATACAGGCAACATTCGTCATATGTTCCTCAGCTCCCTTGACCGCGCGCTTGCATCACCGGCGCAGCAGACGAAAAAGGATAACATAGCCCGTCGCGATCTGATTCAGCATACCCGGCATGGTTACCGGGGCAGGTATATGCCGCTATTCGATGTCCTCCACTGTGTCGCTGCTGGCCGGCGGCTTCTTGCGGGCATCCAGTTTCTCATACACCGGCTCCGACCAGGGACCTGTCACGGCATAGCGGCGCACGGCCATTTCATCGATTTCGTCATTGAGCAACTGCTCGGCGAGCAGCAGTGCCGCTCCGACCGCCGGCCCGCCGGCCAGCACACCGGCCAGTGGCAGACTGGAACTGAGGTTGGGAACCACGGTCACCAGCTGGTCATAATCCTGGTCGGCGAGACCGATGCGGCCGGTAATATCGATCCTGGCCGCGGGCCCCTGGATCTGCAGATCGTCGGTATAGGCATTGCCGCCGTCCAGGACGAAGTTGCCCTCGATGCGGTCGAAACCGAAGCCCTTCTTGAACAGGTCGCTGAAATCGAGTGACAGGCGGCGTGGCAGGGTGTGCAGGCTGACCAGGCCAAAGACACGGCCGGCACCGGGCTTGACGCTTTCCAGCTGACCATCCTGGATGTTCAGGTACAGCTTGCCTTCCGCGCGGCCCGGCTCGAAGTCCCATGGCGCCCCCTGCCAGCCGGCATTGATGGCCCCCGACAGTACGCCACCATCGACCTCCTCCGCATAGTCGAACGCATCGAGCAGGCGGTCCAGCCGGCCATTGGTGATCTCGACATCGAACCATGAGCGGTCAAACCCGCGCTTGCCGCGCCAGTTTCCGGTCGCGCGCAACTCCAGCATCCTGGAGGCCACCACCAGCTGTTTCACCTCCAGGGTGTTCGGCGCACGGACGGTATCCAGCAGGGTATTGCCCAGCTTGATATCGTCGATCTTCAGCTTGCCGATGGAAATATGCAGTTCGGGGAAATCTCCCGGCCCGATGGTCACGGGATCGGCCTCGGTCCCCGTATCCGGCAGACTGACCAGTAGCAGTTTTTCCAGGTTCACCACGACCTTTTCGATGCCACGCGATGTCCGGGAGAGCTCGATATTGCCCTTGGCCGATTTTCCTGTCAGGGTGATTTCCTGTACCAGCCCGGCCGTCTCGACCTGCAGACCGACATCGCGCAGGACGTGCCGCATGACTTCCAGCTCCTCAATGTCAAGGTCCACCTTCACAGGCGGCCCGGCGCCGCCCGGCATGCCCGCCAGCACCGGCAGCCATTGCGTGAGCGAGAAGCGCGCCAGCTCGCCCCGGATAGCCAGCACTTTTGCCTCGGGCAGCACGGCCTTCTCCTTGCCAAGTACCAGCAGGCCTCGTTCCACACCGGCACCCTGCTGTTTGAACTCCACGGCCATGACACCCTGTACCAGATCAGCGTAGCTGACATGTATCAACCGGTCGGGGTAGGCCAGGCGTGTAATGGTAGCCGTCAGTGGGCGTTGTGCCTCTTTCGGCTTGCCAAACGGCGCCGGCAGGTTCACGGCGATACCCTCGAGCGTGGACGAAACCCTGAGATCCACATCGGGGACCTGGTAGCGGCGCTCCAGCCTGCCAATGCTGAGCAGAACCTCCCATTGACTGCGGCCGTTGATCACATCGGCAAGCGCGGACTGCTGCTGCGTGTACCGCCCGATCAAATCCAGCAGCCCACGCGAGCGGATGTTCGTCGTGCCGGCCTTGCGGTCGGTCCAGACGTCAACCGTGACCGGGGTATCCAGCAGCCGGGCCTTGAGGGCGCTGCCGGAGAAGTCGTCCGGCGTGAATGCCAGGCGGCCGCGGATGTTATCAAGACGGATGGAATCATCGTCCCGGATATCGAGGGAATTGCCCTTGAGGTGAATATTGCCGGCCACGGCAAGCTCCCGGGTGGAGGCGTCGTACAGGGGAACCACGATATCCAGGTCCAGTCCGGCCGGGCCCCTGGCGACGACACGCTCGACGAAGGCACCGTAGACATCACCCACCGGACTGCTGTCCATCTCGGCCAGCATGACATCGAGCTGGCCGTTGACGCGACCGCGGATAGTCAGGTCGGGATGCCCGAGGTCGGGGATTTGTGCATGTACCCTGGCCAGTTTTGCCGAGCGGATGAATCCCGAACTGCTGTAGACATCCATGCGGCGTCCGGTGAAATTCACATCCGCATCGAGCTTCGCGATCTGCGTCCAGTCCGGACTGTAGTCGAGTATGGCGTTCCTGACCGGCAGGCTGACCCGCAGCTGGCCCTCGCCGTTGTCATACGGCAGCTGATCGAGCCGTCCTTTGACAACAATACTGCCCTGCGCTATATCACCGCTCACCAGGCTGCTGTCGAGCCAGCGCACGCCGCTTGCCGGCATGACGCGCGCCGGCAGGTAATGCCGGATGCGCCTTAGCTTGCCACGGACAAGCTCGGCGTCGAGATCGACAATCGGCGAAGTGCCGGTCCCGGGAAGAGCGACCGTCAACCTGGCCTGCAGTTCGAGGTCGTCGTTGGCCACCCGCAGGTTCTCGCTGTTAATGATCAGCAGCCCCTGCCGGCTGTTCCAGGCGGCCTCCCCTTCGAGTTCGTCGAATCTCAGCACGTCGCGGAACAGCGCATCATCCTGCACGCTGACATGCCGGCTATCCAGCCACAGCGCACCGGCCTGCGGTGTGCCGCTGATGCTGCCCTGCAGGCGCTCTACCACCGGCGACCGGTCGGGAGTGCGAATGCCGACCTCCCGGAAAACGACATCAAATCCGGCCACCGTCCGGGCACCGGCATCGCCCCCGATGTGCAGCACCATTTCCTCGATCATGCCCTCGGGCCGCAGCGCCGCCAGCTGCTGACGGTGCTGCCGGTCGACGCCCGGTGCCAGCAGTGCGGCAAGGCGCAGGTCCTGCAGGGCCAGGCGACTGATGTCTGCCCGGATCAGGGATTCTTCTGCGGTGTCATCCAGGGTAACGCCAAAAACGGTTCCCTCGCGAAGAACATCGCCCTGCTGGATGATCAGGTTCTGTCCTGCCAGCTGCCAGCCGGAGGCCCGCAGGCGCCAGCCGATCTGCCCGCTGAGACGGTCGACATCTATGGCATCGCCGCCATCGCCGCCGGTCACCTGCAGCCCGTTGACATCGACCTCGCCGATCACCGACTGCAGGCGCCCCAGCTTGAAGTCCACCCAGCCACGCACGTCGGCAATGCCCGCAAGCTGCGTATCATGCGGCAGCCGCGGCAGGATCTCCGGACTCAGTGCCACCGACTGGCCCTTGAGATAAAGCCGGCCGCTCCAGCCACCGATCCAGTTGCCGCTGCCCTGCAGCACGGCCTGGAGGTCGACACGATAACCGAGCTCGGGCGGCAGCATCGCGTAGCCGATCACACTGTACTGCGAGCCGTCGTTCTGCAGTGTCAGCTTGACACCCGAGAACCTTACGGGTGCACGTTGCCGTTGCCTGTCCCTGAAGGTGACACGGGAATCGTGTATGGCAAGCCGCTCCATCGACAGCAGCCTCGACAGGCCGGCATCGCCACCGCTACCGCTGTCGATGCCATCAAGGTGCAGGCGGCCGTCGGGGTCACGAATCAGGGTCACGTCGGCGCCGATGATGTCGATACTGGCGGGGCGAAACTCCCGTTCATCCAGGTAGGCCTGGATGTCGATGCCGACCCACACCTCGCCGATCTCCAGCACGGGCTCGCCCTGCTCGCGACCGGCGATGGACACACCACGCAGCTTGATGACCGGATTCATGCCGCGCCAGGTGGCATCCATGCGGGCAATGGAGACCGGCTGCTCAAGCAGCTCGCCCAGCGAGTGTTCGGCGGCCTCGCGGTACTCGCCCAGTACCGGCACCCACAGCCGCGCCACGCTCAACAGGACCGCGAACAGCAGCAACAGGCCGACGAGCAGCAACCAGAAGGTGTGGAGGAGACGGCCTATCATTTCAGGTCCCGTGCCTCACGGCCTGCCGGTTGCGGCGGGCGCAGTCCGGCAGCTGATGCCTACATCGGTACAACGTCGTACTGTTCCTGGGTATACAGGGCCTCGACCTGGAATTTTATCGGCTTGTCGATGAAGGCCTCCAGATCCGCCAGCCCGTCCGACTCCTCGTCCAGCAGCAGGTCCACCACTTCCTGCGAGGCCAGCACCAGCAACTGCTGGGCATCGAACTGGCGGGCCTCGCGCAGGATTTCACGGAAGATCTCGTAGCAAACGGTTTCCGGCGTCTTCAGCGATGCCCTGCCGCTGCAGGTGGGACACACCTCGCACAGGACATGTTCCAGGCTTTCGCGGGTTCGCTTGCGCGTCATCTCCACCAGCCCCAGCGAGGAAACCTCGCTGATGTGTGTCTTGGCATGGTCTTTTTCCAGACTCTTTTCCAGCGCGCGCAGCACCAGCCGCTTGTGTTCCTCGACCACCATGTCGATGAAGTCGACGATGATCATGCCCCCCAGGTTACGCAGCCGCAGCTGGCGGGCTATGGCCTGTGCCGCCTCGAGGTTGGTCTTGAATATGGTTTCCTCCAGGTTGCGATGCCCGACATAACCGCCGGTGTTCACATCAACGGTTGTCATGGCCTCGGTCTGGTCGAAGATCAGGTAGCCCCCCGACTTGAGCTGCACCTTGCGCTCCAGCGCCCTGTGAATTTCATCTTCCACGCCGTACAGGTCGAAGATCGGTCGCTCGCCGGGATAATACTCGATCTGTGCCTGCAGGTCGGGCATGAACTGTTCGGCAAACTCCCTGACACGCTGATAGCTTTCCCGTGAATCGATGCGGATCTTCTCGATCTGGTCATCGAGCAGGTCGCGCATCACGCGGATACTGAGCGGCAGGTCTTCGTAGACCGCCGAGCCAGGCTGCGTGTGGACCTCGCGTTCGCTGATCGATGTCCACAGCTTCCTGAGGAAAAACATGTCGGCCCGCAGCGCCTCGGCACTGGCGCCCTCGGCCGCGGTGCGCGCGATGTAGCCGCCGCTCTCGTCCTCTGACATGAACAGCTGGATCAGGTCACGCAGACGAATGCGTTCCCCCTCGTCCTCGATCTTCTGTGAAATGCCGACGTTGCTGACCCGGGGGATAAAGACAAGGAACCGCGACGGGATGGTGACCTGCGTGGTAAGACGCGCCCCCTTGGTGCCCAGCGGGTCCTTGATGACCTGTACCGTGATTTCCTGGCCTTCGCGCAGCAGCGAACCGATGTCCTCGACACCACCGGCATCGACCTCGCCGTTGCCCGGCAGCCGCGGCATGATGTCGGATGCATGCAGGAAGGCCGCACGCTCCAGGCCGATGTCCACGAACGCCGCCTGCATGCCGGGCAGCACCCGGCATACCCTGCCCTTGTAGATGTTACCGACCAGGCCACGGCGCAGGGCGCGTTCGATAAAGATCTCCTGCAGGACACCGTTTTCCAGCAGCGCCACGCGCGTCTCACGCGGGGTTACGTTGATTAGAATCTCTTCGCTCATACGGCCTTCATTGAATTGTTATCAACAAGTTACAGAATATATATATCAAACTCTCCAAGCAATGCTGCGGTCTCTCTCAGGGGCAGCCCGACGACCCCGGAATAGCTCCCCTCGAGGCGTGTCACGAACGCCGCCGCCAGTCCCTGGATAGCATACCCGCCGGCCTTGTCCAGGGGCTCACCGGACGACCAGTACGCCTCGCACGTCGCGGCGCCTAGCGTATCGAAGGTCACGTCGCTCGTGCTGACCTGTACCGCCTCGTGGTCCCCGACCAGGGCCACGGCCGTCATCACCTGGTGCGTACACCCCGACAGTGCCTGCAGCATGGCCACACCGTGCTCGCGGTCATGCGGCTTGCCCATGATCGTATCACCGACAACCACCGCGGTGTCTGCACCGAGTACCGGCCGTGCATCGCCGGCGTCAAGCTGCCTGCGCCCTGCCCGTGCCTTTTCCAGCGCCAGCCGCCGGACAAATGCCTCGGGTCGTTCACCGGGAAGCGGGGTTTCATCGACCTCGACCTTCAGCAGATCGAAGTCGACCCCGATTTGCTGAAGCAGTTCCTGGCGCCGGGGTGAGGCGGATGCGAGGTAGATGTGTTTTTTGTTTCCCATGTTGTGATTGGCGCTTCGAATACAAACCCTGTGTAAAGGATAACGCGTGGCGCCCCCCTTTAACGAGATTCCTTGTATTGTTTGTTCCTGGGTGACGTACCCTGATCAGGTTTCGCCCTGTCGGGCGAGGTACTTTTTGCGAAGTCCGTCCCTGGACTTCGCCCTTTGGGCCATCCTGCGGTTGTCCCAGTTCGCTCCCGGCGAATTGGTCTTGCGCGCCCGAGAGAAAGTACCCGAAGAGAAGGGCACCCGGAGCCCTCGTCGGCTGACGCCGATGCCCTGCGTTGCTCGCCAGTGCGGGGGGCGCGCATAACTCGGCGACCTGGCCACAATCAATCAGCCAGTGATAAATAAAGACACCCCAACGACAATAATCAGGCCCGGTGATACGGGTGCCCCTGTATCACACTCCATGCCCGGTAGAGCTGCTCGGCCAGCAATACACGCACCAGGGCATGCGGCAGGGTCAGCGGCGACAGCGACCAGCGCATGTCCGCCCGTGCGAGACATTCCTCGGCGAGTCCGTCCGGACCACCCACCAGCAGCGCAATATTCCGCCCTGCCTGCAGCCAGTCCTGCAGACGGGCGGCCAGTGTTTGCGTGCTCCAGGCCTTGCCCCGCACATCCAGTGCAACCACGGTCGCCTGTGCCGGTAGCGCGGCCAGCATGGCCTTGCCCTCCTCCTGCCGGCTCTTCAGTGCCGAGTGCATCTTGCGCCGTTTGCTCAGCGGAATCTCGACCAGTCGCAGACTGCATTCACGCGGCATGCGCCGGACATATTCCTCGTAGCCCGAGGTCACCCATGCCGGCATGCGCGTACCGACAGCGATCAGGTGGATATGCATGGCGGGACCGGCAGGGAAAGGGGAATGGCCGGACGACAGCTATGCCGGGCGGCGTGCCGCCACTCAGGCGTCGTCAGGGTCAGCGCTGCCCACCGACCAGAGTTTTTCCAGGGCATAGAATTCCCGCGTTTCCGGCAGCATGACATGGACGATCACGTCACCCAGGTCAATCAGGACCCACTCGCCGGCCTGCTCGCCCTCGACGCCAAGCGGCGGGTTGCCGGCCCGCTTGGCCCTGAGTACAACGTTGTCGGCCAGCGACTTGACATGCCGGGAGGAGGTGCCGCTGACGACGATCATCCGGTCCGTAATCGAGGTGAGGTCCTTGACGTCAAGGACGCTGACGTCGACACCCTTCAGGTCCTCCAGCGCCCCGGTGGCGAGTGCCTGCAGCGCATCAACCGACAGCGCCGCACGGCTGGCCACCTCGACGTCACCCTGCTGTTTCTGTTGTTTGCCTTTCATGGTCCCGGTACAGGCCCTCTCGTTCAATAATAGCAAGTACGGCTTGCGGCATCAGAAAGCGCGCGCTGTTGCCGGCTGCCAGACGTTCACGTATGCGCGTGCCGGAGATCTCCAGCCGGGACACCGGCTGGAACAGCACGTATCCGGCAGGCCCGGAGGCCAGCGCGGCCGCGTCATCGGCCCGGTGCCGGTCAATAAAGCCGGCCAGTTCGCCCGTCTCCGGCATCTGTGCGCCGGGCCGTGTCATGACCACCATGTGACACTGCCCGATCAGTTCGTGCCAGCGGTGCCAGTCCGGCAGGCCGAGAAAGGCGTCCATCCCGATCAGCAGACACAGGCTTGCCGAACCCAGCTCCCTGCGCAGCGAGAGCAGCGTGTCGATGGTATAGGACGGGCCGTCCCGCTCCAGCTCGCGCTCGTCGATAATGAAATGCGGCGTGTCGCCGACTGCGGCCCGCAGCATGTCCAGACGCTGGGTTGGCGACGCCACCGGTCCCGGGCGATGCGGCGGTACCTTGCTCGGTATCAGGCGCAGTTCCTCGAGCTGCAGCGCCTCGCACACTTCCAGCGCCGGCCGCAGGTGGCCGAAATGCACCGGGTCAAAGGTGCCGCCGAGGATGCCGATCACGCGAGTGCCCCGGGGGAAGGCCGGGAACCGTCAGCCCGGTAGTGGCGGCACATTGCGGGAATACCGCCAGTCGCATGGCATGCGATGATTTCCCGCCTGCACGGGAATGGCAATGCATATCGCTGTCTTTGCGGAAACAGGGGTCTTTGCGTCCTTTGCGGTGCGTCTTGTCCGGTCAGGTCCGGATATGACCGTCGCCGAGGACGATGTACTTCAGTGTCGTCAGCCCCTCCAGCCCGACCGGGCCGCGGGCATGCAGCTTGTCGGTGCTGATGCCGATCTCTGCGCCCAGGCCATACTCGAAACCGTCGGCGAAGCGGCTGGACGCGTTCACCATGACCGAGCTGGAGTCGACCTCGCGCAGGAAGCGCTGCGAGCGCGGCAGGGACTCCGTAATGATCACGTCGGTGTGGCCTGAGCCGTAGCGCGCGATGTGATCGATCGCCGCAGTTACATCGGCCACGATCCGGACCGCGAGGATCGGTGCCAGGTACTCGGTTTCCCAGTCCGCCTCGGTGGCGGCATTGATGTCGGTCAGCAGCCTGCGGCTTGCCTCGCAGCCACGCAATTCCACCCCGGCATCGGCATACTGGCGGGCCAGCTCCGGCAGGACGCGATCGGCAATGGCGCGCGCGACCAGCAGGGTTTCCATGGTGTTGCAGGTGCCGTAGCGCTGCGTCTTGGCATTGACGGCAACCCTTACGGCCTTGTCGATGTCGGCCAGGTCATCGATATACGTATGGCAGATGCCGTGCAGGTGCTTGATGACCGGCACCCGCGATTCCTTGCTGATCCGCGCGATCAGCCCCTTGCCACCGCGCGGCACAATGACATCGACACAGTCTTCCATGCGAATCAGTTCACCCACTGCGGCGCGGTCGGTCGTCTCGATGACCTGTACTGCATCGGCCGGCAGGCCGGCGGCAGACAGGCCGGCGTGAATACAGGCGGCAATGGCCTGGTTGGAATGGATCGCCTCCGAACCGCCGCGCAGGATGGTTGCATTGCCCGACTTCAGGCAGAGACCGGCGGCATCCGCGGTAACATTCGGCCGCGATTCGTAGATGATGCCGATGACGCCAAGCGGCACCCGCATGCGGCCGACCTGAATGCCGGACGGCCGGTAATTCATGTCGGAGATGCTGCCGACCGGATCGGGCAGCGCGGCAATCTGGCGCAGACCTTCCGCCATGCCCGCAATGCGTTCATCGTTGAGTTCGAGCCGGTCCAGCAGCGCGGCATCCAGCCCCTGCTGCCTGCCGGCGGCCAGGTCCTTGTCGTTTTCGGCCTTGAGCTGTTCCGCTGACTGCATGATGGCATCGGCAATGGCATCCAGGGCCGCATTCTTCATGCCGGTATCGGCGCGGCTCATTGCCCTGGCCGCGGCGCGTGCACGCTTGCCGACATCCTGCATGTAGACAGGCAGGTCGATGTTCATGGATTCCGCTTTTGCGCTCATGTTGGTCTGCCACAGGTGCGCCGTGCGCACCACTCCGGTTTCACTCGGTCTGCCGATGCAGATGGCACAACCGGCATGTCAGTTCAGTTCGCCGGCCGGAACACCTTTCACGCCCGCCAGCAACAGCAGTAATTGTAACAGTTCATCCCACGCGTTTCCCGCGGCCTGCCCCTTGATCACGCGGTCGACCAGGGCACAGCGCCGCAACAGGCGACCGCCCTCGCCACCCTGCCCGGCAAGG
>JBFELL010000008.1:0-34212 GCA_041552135.1 Gammaproteobacteria bacterium
AGCGCAAGCAGCTGGCAGTCGGCTTGTGTTGCTGCATTTTCCATCCGAGGGTCTGGTACGCGGCAACCTTCCCTTGCCGCATGAGAACTTCGATGACTTCCTGGAACGGAACGGGATCCCGCACGTTTCCCTATTCCAGGACTATGCTGCCCTCGGGCAGGAAGAACTGCGAAAGCACTTTATACAAGGGGACGGGCACTGGACCCCCTATGGACACCGATACGTGGCCGGGCGCACACAGGATATGCTGACGGGTGCACTGTCCGAACAGCAGCAACAGCCCTAGGATCCGGGCACCCGAACAACAGCGTGAGCACTTCGCAGTGCACAAGGCGCAGCCACACAACCCATGTGGTCACTGGCCCTGTGATCTCGGCGCCCTCTGTGGCTAAATACCGTTTCACCCGGCACAACGCGAATCATGCCCGAGCTCCCCGAAGTCGAGACCACGCGCCGCGGCATCGCGCCGCACATCACCGGCCGCACCGTCAGGCGCGTCATTGTCCGCGAGCCGCGCCTGCGCTGGCCGGTGCCCCGGCGACTGGCAGGTGAACTGGCCGGCCAGGTGGTTGATCATGTCGGTCGCCGCGCCAAGTATCTGCTGCTGGAGACCGCCAGTGGCACGGCCATCCTGCATCTCGGCATGTCCGGCAGCCTGCGGATCATCGACAGCGACAGCCCGGCAGGGAAACACGACCACATTGACCTGCAGCTGGACAACGGCAAGGCCGTGCGCTTCACCGACCCGCGGCGTTTCGGCAGCCTGCACTGGACCACACGGCCGGCACAGACACACCGGCTGCTGCGCGACCTCGGCCCCGAACCGCTCGATGATGCCTTCTGCGGCAGCCACCTCCATGACCTGTCGCGCCAGCGCCGGGTCGCGGTGAAGAACTTCATCATGAACAGCCACGTCGTCGTCGGCATCGGCAACATCTACGCCAGCGAGGCGCTCTACATGGCGGGCATACACCCGGCGCGGGCGGCGGGACGCATCAGCCTGCGAAAATACGCCCTGCTGGCCGAGGTCGTGAAGGAAGTCCTGCAGGATGCGATCGGTGCCGGTGGCACCACACTGCGCGATTTCGTCAACGGCGATGGCAAGCCGGGCTACTTCAGGCAGCACCTGAACGTCTACGGCAAGACCGGCCAGCCCTGCATCAGCTGCCGTGTCCCGATCCGGGAAATCCGCATCGGCCAGCGCTCCACCTTCTATTGCCCCAAGTGCCAGCGATGACCCGTCTGCCCGAGTCAGCAGCTGCCTGGGGTACACCGGAGTTCGAAGACGTTTTCAGGCGGGAACTCGGTCATCTGGGCACCGCCGAGCTGCCCTTGCAGCAGGGACTCACAACAGGCAGCCATGCCGTTGACCGGCCTGTCGGGGTAATGCTGCTGCATGCCGCCGCGGACGCTGCCGGCATCCACGCCAGGGCCGGCATCTTCTACAGCGGTATCATTGCCGGCTGCAGCTGCGCGGACGATCCCACGCCCGTCGACGAGCACAGTGAATATTGCGAAGTGCAGGTCGACATCGACAGGAAAACGGCAGACACTGTCATCACGCTGCTGGAATAGCGGGCAACGACCACGCACGCGCAGCACGACCGCAATAACGGGGACAGCCTGTTGAACCAGACGACTCGCGAGCACGACCCGCACCGCACAACGCCCGCCACTGTGAAGCCGCCGCTAACCGCCGGCGTGCCGGCCACCGCTGGATTCTGCGAGGGCTAGGCGGCATGGATATCCCTGCGGGGCTCCTGCCAGCAGGCTATTTGTGGTCGGCGGGGCTGCTCTACCTGCCGTTGCTGCTGCTTGCCCTGCTGACGGCACCCTGGTCGAAGATCAGCGACAACGAGGCCTCGCATGTCTACTTCGGCGCCGTGGTCATGCTCGTCGTGCTGTGGCTGCTGCGCGGCGGCATTCAGCCGGGCATGGGCGTTCACCTGCTCGGCGTCACCTCGCTGGTGCTGATGTTCGAGTGGCAATTCGCCCTCATGGCGGTCAGTATGGTGCTGGCCTTCGCCACCTGGTCCGGGCCGGCCGGCTGGGAGGCCTTTGCCGTCAACGCCCTCGTCATGGGCGCGGTGCCGGTGCTGTTTACCCGCGCGCTCCTGTATGCCTGCCAGCGCTGGCTGCCGCACAACTTCTTCATCTACGTGTTCGTCAATGCCTTTCTCGCCAGTGCATTGTCTATTTTGCTGGCGGGCCTGGCCAGTGCACTGTTCCAGCAGTCCGCCGGGGTGCATCCACCGGAAAGCATCGGCACCAATTTTCTCCTGATCCTCCCCCTGCTGATGTTCGGCGAGGGCTTCCTGAACGGCGCGGCCATGTCGCTGGTGGTAGCCTACCGGCCGCAGTGGGTGGCGACCTTTCACGACCGCTGGTATCTGCAGGGCAAGTGATCGGGCTATACTCCACGGGTGCGCGGTTTTGACGACACCAGGCAACTGAAGCCGTCTGCAAGGGCCGATAACACACGCGAGGTCATCGATACAGCCAACGCCCCGGGCGGGCCAAAACACTGCGCATGCGATTCACGCCACGGGTTGCGCCCGCGACAAAACAATCCTGAAAGACAATAGCTTGCGTGCCGATAGTCAGGCAATGGTCATACCGGACAATAAAATTCACCCTGCAACAAACCGAGGAACAACACATGTTGAAAAAACTGCTAACCCTGCTGACCGCAATAGCCATAACCGGCCTGTCGATGCAGTCCCTGGCCGCCAAGGGCGGTGAGAAAGGCCCCAGCGACCGTGCCTACGAACGTGCCAGTGACAATGCCAGCTTCAAGCGTGACCGGGACGACGATGATGACGGCAAGAAGAAACACAAGAAAAAGGACAAGGCCAAAGACCGGGATGATGACGATGATGAAGACCGGGACAGGGATCGAGACCCCGAACGGGACCGTGACCGCGATGACGATGACAAGGACCGGGACAAGAAGAAGCAGCGGGACCGTAGCGGGGAGAGCGACAGTGACATGAAATCCGACAGGAAGAAATCAGGAAAACAGAAGTAATCCATCGCGAAATACCGGCCGGGCAACGGTAAACCCCTCTGCCAGCCGGCAAGCCAGGGCATCGCCGTCCCTCCACCATCGGGAGGGACGGCCACGTATGTCAAACCAGGAGTCCGCAACCCATGGCAAAGACCGTCAGCGTATCCGTTAATGCTGTCATCGCCACCGCCTTGCTGATCGCGGCCGGCTGCGGCTTCATGCTGTACCAGAAGTCCCAGTATGATGAGATGATGCAGGAATTCGTCGACCTGAAATGGCAGGCCGGCAATATAGAGGCCAATCTGGTCATCGCCAGGAAACAGCTCGAGAGATGCAGGGCAGCCACTTCAACTGACGACTGAAACTGAGCGGGTATCGGCCGGTAGACTGCTGATCATATATGGCACCGGCCAGCCCGACTCGATAAAGCTGACTGACCAACAGCAGACCGGGCCACCGGGATATCTAGCTTCTCAAAAGCGCAGCATGCCTGCCCAGTGTCAGCGCCGCATTCTCGAACAGGATCGTGATATCCAGAATAAAGTTACGTCCCGCCTGTGACAGCTTGTCTTCAGACTGAAAATAGTTGCGGCGAACCTTGTCCATCATCTGGCTGCGATCATCGGTCAGTATGGCAAGGGTATCGATGTCATCCTGCTCCCGGCTCCTGACGGCATCCAGGCCGGCCAGTATCATAAAGTCCATACTTTCGAGAATCCGTTGCCCGAGCTGCATGGCCACACCAGCTTCGGCATGCGCTTCCAGCCGGGTGACGACCCTGTAGACGATATCCTCCAGGCTGACCAGCAATTCCTGGAGCTTGGTTACACGTATCAGGCTGGCAGAATCGGCCTCGTTGAGCCCCCGTCCCGAGATATCGGAAAGCACGTCGCTGATTGCCGCTGAAATCGTAACGAACGCCTCATGATAGGCCGACGGATGGGTTTTCGAAGCATCCGCTGTATCGGCCCGTACATAATCCAGGTAGAGCGGCAGACGCTGCATCAGATTGAGCTGCTCGCGCTCGACAAGGACCAGACCGGTTTCCGGTGATTCGGCAGCCATTTTATTCAGGTATTCAGGCTCCGAGAGGACTTCACTCACCGATGGTGGATAGGCCCTTTCAATGAAGCGCCCCAGCGACTTGTTAAGCAAGAGGACACATACCGCGCCCAGGAAACTCATTACCAGCGTCACAACAGCAACCTGGACACCCACCTCGCCAGTGATCGACCTTGCCACCGCATGCAGCAACGGCACGCCGCCCAGCACTTCCATGAAAAACAGTACAACAAACAGCGCAGCAACAATGGCCTTGAACAGCACCTGCGCCATGACGACCTGCCGTGCCCTGCCCCTGAAATTAAACGAAAACCCGTACGTCAAAAGCGCGGCACCGGCCTGTGTACCGTAGACGATCATCACGGATTCCTCCAGGGCGAACAGACCCGATGAGGCCATGGCAATCGAGATCATAGCGACCGCCATATCGGACTGCGCCACCAGGGTCAACAGGACACCCAGCAAGAGGCTGAGAAGAAAGACCCCGCGCATTTGCTCCAGCAGAGGCGGAAGCCAGGGGTAATCGATGAAACCGGCAGCACCGGTCTTCAGGAGAAACAGGCCATACATGATCATGCCGATCCCGAACAGGGCGCCGTAGGCATGAAAAAACTTCTTCGGGAAATGAAAGGTGATGCCCAGACCCGTCAAACCCAGCAGGAACATGACGATGAGCTTGATGGGCAGTACCGAGGCGACGACGATCAGGCTGGCCCCGGCATTGCACCAGTACACCATCGGCAATGAACGCTGCACCGTCAGCAGACCTGCCTGGACGAATCCGGCGAGAATAAAGGAACTCGCCTTGCCGCTCTGGGTAAAGAAACCGAGTGAGTTACCCCACAGGAAAACCCCGACGGGATTCCCGCTGATGTGCGACACCATGGACTTGAAGGTACCACCCGACATCTGCTGCAGGTGCCCTCCAATGTATTTGATGCCAACAAGGAATATACCTATGCCGGCGGCCATGTAGGCCAGCAGCTTGACCGGCTCTTCCAGTTGCCCCGGTGCACCCGGCGCTGCTGCCGCGAGTGCCCCTTGCCCCGCAAACAGCAAAAGCAGAATTAAGATCAGTCTCATTGGATTGACGATGCCACTAACTCCAGCGTGCAGACATGCACACCAAGATCGAGCGTGGCAAAACCACCCTCAATGACAGTACATATCAACTGTTTATGTTATGAAAAACAGTAAACCCGGTGTGATGGCAAGAACCTCAGGCCGATACCTTGCCAACCGCATCGTCGAGGCTTTCACAGCAGGTAAACAACGGCGTCAGACCACTGAGATCCAGCACTTCCTGAACATGGTCATTCATATTACACAGCGCCAGACGGCCGCCGGCCTGTTTGAGTTTTTTCGCCGTCATCAAAAGGACACGCAGGCCGGCACTGGAAATGTACTCGACCTGGCCGAGGTCGAAAACAAGGGGTGTGTTACCGTCACCGATGTTTTCCATGATCAGCTTCTCGGCCTGGGGTGCAGTATTGGTATCCAGCCGCTTGCGGGGTGCAACAATCAAAACATCATCTTTGCGTTCAATTAACATATTCCTGCTCTCTGTCGGTTTTATTAATTAGCTCCAAGAAGCGGCACAGCGCGAACCTGTGTCAGGCCGGGTCAATGCACCGCATCAGTGATCAAATACCAGGCGAAGCACTGCCTTGTTATCCTTGCTGAAACTGCTGGTCTTGTCCGCCAGCTGGGTAATCAGTGCACCGGATATATTCGAGACTACATTATCGATGGCCGCATCATCCTCCAGCAAGGCATCCAGGTCGAAAACCGGTTTCGGCTCCAGGGAAACGGGCTCGCCCTCATAAACAAGTTCCAGAATCAGCTTGTACTCGTCGAAGGTTGTCGTGAGGCTCATTGGCCATGTCGCCATCCCGGAGCCATTGAGCTTCTCCAGTGCCTCGCCAACCGCAAGGCCGGCACGTGTCATGACATCGCGACGCGCCCCCCAGGCCGAGCCCTTTTCCTCCAGAAACTCGGTCAGTTCCTGGATGGCATGAATGCCGGTGAGCTCGATCGTACCCGTCTCGGAAATACCGATACGGAACAGCTGGTTGAGCACAATCGCCGTGACAACCCCCATGGTCAGGGCCGAACCGACAACGGGCTTCATGCTCTCCGGGGCCATGTTGGTGATCTGCGGTATTGCCAGAATTGTCATGCCGACCGTAATACCCAGCCCCACCATGAACATCCGCCGGGTATTCAGCATCCGGGACAGGATCAGTTCCATGCCGACGACCACCATGTAGGCCGCGGTGTAGACAATGATAGCCCCGACCACCGGCTGCGGTATTAGCGCCATGAAGGTGGACACCTGGGGCAGGAATGCCAGGACCAGAAGCATGCCGCCTGCCATGACGCCCACCATGCGGGCCCCGACACCCGTTGCCGCCACCAGGCCCAGATTGGCCGAGGACGTGCCAACCGGGTGAGTGCCGAGCAGGCCATTGAACAGTACGCCGATGCCGTGACAGGTCACCGTCCGGCTGATGGTGCCCATGTCGGCGCGATGCCACTTTGCATTGTTCATCTTGTCAATGGCAACGGCAGTACCGATGCTATCAACAGCGGAGATAACCTCGATCAGCAGGATCGGAATGATAGCCGCAAAAATGAACTCGGGTGCCGGTATGTCATAGCTGTCGAATGGCAGGGCCAGCAACGGCTCGCTGCCAACGATGCCCATCTCGTGGGAACCGAACAGACCGGCGACTACCGCAACGATCAGCCCGCTGACAACCCCCGCGAAGATGGCGAAAACGCGCAGGCGGCCCGGTGCCCAGACCGACATCAGGATGATGACGCCCAGGGTCGTGGATGCGGTAAGAATGGACGCAAGCTGCATGGTCTCGCCATCGAAACCGGTAAACCGCCGCACGCCACCCTCGACCATACTCAGACCGAGCAGAACCAGCAGCACCCCGGTGACTTCGGGCGGAAACAGACTGCGAATTTTCGGCAACAGGCTGGACAAAAAAATGACCAGCAAGCCCGAGACAATCAGCCCGCCCATGGCGGCCCCGAGCCCGTAGGCACCGGCAACAGCCGTCACCGAGGCAATACTGATGACACTGGGATTGTGCACAATCAGATGTCCGGAGCTGAAACGCGTCGGGAGACCCTGCAGCAGGGTTGCCAGCCCCATGCAGACGATCTCCAGGGCAACAAACCCTCGCAGTTCGGCATCGGACAGACCGACCTGCTTGCCGACAATGACGGTAAATACCACCAGCGTCAGTACCACGATGGTGTGCTGCGCCGCCACCACCAGAGCGGTCGACAGCTCCGGCTTTTCCTCCGCAATACACAGCATCTCGCGAGGCTTGACCCGCTTCGGTTCGGAGAATGGCGGGAATACCGCGTCAAGTGCCTGTTTGAAATTCATCATGTCTTCCTGTGATAGTCTCCGCTATGCAACGCTGCAAACCATGAAAAGCGATGTGACTCAGCCAGCCTTATCCCCGTTCGGGAACTTGATCATGGTAACCACGTTCCGGTCGACCCTTCGCTTGTAGGAGACCTCGTCCATGACATTACGAACGAGGTGAATGCCAAGCCCGCCGATCTCCCGTTCCTCGATACTCAGGCTCAAGTCCGGTGTTTCCCTGAGAAATGGATTGAAAGGGATGCCGTCATCGGAGATGGTCACGAGTAGCCGCCCCTCCAGCAGGTCGACCTTGACCTCGATTTCGTGTTCATCTTCATCATCAAAACCATAGGAAATGATGTTGTTCAGCAGTTCGTCGAATACCAGCTTGAGCTGCATGAGCACTGCTCGATCAATGCCATGCTCCTCCGCAAAGTGCTCGACCTCCTCATTGACCCGATCGATTTCCTCCAGACGGTTTGACAGGGTGATTTCCAGCGATTGTGCTGTCTTGCTCGTCGGCTGCCTGAGGAGTTGCAGTGCCAGCAGGGTAATGTCATCCGATTGCTCCGCACCGCGAGCGAAACTTTCCACACCCTTGAGCGTCGCCTTGACCAGTTCCTCCGGCCCCTCGTAGGGATGTGCCGTCATGAGCTCGACCAGGCGTTGTTCCTCGAACAGCGCCTCCTCGGGATTCATCGCCTCGGTAACACCGTCGGTGTAGATAAGCAGCATGTCATTCAGTCCGACTTTCGTGGTATCCGATCCGTAGGCCAGCCCTTCGAACATACCTGCCACCGGTCCGTGCAGTGTATCAAGGCGTTCAGTGCTGCCGTTGTCACGCAGGAGGTATGGTGGATTGTGACCGGCGTTGGTGTACAGCAACTCGCCGGTCCGGACATTCAGGATACCCAGAAAGATAGTGATGAACATGCTGGCATCGTTGCTCTCGGCGATCTCGTCATTGACATGCGTCAGGATACTCGCCGTGGAGTAGTCGCCACCGGCCCGCGAACGGATCATGGCCTTGGTGATCGCCATGAACAACGCCGCCGGTACCCCCTTGCCCGACACGTCACCAATACAGACACACAGATGATCTTCATCGATAAAAAAGAAATCGTAGAAGTCCCCGCCCACCTCGCGAGCCGCCTGCATGCTGCCGAAGATGGAAAACTCGTCGCGATCGGGGAATGCCGGAAAGTCCTTGGGCAGCATGCTGAGCTGTATATCACGGCCGACATTGAGCTCTTTCTGCATGCGCTCTTTCTGCGCCTCGATAATGGCATAAGCGCTTTGCAATTCGGCCATGTTCTGCTTCAGGGTCATGTGGGTGCGAACACGCGCCTCCACAATCGCCGGGGAAATCGGCTTGGTGATGTAGTCGACGGCACCGGCTGCAAGCCCCCTGGCCTCGTCGCTCTCCTGCCCCATCGCCGTAACGAAGATAACCGGGATGTCCCGGGTCGCCGGGTCGGCCTTCAACTGCGCGCAGACCTCATAGCCGTCCATTTCCGGCATCATTACATCCAGCAGGATCAGGTCGGGCGGATTGCCGGATTTCGCTGCCTTCAGGGCCTGCTTGCCGTTGATGGCGGCCATGATCTTGTAGTCTGGCTTGAGCAGGTCAGCCAGCACGTTGATGTTGAAGCGCTCGTCATCAACTACAAGGATTTTATGATTGTTTTCCATCACCCCAAGATCTGAATCGCGAATTCAGGACAACCAGCAATGTCAGACTGCTGCATCAAAGCGGGTGATTATAACTGATCTGGCTCATGTGTTACCGAGCTGTGCCCTGACAGTATCCAGCAGGGCATCGGGCGAAACAGGCTTGGTCAGGAAGGCCACCGCACCTTCCTCAAATGCCCTTCTCTGATCGGCCGTTTGATCTGCACCCGAGACGAAGATGACGGGAATATCGCAGGTTGCTGCGCCGCTTTTCAGTTGCCGGCAGACCTCGTAGCCGTCCATCCCCGGCATCATCACATCGAGCAGCACCAGGTCCGGCGGATTCGCCGAGCGGGCCGCCTTGAGGGCCTGCTCGCCGCTGATGGCCGCCATCACCTTGTAGTCCGTCCTGAGCAGGTCCGCGATCATCTTGACATTGAACCGCTCGTCGTCGACCACCAGTATTTTCGGCTTCTCTCCCATGCGCAGTCGGATCAACCGTCAGACGCCAGCGACTGCCTGAGCGACGCCAGCGTTTCCTGCGCCTCCTCGAACTCGAAACCGCTGACCTGTCGCTCGAGTGTCCGGAGCAACTGGCGATCGAATCGGTCGCCAGACTGGCTCGCGAGTTCAGCCACCTTCTCCTCGGAATCCGGGTCCATCTCTTCCATCATGTTCCCAAGCTCCAGCAACAGCTGCTCGAGTTTTTCAACACTGGCGGATTCAGCCGGGCTGCTACTGGTCGAAGAGCCTGCTGTTGCCACCAGGCTGGAGAGACCCTGCAATACCGGCTCCATTGCCACAGCAAGTGCGGCCAGCAAATCCGTGGCACTTTCAAGCTGCCCGTCCTTGATGGCCAGCTCCAGGTCTTTTGCCCGCTGGTTGAGTTCGCCTGCACCGATGGTAGCCGCGACGCCCTTGATCGTATGGGCCAGCCGCTGGGCCGTGTCATGATCATTCAGGTCGAGTGCCGCCTGGATCGCCTTGATGTCATCCCCGTGGTCAAGATAAAACTCGCCCAGCAGCTTCCTGAAGAGCCCGGAATTACCTCCCATCCGCTGCAGGCCAGCTGACAGATCGATTCCGGGCAGGCTTTCCGGCAGCACTGACGTGCTGCTGTCCACTACAGCCTGGTCCAGGGCAGTATCGGGCAGCTCTCGCTCGCCTGGCTCAATCCACTCGAGCAGGGTGTTGAAGAGTTCCGTTGGATTGATTGGCTTGGCGATATGGTCATTCATACCGGCCTTGCGTGCGTCCTCCTTGTCCTCGACCATGGCATTGGCCGTCATGGCCAGAACCGGCAGGTCCCTGTACTGGTCCTGTCTGCGAATCTCGCGAGTTGCCGTATAGCCATCCATCACCGGCATCTGCACATCCATGAGCACACAGTCATAGCGAGTGCTGGTCAGTTTCTCCAGTGCTTCCTGTCCGTTGTTTGCAATATCGACAACAAACCGGGCATGCTCCAGCAGCTCGGTAGCGACCTGCTGGTTAATGTGATTGTCCTCTACCAGAAGGATGCGGGCTCCCTGTATCGGACGCAATATCCCGGCATCAAAGTCCCGGCTCTGGCGACTCCCCTTCGCAGCCCCGATGACTTCATGGCCAAAGGTTTCCATGGTGACATCCAGAAGCAGGGATGGATTCACCGGTTTATGCAATTCATTATCGAGCAATTCGATTCCCGGAGCATTTTCATACTCCGCGTGCCCGTGAGCCGTAACCAGTATGATCTTCGGCAACTCCGCCAGAGAGAGGTCTTTCTTGATCTGGACGGTGGTCTCAAGACCATCCATCCCTCCCGGCATGACGTAATCCATCAGAATAAGCCCGTAGGGCGGCTCGGCTGTCTGTACGCGTTCGATCGCCTCCTCACCGCTGCTGACACTGTCAACCGCCAGGCCGAATTGACCAAGATAGGCCTCGAGGATCTCACGGGCATGCGGATTGTCATCCACAACCAGCACACGTATTCTGCTCAAATCCGCGGATATCTGTTTTTTCTGGTGCTGTGCCCGCTCATCAACACCCAGCAGCACTTCAAAACTGAAGGTACTGCCCATACCAGGTTCGCTTTCCACCCAGATCCGCCCATCCATCAACTCGACCAGTTGCTTGGAAATCGCCAGCCCCAGGCCGGTACCGCCATATTTCCTTGATGTCGAGGTATCCGCCTGGCTGAAGGACCGGAAGAGTTTGCCCACCTGTTCTTTCGTCATGCCGATACCTGTATCGTGCACTGAGAATCTGAGCCTGGCCTTTTCATCCTCCAGTGCCACGAGGGAAATCGAGACCAGGATCTCGCCCTCATGGGTGAACTTGACGGCATTGTTCGAAAGATTCACCAGCACCTGACCCAGTCGCAAGGGATCACCGACCAGCCCTGAAGGCACATCCGCCCCCCTCGAAAACAGCAATTCAAGACCCTTCTCCTGCGTCTTCACACTGACTACGGTCGCCAGACTCTCTAGCATCCCGTCAAGCGAGAACGGCACGGATTCAATATCCATCTTGCCAGCCTCGATCTTCGAGAAATCAAGGATGTCGTTAATAATGCCCAGGAGAGACACACCTGAAGAATGGATCTTGTTGAGATAATCCTGCTGTTTAGGCGTCAATTCCGTCCGCAGTGCCAGATCCGTCAGCCCGATAATGGCATTCATCGGTGTCCGAATCTCGTGGCTCATGTTTGCCAGGAAGTCACTCTTGGCACGGGTTGCCGCTTCCGCAGACTCCATGGCCCTGGCCAGTGCTTCCTCGGCCTTTTTGCGCTCAGTGATATCGCGGATCAGGCCTATATAGATCTTTTCCCTGCCAATAACAGTTTCTGAAACTGCCAGCTCCACAGGAAATGTCTCGCCATTTTTATGCTGCGCAGTCACTTCTCGTGCAGTACCAATAATGTATTGCTGACCGGTTTTTCTGTATTTCTCTAGATAGCCGTCGTGTGCATCCTTGTAAGGCGGGGGCATCAGCATATTGATATTACTGCCGACCATTTCAGATTGCTTGTATCCGAACATTCTTTCTGCAGAGGGACTGAATTCCTGAACAATACCTGACTCAGAGATAATGACCAGACTGTCAGCAAGGTTGTTGACAATACTGCGGGTCCTTATTTCTGCAGATTCTGCCTTTTGCTTGGCATCGTGCAGGGACCTTTCCATTTTCTTTCGGTCGGTGATGTCAATGATTGTTCCAATAACCACCTCTGGCTGATTCTCTGCGCTGTAAACACACTGCCCACGCTCGTACACATGACGCGTCCCGCCGTCTTCATTAACCATCCGGTACTCGAGAAGATACGGCTCTCTTCTGCCAACTGCACCAGTGATAGTTTCCAGCACATATTCACGATCTTTATCGTGCACAAAATCAATAAGGCCGTGTTCACGATCAGTTATCAGATCTTCCGGGTAGAGCCCTGTAAGACGTTCCGCCTCGGCACTGATATATTCTATTGAACGCTGCCTGTCTGGCAGGCACCTGTATACCGTACCCGGAATGGTGGCAACCATTGTTCTGAATTCTCGTTCACTGTGCTTGATTGCAACCCGGGCAGCTTCTGATTTTGCACGATTCCAGATAAAAAATGCCGACAGGACGACGATCAGCGATGCCATAATGCCTGACAAAATAAAAAACAGATTTCTGGTCGCATTGATTGAGGCATAGGCTTCGGCAACGTCGATCTCTGTTGTGACGCCAAACTCATAAACAGGATCCCACATCCATTTACCGATCACAGCCACGCCACGGTAATCGTTATACCCATCCAGATTAAAACCTTCTCCTTGTTCTATCGCGCTTTTCGCCATCAGGGTAAGCGGCTGTTTTTCTCGTATTAGTTTTGGCCTGAAACCTTCCAGCAAGTTGCCACCCGGGTCTCTGATATCGACAGACAGGATAGAGCGCCCATATTGAGAAACAAGACCAATGTTTTTCAGTTCTTCATCAAATCGACTTTGGCTGATCATTTTGCCTTGCCGGTTAAATGCATAGCTTTCGCCGGACTCACCCATTCTTCCGCGTTGAAGTATCTCGGTTAAGCCATGCTCGGGATCCACATACAGCAAGAGTATGGCTACGGGTATATTGGCATCATCATGGACGGCTGCAGCCACATGCATTACAGCAAAGTTCTTCGAGTAACCCCGAACCGGCAACCCGATCGCCGTGCGCGACAGGTTCAAAACCTTATCCAGCAGCTTGTCAACCGTTTGATTTCCAGGCTTCTTGCCTATGTCCGACTTGTTTGAGCCGGCGAGCACAACACCATCAGGCGTGGTTATTGCAAATCCCAGAATGCCCGAGCGTGAAAGTGCGGGCGACATGACTTTCGAGAGACGTTCTTCATACTGCGATATGGAGCTTCCCCCGGCATCGGTCTTTAACCGAGAAGCCAGAACCAGCGCGCGACTGATACGCCTGACATCTTCATGCTCGCTCCAGAAATGCACGCGCTCCTGCTCTTCCTCGAACCATTTATAAATAGCAGCCTTGGTTGTTTCAAAAACAGCAGAAAGCTCCCGGTCAATCTCAAACCGGGAACGCTCAAGCAAACGATCATCAATTTGTAGGGTCAGAACAAGCTGCGCGATGAGAATTACTGCCGCAAAAAGATAAACCACCACACTTGTGATGCCCTTTCCGCTTGACTCGGTTTCTTGCTGTTCCATGTGTAGTTCGCCTGTCATTTTTTGCGGTATGCAATTCTAGAAAGGGGATTTATCGGTTAAGGATTGAACACTTCAAAAGCCTCGTTACGACCAAGGCGTGAATAGTAGATTCCCGCAAGTCCGCTGTGATCGTACTCCCCAAAGTCCACCTTCTTTCCCAACCCGAACTCCTCGTCCTTCATGTTTTCCAGGGCTCGAACCAGTTTCGATCTGGACAAATCCGGCCCGACTCTCCTCAATGCCTCCACGAGAACTCGCGCATTGATAAACCCTTCCAGGGCCACATAATTGGGCTCATCTTCAGGGAAATGTTTTGCATGCATAGCGCGGTATGCATGAACAGTTTCCAGGTCGGTAGCGGCCGGGGAAGGAACGACCTGCGTCACTATTATCTTGTCATAGTGCTGCGGGGCAACATCCCGCATTTTTATTGCCCGCGCAAATGCCGCAGAACCGACGAAGGATACCGTATGGAAAAATGGTGTAAAACCATTGTCATGGCTCAACTTGATAAACTTGGCCAGCGGATTATAGGTGCCGGCAATAATAACCGCCTCAGCACCACTGGCTTTCAAGGAATCTACCGCGTGCTCCACATCCATCGTCCCGCGAACATATGTTTCTACTGCCACAAGATCCAGATCGCGATTCCATTCCTGCTGACGATTCCAGATTGCAAGCTGGATACCAGCCAGCACGGCCTTGCCGAATGCGTCATCCTGGTAGAGAACCCCTATCTTTCTCATCCCGAGAGTGTCAACAAAATACTTAACTGCACCTTCTGCCTCCTCATAATAAGAGGCACGCAGGTGAAACATATAGGGCCTGAAAGGTGTTCTCAGAGACTCTGCTCCCGTAAGGAAACCGAAGCCGGGAATCTGTTGCTCATGAACAATATCAATGATTTTTACTGATGTTGGCGTACCCACATACCCGTACAGCATAAACACCTTGTCATCAAAAATAAGCTTCCGGGTGTTTTCAACCGTCCTGGGCGGATCATACTGGTCATCATAGGAAATGAGCCGGATTTTTCTCCCATGGATGCCACCAGCATCATTCACCTCGTTGAACCACGACATGCTCCCATGGGTATACTGAGTACCTAGAAATTCCGCATGGCCAGTTAACGCAGACGAGGAACCCAGCAAAATCTCATCCTCGGTTATTCCTGATTGATCCATTTCGGGCGACATAACGTCCCTTTGCGTCTCAGGTGCACGTTGCATGACCAGGGCTACGCCAGCAATCAGCAGCAATACAATGATCGCACCTACGATTGAATTGATTCTGGTATTGAACGCCATTGCCGATTTATCCTAATAACTGCAAGATCACGGATTTTTACCCCTAAACCATCCCGAACCCTAGTCACCGGGCACATGGAATCCAAACATACCAGGATCCCCTTGCTATCTTTTTGCTTCCTGGTGAGCGGATCATGCGCCTCGCGCGCTCATGGACTGCGCGCTGAGCGTATTCTAGTGTAATGAATTGATTTGTGATTCTCGAGCATGTCTGACTTCGATATTACAATGCACGGTTACCGGGATCGCCAGCCGAGGCATGAGCAAGGTATGCGGGTATTGTAGTGTCTCCACCACTGCATGGTGATGGCCTGCGGCTCCTTCAGACTGCAAGCACATACAACATGCGAGGCCTGTCAACAGCTCCAGAGGCTTCCACGCCAGTTAGAATCCAAAGCTGGCAATTCGTTTTGATCCGTTCCGATTGAGTCCACCAGCATCAGCGCATCCAGCATGAATCAGGTGCGTGCACGGGCGCTGCTGTAACGCACCGGAAGAACAGATTACCGGCCTCAGAAATCTTGAGGTTACTGCATACAGGAACTACGCCTTGCTTGCGCGGCAGTAACCCGAATCGCCACAACGAAACTGGAGTAATGAACTCTAGTCAGCGACACTCACAGCGGACATGCCGATTCCGCGCGGGTCGCTGGACGCGTACACCCGGCCGTTCTTGCCGTCATGATAATAGATGGCCTGCATATTCCCGTAGTTCGAATCCAGCGCCTTGAGCGTGTGCCCCATACCCTGCAGGGTGTCGGCGAGATCGAAATCGAAGGCATCCGTTTCATATTGAACGACATCCGGCAGGTACTGGTGATGGAACCGCGGCCGGCTCACCCAGGAGTCCGGCAGCCCCCCCTCCGCCAGATCCAGGATACCCAGCAATACCATGGTAATGATTCGACTACCGCCAGGCGTACCCAGTATGGCAATGCCATCCTCGCTCTCGACAAAGGTGGGTGACATACTGGACAGGGGACGCTTGCCCGGCTCGATGGCATTGGCCATGCCGCCCACCAGCCCGTAGGCATTGGGCGCGCCGGGCTTGGCGGAGAAGTCATCCATTTCGTTGTTGAGCAGCACCCCGGTGCCGGGTGGCGTGAAGCACGCGCCGAAGGGATAGTTGACGCTCAGGGTCGCCGCGACCCGGTTGCCCTCGCTGTCGAGGATGGAGAAGTGTGTGGTGTTCATGCCCTCGGCGGCGGCACCCTCGCTGCCGGCAACCGGGTAGGGAGTCGCGTGATCGAGGCGGATCGTCTCCCGCAGCCGGTCGGCGTGAGCGTTGCTGATCAGCTCGGCTACCGGTGCCTGATGAAAATCCGGGTCGCCCAGGTGCTCGGCGCGGTCGCGGTAGGCGCGGCGCATGGCCTCGATGATGACATGCGTGCGAGTAGCTTCATCCAGGCTGTCCAGCTGGAAACCTGCCAGGATGTTCAGCATCGTCAGCAGCACCACGCCACCGGAGGATGGCAGTGAAGCCGACACGACCCGCATGCCGTTGTAGGTCCCGCTTACCGGTGTGCGCTCCACGACCCGGTAGTTCTCCAGGTCCTCCAGGGACCAGATGCCCCCCGCGCGACGCACGCCCTCAACGAGCTTTTCCGCCACCTCCCCGTGGTAGAAGCCGGACCTGCCGTGCAGGGCGATCGCTTCCAGCGTGGCGGCCAGTTCCGGTTGGCGGATCAGGTAGCCCGGTTGAGGGATCTCGTCATCCTGCAGAAACAGGCGCGCCGTTTCGGGGTCGTCCTGGATGTCTGCGAGCCGGAACTGCGCCAGCCGGTTGTATTGCGCATTGGTCTCGAAACCCTCGCGGGCGATCCTGATTGCCGGCGCCAGGGTGTCGCTGATCGGCAGCTTGCCGTAACGCTCGGCGATATGCACCAGCGCGGCGGGCTCACCGGGGATGGCAGCCGCCAGTGCCCCGTTGATGGACAGTCCATCAACCATCTCGCCGCTATCATCAAGGTACATGTCGCGCGTGGCGGCAAGCGGTGCGCGCTCACGGCCGTCGATCATGATATCCAGACCGTCGCGCTCGCGGTGCAACAGCCAGAACCCCCCGCCGCCGAGGCCGGAACCGTGCGGCCCGACGACCGCCAGCACGGCGGTGACCGCCACCGCAGCATCGAAGGCATTGCCGCCGGCGGTGAGGATTTCCATGCCGGCCTGCGTCGCCAGCGGATGCGCACTGGCGATGGCGGCAGGGCCCGCCGGCCCATCGCCTGGCCAGGTACAGCCTCCAGACAGCAGGGCGGGCAATAAAAAGGCCCCGATACGGAGCCTGGCAAACAGTGCATCGCGCAGACGCATCATACCGCCGCCTTGCCGGTCAGCCTTTCGTACTTGAGCATGAGCTGTTCCCTGGTTTCCTCGTGGTTCGGGTCATGCGGAATGCATTCCACCGGACAGACCTCGACACACTGCGAGGTCTCGAAGTGACCCACGCACTCGGTGCACAGGTCGGGATTGATCTCGTAGATCTCCTCGCCCTGGTAGATGGCGTCATTCGGGCATTCCGGCTCGCAGACGTCGCAGTTGATGCATTCGTCGGTAATCATCAATGCCATGACTGCAATCCGCCAAACCCTGCCTGTATTGTCTTCAACATCATAAGCAACAGTAACTGCACAAGTTGCCATACCCCAACCCGGAGGCAGTAACTGATCGCGGGAGCAAAATACTCTAGTTAATCCGGCCGCGCAATGCAGCCACAACTTTACTGTGGACAAAGGGCGTGACATCACCGCCAAGACTGGCGATCTCGCGCACCAGGCTGGAGGAGATGTAGGCGTATTGCTCCGCCGGGGTGAGGAACATGGTCTCGATGTCCGGCGCCAGGTGCCGGTTCATGCCGGCCAGCTGGAATTCGTACTCGAAATCGGACACCGCGCGCAGGCCCCTCAGGATGACCTGCGCATCCCTCTGGCGGGTAAAGTCCACCAGCAGGTTGTCGAAGCTGCACACCTCGACGTTGTCGATATGCGCCAGCACCTCGCGGGCCAGCGTTACCCGCGTCTCGATCGGAAAGGCGGCCTGCTTGTCGGGATTGACCGCGACCGCAACGATGACGCGATCGAACAGCCGCGAGGCACGTTCGACCAGGTCGGTATGGCCGTTGGTCACGGGATCGAAGGTTCCCGGGTAGACGACAGTTTCCATGCCTGGATTATGGCCGATCTGCCGGCAGATCGGTAGCCCGGCAGGCCGGAGGTCATTGAGACAGATGGAAAACTTTCGCGATTTCGCTGCACACCTTGCGCCGCGTGACCCACCCTTCAGCCATCCGCCGGTTCCGGGCGCATGCTCCGCCTGACGAGGTAATACGCCACCTGCCCCGCCGTCTTGCGGCGATGGACAGTCCAGTTCGGTGGCAGCTCGAGCACCTGCTGCCGCTCCGCCTCGAGATACACCCAGGCATTCGTCGACAGCCAGCCGCCATCCTCGAGCTGGCGCATGATGCCGTCCAGGCGGCCTTCACGGAACGGCGGATCCAGGAAGACGATGTCGTAGGGCTGCGCCTGACCACGCAGGTAGTCGCCGGCATCGGCCTGGAGCACGCGCACCTGCCCGGCATCGAGCCGCTGCAGCTGTTGCCGCAGTGTCGCGCTGACGCGGGTATCGCGGTCAACCAGTACCACCTCGGCCGCCCCGCGCGAGGCAGCTTCCAGGCCCAGCGCCCCGCTGCCGGCATACAGGTCCAGGCAGCGCGTACCGGCAATCACCGGGCTGAGCCAGTTGAACAGGGTCTCGCGCACGCGGTCCGGCGTCGGTCGCAGGCCAGGCACCGGTGCAAACGTCAGCCGGCGCCCGCGCCAGCGCCCGGCAATGATACGCAGCTGGTTCTGTGGTTTGTTCGATCGCACAGGCTGCGATGATCCCCACACTCACCGCGGCCGTCAAACCGCCCGCCTCCCCCGGCAACGGGAGAGGCGGGCGGTAGTGGTTCACCCCGTATCAGTCGCCTGGCCTGCCTTTGCGGCGGGCCACCACGCCCAGTCCCGCGAGGCCGGAAAACAGCAACCCGAGTGGCGCCGGCACCGGTACAGCGGAGACCGGCACCGCACCCGGCGTTGGCAGGTCCAGCACCGTGAAGTCGGCAAGGTTGTTGTCGGTATCCAGCGCTGGATTGATGCGCGCGATACTGCCACCGGCCGGCGCGGCAACGGCCGCCGCCCCCTCGCCGGCAAACACGGCCGAGGTGAAATCGCCGTAGCCGACGGCATCCAGCACCGTGGCACCGTCGCTCAGCACGATCGAGTCCGGACCGTTCTGGAAGTCCACGTCGGCCACCAGGTCGGCATTGCCGACCAGCGTCGATCCGCCACCGCCATCGTCGGCAATCACGAACACGCCGTCGGCGGAGATGCTGCCCGCCAGGGTCACTGTCTTGTAGACACTGCCGTCCGTGCCGTTCACCCCCTCCAGCAGATAGCCGTCGAGCAGCGTGCCCGGCGCACCGTACAGCTCGATAAAGACCGCGCCGCTGTCCGTGCCGGCAGCGTCATAGAGCACCTCGGAAATGACCGTGCCGGCAACACCGGCAGCGGCCGTCAACATACCCGCACAGCCCGTCAGGCCTGTGGCGAGGCGAAGCATAAGTGTCCGTTCCCTGGACATAGGCACCTCCTTGTGATTAGAAGCAAGTTATCGGTATCGCGCTGTTGCCGCCATCCGGCAGTGCAACAGCGGGGACCATGCTACGGCGGGTACCAGGCTGAGGCCATCAGCCGAAACGGCAACGGCCGGTCAGATCGCTCCGACCGGCCGCATCAGCCGGACAGGTGTGCTGGCGGTATCAGGGAGCCGGCTTGCCACCGACGATGATGGTTGCCATCTCCTGCAGCGGCACGCGACGCTGGTAGGCATCGCGGATCTGCTCGCGCGTCACGGCCATCACCCTGTCGTTGAAGGTCTCGAGATAGTCCAGCGGCAGGTCGTAGAAGCCGATCATGGCCAGGTACTCGACAATCTTGCTGTTGCTGTCGATGCGCAGCGGAAAACCGCCGGTGATGTTCTTCTTTGCGGCCACCAGCTCCGCCTCGGTCGGACCCTTGTCGTGGAAATCCTTCAGGGTCTCGCGTAACACCTGCAGCGCCTCAGCGGTCTGGTCATTGCGCGTCTGCAGACTGAAGGTATACGGGCCATCCTGCGCCATGGGCGAGAAATAACTGTTCACGCTGTAGGACAGGCCGCGGTCCTCGCGCACCGCCTTGAACAGCCTTGAGACCAGCCCGCCACCACCGAGTATGTGGTTGCCGACATAGAGCGTGAAATAATCCGGATCACCGCGGTGCATACCCGGCGCGCCCATGCGGACATGGGTCTGGGTCGACGGGCGCGAGACAGACTCCTCGACGGCCGCCGCCAGCGCCGCAACCGGTGGCACCGGGGTCGCGCGCTCACCCTCCGGCAGACGAGCGGCCAGCCCGGCGGCCAGCTGTTCGGCCGCCTTGCGGTCAATATCGCCCACGATGGCGATCAGGGCATTGCGGGCGACATAGTAGCGCTGGTGAAAGGCACGCAGATCCTTCACCGACAGCGCCTGCAGGCTTTCCGTGGTACCGATGGGCCGCGTGGCATAGGGATGCTCGCCATACACTGCCTCGTAGAAGCGGTAGTCGGCAACCTTCGAGGGCTGCTGCTCGCTGCGGCGTAATGACACCAGTGCACGCTCACGCTCACGCTCGAGGTCAGGTCTGTTGAAATCGGGCTGTCCCAGCACCTTGCCCATCACCTCGATAGCCGGATCGAAGTGCCGGGCGCTGCTGAGACTGCGCAGCGCCACCCAGGCCATGTCGCGCAGGGCGCCGGTCTCCAGTTCGGCCCCCAGCCCCTCCAGGGTGCCGGCGATGTCATTGGCCGACAGGCCCGCGGCGCCCTGGTTCAGCAGGTGATTGGTCATGCGCGCCAGGCCCGGCTGTCCATTGTCGCGTGCGCTGCCGGCACTGAAGACCACGCGCACGTCGACCATCGGCAGTTCCGGGGCCGGCACGTAGTAGACCCGGGCGCCGTTGTCCGTCTGCCAGTGCTGGATTGCCGGCATGGCCTGAACTACAGGCTGCCACACCAGCCAGCATGCGGCCATGGCGGCTGCCGTGCGCAAGATGCGAAACACGAGGCTAGTGCGCATGGCCACCTCCTGCAGCGGCATTGCGCGCTGTCTTCTCGGTTTCCATTGGCAGCGGATCCAGCACCGCGACCGTCAGGCCAGACTCGATCAGGTATTTTTTCGCCACGGCCTGCACCTGCTCCGCCGTCACCGCATTGATGCGCTCGACGAATTCATCCTTCAGGCGCCACGGCAGCCCTGCCGTTTCAAGCTGCCCGATCACCATCCCCTGGTAGAAGATGGAGTCCTGCTCATAGACCTTGCCGGCGATGGTCTGGGCCTTGATCCGGTCCAGCTCATCCTGCGCCACAGGCCCGGTCCGCAGCCGCTGCACCTGCTCACGCAGGGCCTGCTCGACCTCCTCGATGCTGTGGGAGTTGGCCGGCGTAGCATCCAGCAGAAACAGGCTGGACTGTCTGGCATAGGGGCTATAGGAGGCCCCGGTACTGGCTGCGATCTGGCTGCCGCGTACCAGTTCGCGCGCCAGCCGGGCGCTGTCGCCGCCATCCAGCACACCGGCAAGTACCGTCAGCGCATACGGCTCCCAGTCCTCCCCGGCGGTCCTGAGCACCGGCGCCTTGTAGCCCATGACGAGGTAGGGCACCTCGGCGGGTACCCGCACGGTGACCCGTCGCTGTCCGGCCTGCCTGGGCTCGACGCGCGGCTTCGGCGCCTTCAGGGTCTCCGGCTTGAGCGGCCCGAAGTGTTTTTCGGCCAGCGCCAGCACGTCTTCCGCAACGACGTCCCCGACCACTACCACGATGGCATTGTTGGGCGCATACCAGCGGTCATACCAGCGCTGCAGATCGGCCAGCTGCATGTTCTCGAGGTCATCCATCCAGCCGATGGTGGGTATGCGGTAGGAACTGCTGGTGAAGGCCGTGGCCATGAACTGCTCGTAGGTCAGCGATGTCGGCTTGTCCTCGGTGCGCAGGCGGCGCTCCTCCATGACCACCCTGACCTCCTTGGCGAATTCCCGCTCATCCAGGTTCAGGTTGCGCATGCGGTCGGACTCGAGCTCGAAGCTCACCGGCAGGCGGCTCTTCTCCAGGCGCTGGAAGTAGGCCGTGTAGTCCTTGCCGGTAAAGGCATTTTCGCTGCCGCCGTTTTCGGCAATGATGCGGGAGAACTCCCCGGGGCCGTGCCTGTCGGTGCCCTTGAACATCATGTGCTCCAGCACGTGGGAGATGCCGGTGATGCCATCATGCTCGTAGCTGGCGCCGACCCCGTACCAGACCTGGGAGACCACCACGGGTGCCCGGTGATCTTCCTTGACAATCAGTTTCAGCCCGTTATCGAGCCGGTATTCATGGACGGCTCCAGCCGCCAGCAGGGGCCGGCAGCAGAAAGCCAGCAGGACAAACAGCACTGCATTACGCATGATTCACTCCGGGTTATCCATGAGGGGTTATGGATGATAGGATATCCAGCCGCTGGATAGCTATCCCCACACTACGTACTCAGAGACCACACAGTTCATGCTCGGGTTCCGTAAAAACAGCACCACCGCCGGAAAAGACACTCCGAAGAAGGCCGGCCTGTTCGCCCGCCTCAAGTCGGGCCTGTCCCGCACCCGCCACGGCCTTACCGAGGGCGTGGCCACCCTGGTGCTCGGCAGCAAATCGATCGATAACGAGCTGCTGGAGGAAATCGAGACCAGTCTGCTGGTGGCGGACGTCGGCGTCGAGGCCACACGTGACATCATCGACGACCTTACCCGGCGCGTCTCCCGCAAGGAACTGACCGACGGTGCGGCACTCATGCAGGCGCTGCACGACGACATGCAGGCCATCCTCGCGCCCTGTGGCCAGCCGCTGGCCATACCGGCGGACACCCGGCCCTATGTCATCCTCATGGTCGGCATCAACGGTGCCGGCAAGACCACGACCATCGGCAAGCTGACTCACCGCCTGCAGCAGGAAGGCCGCAAGGTCATGCTCGCCGCGGGAGATACCTTCCGCGCCGCCGCCGTCGAGCAGCTGCAGACCTGGGGCGAGCGCAACGGCGTACCGGTGATCGCGCAGCAGCAGGGTGCCGACTCCGCCTCGGTCATCTACGACGCCCTGCAGGCGGCGCAGTCGCGCGGCATCGACGTACTGATCGCCGATACCGCCGGGCGCCTGCATACCCAGTCCAACCTCATGGAAGAGCTGAAAAAGATCAAGCGGGTCATAGCCAAGCTCGACGAGGCCGCACCGCACGAGATCATGCTGGTGGTCGACGCCGGCACCGGGCAGAATGCGCTGAACCAGGCACAGGAATTCAACGAGGCGGTGCAGCTGACCGGCATTACCCTGACCAAGCTGGACGGCACCGCCAGGGGCGGCATTATCTTCGCCATCGCGCGCAAGCTCGGCATCCCGATCCGCTTCATCGGCGTCGGCGAGGGCATCGAGAACCTGCGCCCCTTCGACGCGAAAGAATTCGTCGATGCGCTGTTTGCAACGGATGAGACGGAAGCCTGAATCCGGTGTTGGCACTGGAAGAAACCGCAACGAAACAAGGGACGCGAAGAAACTGATTCACCGCAGAGACGCAGGGGACGCAGAGATAAAAATAAACAATCAACGAAGCATGTTATTGCCGCGCAAGCGGGAATCCATCGCAGATCAGGCCAAGGTGTTCATGGATCCCCGCCTGCGAGGAGATGACAACCCGTATTGTGCAGTTATCCACTTGAACCTTAGCGTTCCTTGCGTCTTTGCGGTGCATATGTATGGTCTCGGCTCTGCGCCCCCTCGGCAACTGCCCCAGGCGTTGCCCTACCGCCTGCATCCCTGCAGTCGTGCGTCTCTGCGGTGAATAACCCCCTGGCCAACAGATGATCCGTTTCGACAACGTCAGCAAGCGCTACCCGGGCGGTTTCGAGGCACTCAGCAACGTCAGCCTGGAACTGGACTACGGCGCGATGGCCTTTCTCACCGGCCACTCGGGCGCCGGCAAGAGCACCCTGCTGAAACTCATCGCCCTGATCGAACGTATCACCCGCGGCCAGCTCTATGTCGACGGCCAGAACGTCTCGCGCATCAGCAAGCGGCGCATCCCCTACATCCGGCGCAAGATCGGCTTCATCTTCCAGGACCACCACCTGCTGTTTGACCGCACGGTGTTCGATAACGTTGCCCTGCCGCTGGTGATCGCGGGCTACCGCCATCAGGAGATCGGCCGCCGGGTGCGTGCCGCGCTCGACAAGGTGGGCCTGCTCAGCAAGGAACGGCTCTACCCCATCACCCTCTCGGGCGGCGAACAACAGCGCGTGGGTATCGCCCGCGCCGTGGTCAACAAGCCCATGCTGCTGCTGGCGGATGAACCGACCGGCAACCTCGACCCGGAACTGTCGCTGGAAATCATGGGGCTGTTCGAACTGTTCAACCGTGTCGGGGTCAGCGTGCTGATCGCCAGCCACGACATTGCCCTGATCGAGCAGCTCGACCATCCGGTGATTGGCCTCGAGCACGGTCGCATCACGACACCGGCGGCGGCAATCGCATGAACCGGCGCCATGGCAACCGGCAGCGCTCGCGTTTTGCCTGGCAGGAGAGCCTGCGCCGTACCCTGTCGCCACGCATCTGGCTACGACGCCATGCCCAGGTGTCGCTGGAGAGCCTCGGTCGGCTGAGCCGCAACCGGGTGGCCAGCCTGATGACGGCGGCCGTCATCGGTATCGCGCTGGCGCTGCCGGCGGGACTCTACGTGCTCCTGGACAACCTGCACCGGCTCAGCGGCAGCTGGGACGGCCAGGCCGGCCTGTCGGTGTTTCTCAAGCAGGAGATTTCGGAACCGGCCGCGCAACAACTCGCCGGTACGCTGCAAGAGTGGCCCGAGGTTGCAAACGTCACCTTTGTCACAGCCGCCGAGGCGCTGAATGAATTCACCCGGCATACCGGCTTCGCCGATGTCATCGGCAGCCTGGATGAAAACCCTCTGCCCGCCGTCCTGCTGGTCACACCGGCCGCCGGGAACACCGGCCCGGTCGCGGCCAGCGCCCTGCAGCAGCGCCTGCAGGACCTGCCCCAGACCGACCAGGCCCAGCTGGACCTGCAGTGGGTGCAGCGACTGAGCGCCATACTCGCCATCGCCAAGCGTGCTGTGCTGATCATCAGTTGCCTGCTGGCCCTGGCCGTGCTGCTGGTCGTCGGCAATACCATCCGCCTGGAGATACAGAACCGGCGCGAGGAAATCGTCGTCACCAAGCTGATCGGTGCAACCAACGGCTTTGTCCGCCGGCCGTTTCTCTACAGCGGGATCTGGTACGGTATCTTCGGTGCCAGCATCGCCTGGCTGATGGTCGAGATCGGCTTCTTCATCCTGGCCGGCCCCGTCCAGCGCCTTGCCGGTCTCTACCAGAGCGATTTCAGTCTCGAAACCCTGCCGGTACTGCTGCTGTTCGTCTTGCTGGCCGGAGGCATCGCGCTCGGCCTGCTGGGATCCTGGCTGGCCGTTGGCCGGCACCTGGACGACGTCGAGCCGGCCTAGCGCACTCCCGGCGGCTTACGACCCGTGGTTTGACACCCCCGGGTAGCCGATTTTCATGAAACTTTTCATTACTTTGGCACTCTCATACACAGAGTGCTAAAATCAAATTCGGCTGACAGAGAGAATACCCGATGACCCAAGAATTAGTCCTTCGAAATCAATCGCTTGCACTGCCGCTACCGACCGGCAACCTGGACCAGTATATCCAGGCCGCCTTCAGCATACCGGTGCTGAGCGCCGAGGAGGAATACAACCTCGCCGTGCGGCTGCAGCGTGACAACGACCTGGATGCCGCGAAGCAGCTGGTGATGTCCCACCTGCGCTTCGTGGTGAGGGTTGCCCGTGGCTACAACGGCTACGGCCTCGCGCTGGGCGATCTGATTCAGGAAGGCAATATCGGTCTGATGAAGGCCGTCAGGCGCTTCGACCCGGAGGTCGGCGTGCGGCTGGTTTCCTTTGCCGTGCACTGGGTGCGCGCCGAGATGCATGAGTTCATCCTGCGTAACTGGCGCATCGTCAAGGTCGCAACCACCAAGGCACAGCGCAAGCTGTTCTTCAACCTGCGCAGCTCCAAGAAACGCCTCGGCTGGCTGAACCAGGAAGAGGTAAATGCCGTCGCCGAGGACCTCGGCGTCAAACCCGAGACCGTCCTGGAGATGGAGTCACGCCTCAGCGGTCAGGACGTCTGTTTCGACCCGCTGCTGAACGATGACGACGATGACAGGGCGCACTATGCCCCGGCTGCCTACCTGACGGATGAGACCAATGATCCGGCACGCACCATCGAGCAGCATGACTGGCAAGCGCACAACAGCAGTAACCTGCTGGCGGCACTGGCCGGTCTCGACGAGCGCAGCCGGGCCATTCTCCAGGCCCGCTGGCTGGACGAGAAGAAGTCCACGCTGCACGAACTGGCCGATCGCTTCGGTGTCTCCGCCGAACGCATCCGTCAGCTCGAGAAAAATGCCATCGGAAAATTGCAAAAGACGATGGTCGCCTGACGGCCGGCAACGCCGGAAAAAAAACGGCCCGCCCGGGCCGTTTTTTCATGGGAGGTACTGAAGTATCTGGCTCAGGTTGGCGCCAGCGCCGGGGCAAGCATCAAATTTTGCTCAATCAGCACCTCATCGCGTAACTCCCGCACCTGAGGCTTGCATTTACCACACTGACCGCTACAGCCCAGCTGCTTGCGCAACCCGCGCACGGTGATCGTCCCCTCGCAAACTGCAGCCCGGATCTGGGTGTCGGTCACACCCTTGCACAGACACACATACATGATTGACAACTCCCGTGAAAATTCTCTGGGTGAACCTGCATATGGAATTATTAAATCGCAAATGCGAATGATTGTCAATCATATTCGCATTATGACGAACACCCCTGCCCCGGGGCATTATCGGGTCGGCATATCACAAACATATAATAAACAGTAGCTTACGTCCTTCCCATCGCGCCCCGACATGAGCCAGGTTGAGCTAATATAGAGACCGTAGCCGTACACAATCAGGCACCCCCGGCGGCACAGGATTTGTATCAGGCCGGGGGACACACGCGATAACAACACGGGGAGAACGCAACCATGAAAGGCAATGCCAAATCCATCAAGTTCCTCAACGAAGTGCTGAAGAATGAACTGACGGCCATCAACCAGTACTTTCTGCATGCCCGTATGTACGGAAACTGGGGACTCGACAAGCTCAACGAAAAGGAATACGAGGAAAGTATCGATGAGATGAAACACGCCGATGCACTCATCGACCGCATCCTGTTCCTCGAGGGCCTGCCCAACCTGCAGGACATTGGCAAGTTAAAAATCGGCGAAAACGTCACCGAGATGCTGCAAAACGATCTCGCGCTGGAGAAGAGTTCACACGACGTATTGCTGGATGGCATTGCCCATTGCGAGAGTATCCGCGACTACATCACCCGCGAGCTGTTCGAGAAGATCCTCGAGGACGAGGAAGAACACATCGACTGGCTGGAAACGCAGCTCGAGCTGATCGACAAGGTCGGACTGAAGAACTACCTGCAGTCGCACATGTAGCCTATCGACAGGGGAAGGCCTCCCGGAAAGCGTTGATGGCCAGTTGCGCACCCGGCTGGTTCAGCCTGTTCCGGTTGGCCTCGAGGTGGCGGAGGATCATTCTCGCTGCCTGCTCGTTGGTCATCGGCTTGACTGGCAGACAGGCCAGGGGCCGGCCGGCACCTGAATCCCTCACAGTGATCAGGGTGCGCGATATGCCGGCGATCATCCCGATACAGATCCCCGCATCGAACATCATCTCTTGCGTCACATCGTCATCAATTGCCGCCCCGGTCAGGATCTTCAGCGTGTTGTTGCACATCTGCAGCAGCTGACTGCCGTCGAGGGTTCCCGCCTTGCCGGGCACGGGAACGGCTACTGCAAAGGCAAGCAGCATGGCGGTTATCGGTCTGGCGAGCGGCACGGCAATCCCTCTGAGGCGGTGCGCCACAATTTAGCACATCAACTGCCGCTGGTGGAGCAACAGGGTTGCGCGGGCCACACCGGGCAGTATCCGTTCAAACCCGTGCCTGCCAGGCGTGTCGTTCTCAGAATACCAGCGGCAGGTAGTGGTCCACCAGCAGCAGGGCAAACAGCGCCATCAGGTACCAGATCGAGTAACCGAAGGTCTTCATGGCCACCTTCTCGTCCTCGCCCTTCATCATGACAATGGCGTAGTACAGGAAACCACCGCCGAGCAGCAGGGCACCGGCCAGGTAGACCGGCCCGCTCATGCGGGTGACGAACGGCAGTACGCTGACCACCAGCAGCAGGATGGTGTAGAGCAGGATCTGCAGCCGGGTAAACGGCACGCCATGTGTGACCGGCAGCATCGGGATGTCGACCTTGGCGTATTCCTTGCGACGGTAGATCGCCAGCGCCCAGAAATGCGGTGGTGTCCAGACGAAGATGATCAGGAACAGCAGCAGCGCGTGCGGATCGATGCTGTCGGTCAGCGCGGTCCAGCCGAGTATCGGCGGCGCCGCGCCCGCCGCACCGCCGATGACGATGTTCTGCGGCGTGGCCCGCTTCAGGTACATGGTATACACCACGGCATAGCCGAGCAGCGACAGGAAGGTGAGCACCGCGGTCCTGACGTTCACCAGGTAGACCAGCATCAGCATGGCCGCCAGCCCGAGCACGCCGGCGAACACCAGGGCATTGCGCTCGTTGATCTCGCCCTGCGGCAGCGGCCGGTTGCTGGTGCGCGCCATCTTGGCATCCTCGCGGGCATCCAGCACGTGGTTGATGGCGGCGGCCGATGCAGCCGCCAGCCCGATGCCGAGATTGCCGAACAACAGCACGTCCCAGGGCACCATGCCGGGCGGCGAGGTGGCGAGGAACATGCCGACCATGGCGGTGAACACGATCAGCGCCACGACCTTGAGTTTGCACAGGCCCAGGTAGCTTTGAATGATGTCAGTCATCGGTACCCCGTGCCGCTCAGCCAAACCTGGAGTACTTCAGGAGTTTCTTCAGGTCCTTGAGCATGCCCTTGGGCTCGGCCTCCGGGGCATAGTACATCATGAGGTAGCCCAGCGGGTCGATCAGGTAGACCCGCTCCGCGGAACTCGCCTGCGCCTCGTCGACCCGGAACAGCGGCGCAATCACACCGGCCTGCTCGGCCGACAGCAGGGCAAGGTCCATTTGCGGGTAGTTTTCCAGGGCAGCGGTCAGCGCCGGCGGGATGTCGGTGCCCGTCAGCAGGAACAGGCGCTGCACCCGGCGCATGTTCTCGTTCTGCGCCAGCCGGACCTGGCGCATCTTGTAGATGTTCTGCAGGCAGGTGTCATCACAGTCCGCGTCGCCGATATAGACCAGCGTCCAATTGCCCTTCAGGTAGTCTGCCGGCAGTGCCAGCTCGCTGCGTGTGCGGATGTTGCCGGGCAGCTCGATCATTCGCGGTGGCTCGACCAGCGTCCCGTGGCTGGTGCTGCCCTCGGGTATCAGCGCGCCGCCACCGTAGAGCATCAGCCAGGCGATCAGCAGCGGCGCCAGGAACAGCAACAGCAACAGCACCATCGACTGGCGCGCGCTCATGCCGATTTGCTTGTCATCAGGTCGATTGCCCGGTTCACTCATTGTGTGTTTCCTCGTCACCAGTCCCGGACATGCCGGTACGGCGGGTGTTCACGCCGATATAGATAATCGCCAGCACCGCCGCCAGGGTAAACCACTGCATCGCGTAGGCGCGGTGCTTGTCGGGCGGTATACCGTATACGGGTTTCCAGTCGCGCACAAAGCCGTGCGCATCATCCGCATCCAGCTGCAGCACCAGCGGCAGCAGTGCATGACCCAGACGTTGCTCCAGCGCCGGGATATCGATGGCCTGTATCACCTGCGGCCAGCCGCTGCCGGCCTCCTCGGCGCTATCCAGCAGGAAGATATCCTCGGGCGGCAGTGCCACACGGGCTGTCAGCGTAATGTCCCCGGCCGGGCCGGGCACCTCCGGCCGCACGGCGCGCGAGGCACCCACCGGCACCCAGCCGCGGTTGACCAGCAACACCGCATCGCTGTTGGCAAGCCGCAGCGGCGTGAGCACGTGGTAACCGGCGCGGCCCTGGTGCAGCCGGTTATCCAGCAGCAACTGGTGGTCCAGATCGTAGCGGCCACTGGCCGTCACTGTCCGGTACTGGCTGTCGGGGGTTGCCGGCAGCAGCGACTGCAGCTCGAGCGCCGGTTGCCGGATCCTGGCGGCATGCCGGTCGACGATGTCCTGTTTCCAGCCGGCCCGCTCCAGCTGCCACATCCCTAGCCCGGCAAGAAAAGGCAGTAAAATCAGGGTTGCCAGCGTTGGCCACAGCGAGGGCCGGAATTCAAATGAGCCGATGCGCATGGGGCATCAGCCGCTCTGGTATACTTGTTTGCAATTACCCCTCACGCCACACGGACCCCGCATGCTTGCAAAGATCTTCATCGTTCTGATCCTGTTCACCATTATCGGCAGCCTCTTCAGCGGCCTGTTCTACCTTGTCCGGGACAAGGGCACCTCGGATCGCACCGTCCGTGCACTGACCGTACGCATCAGTCTGTCGGTGCTGCTGTTTATCCTGCTGATGCTGGGCTACGCCACGGGCATCCTGCAGCCCCACGGCGTCTATCCCGTCGGCTAAGCCCGGTCTCCGGGGCAGGCCGCAGACGGGCTGACGGCCCGCTCCACCGGCGACAAATAAAAAGGGCGTCGCAATGCGACGCCCTTTTCCGTTGTGGCGTGTGCCGTTCAGACCAGCCAGTAGACGAACACGAACAGACCCAGCCAGACCACGTCGACGAAGTGCCAGTACCAGGCAACGGCCTCGAAGGCGAAGTGGTGCTCTGCGCTGAAATGGCCCTTCATGGCGCGCAGCAGGATGATCAGCAGCATGGTCGCGCCCAGCGTCACGTGCAGGCCGTGGAAACCGGTCAGCATGAAGAAGGTCGTACCGTACATGCCGCTGGTCAGCTTCAGGTTCAGGTCGCTGTAGGCGTGGATGTACTCGTAGGCCTGCAGCCCGAGGAAGATGAAACCCAGGGCGACGGTGGCCAGCAGGCCGAGGATCAGCTGGCCTCGGTTACCCAGCTTCAGGCCCCAGTGCGCCCAGGTGACGGTCACGCCGCTGGAGAGCAGGATCAGGGTGTTGATCGCCGGGATGCCCCAGGGCCCCATGGTGGTGAATTCACCGCCGACCTCGCCCGGGCCGTTGGTCGGCCACATGGCGTCGAAGGCCGGCCACAGCAGCTCGTTGGTCATGACACCGCTGCCGGCACCGCCCAGCCAGGGTATGGAGTACATCCGCGCGTAGAACAGGGTACCGAAGAAGGCCGCGAAGAACATGACTTCCGAAAAAATGAACCAGCCCATACTCCAGCGGAACGACATGTCGACCTGCTCGTTGTACTTGCCGGCCTCGCTTTCACGAATGACCGTACCGAACCAGCCGAATAGCATGACGAGTAACACAACCGCGCCAGCCGCCATGATCATGGGCGTGCCGTCGTTCAGAAAATGGGCAAAACCGCCCAGTGTCAAAAACATGCCAATCGAGCCGACGATCGGCCAGTGGCTGGGTTCCGGCAGGTAATAACCCCCGTTGGATGTTGACATCGATGTCTCCCTCTCTCTATTCAATCAAATCAGTGAACCTGGTTACCGGCACCGGCTGCACCCGGTGACAGTGATATGCGTTCCAGCCCGTCCGCCGGCGGCTTGTCCTTGCCTGCGTCCATCCTGAAAAAGGTGTACGACAGTGCGACCGAGCTGACGTCCTCCGGAAGCTCCGGATCGACAATGAATCGCAGCGGCATTTCCTTGTATTCACCCGCCTTGAGTGTCTGCTGCGTGAAGCAGAAACACTCGGTCTTGTTGAAGTACTTCGAGGCCAGCCCCGGCACCAGGCTGGGAACCGCCTGGCCGATGACCGTCTCGCCGGTGGTGTTACGTGCCCAATACTTCACCTCCGTCACCGCGCCGGGGTGGACCGTGACCCGCCTGACCATGGGTTTGATCTCCCAGGGCAGGTCACTGTTGACCGCGGCGACGAACTCGACCGTGACCTCGCGTGCCTCGTCGACCTGCCCGCTCAGGGCCTCCTCGATGCCGATGCGCCCGGTCTTGCCATTCAGACCCGTGACCTCGCAGAACACGTCATAGAGCGGCACCAGCGCAAACCCGAAACCGAACATGGCCAGCACAACCAGGCCGAGTCGACTGACGATGCGCCGATTGGCCTGTGAGAGCTCTTCTCTATCCACGCTCAGCCTCCCAGAATGAAGAAGCTGCCGATAAAAAACGCCAGTGCCACGGCCAGCAGGACAAAAAGGACCTTTCTGATGCCGCTGCGCGCTGCCTGGTGTTCGGGTGTCGTTGCCATGGCGATAACCTGTCAGGCCAGTGCAGCAGCACTGGCCTGAACAAAAGAACCTACCTGACTTCCGGAGCCGTCTCGAAGGTGTGGTAGGGCGCCGGCGAGGGTAGCGTCCACTCAAGTCCCTCCGCACCTTCCCAGACCTGCGGAGTGGCCTTCTCGCCACCCTTGATGGTGCGGATCAGCACGAACAGGAAGAACAGCTGCGCCAGACCGAAGGCAAAGCCGCCGATGCTGGAAATGGCGTTCCAGTTCGTGAACTGCATGGAGTAGTCCGGGATACGGCGCGGCATGCCGGCCAGGCCGATGAAATGCTGCGGGAAGAACAGCACGTTCACCGAGATGGTGGACCACCAGAAGTGGATCTTGCCCCACTTCTCGTCAACCATGTGGCCGGTCCACTTCGGCAGCCAGTAGTAGACCGCCGCGATGATGGCGAACAGGGCACCGGTCACCAGCACGTAGTGGAAGTGCGCCACGATGAAATAGGTGTCGTGGTACTGCATGTCGACCGGTGCCACGCCCATCATCAGCCCGGTGAAACCGCCGATGGTGAACAGGAACACGAAGGCCAGCGACCACAGCATCGGGGTCTCGAAGGTCATCGCGCCCTTCCACATGGTCGCCGTCCAGTTGAACACCTTCACGGCGGTCGGCACCGCGATCATGACCGTGGCGTACATGAAGTACAGCTCGCCGGCCACCGGCATGCCCACGGTGAACATGTGGTGCGCCCAGACGATGAACGACAGGAAGGCAATGGAGGCCGTCGCGTACACCATGGAGCTGTAGCCGAACAGCGGCTTGCGGGCGAAGGTCGGGATGATCTGCGAAATCACGCCGAAGGCCGGCAGGATCATGATGTAGACCTCGGGATGCCCGAAGAACCAGAACACGTGCTGGAACAGCACCGGGTCACCGCCGCCGGCGGCGGCGAAGAAGGTCGTGCCGAAGTACTTGTCGGTCAGCAGCATGGTCACGGCACCGGCCAGCACCGGCATCACCGCGATCAGCAGGAAGGCGGTGATGAACCAGGTCCAGACGAACAGCGGCATCTTCATCAGCGTCATGCCCGGTGCACGCATGTTCAGCACGGTGGCGATGATGTTGATGGAGCCCATGATGGAGGAGAAACCCAGCATGTGCACGGCGAAGACGAAGTAGGCCAGGTTGTCATACTGCAGCGACAGCGGCGCATACATGGTCCAGCCGAAGGCCGGGCCCTGGCCGGCAAGGAAGTCACCGGCGAACATCGGCGCCATCAGCAGGATGCCGGCAAACGGCAGGATCCAGAAGCTCCAGTTGTTCATGCGCGGCAGCGCCATGTCGGGCGCGCCGATCATCATCGGGATCTGCCAGTTGGCCAGGCCGACCATGGCGGGCATGATGGCACCGAACACCATGATCAGACCGTGCATGGTGGTCATCATGTTGAAGAAGTTCGGATCGACCACCTGCATGCCCGGCTGGAACAGCTCGGCGCGGATCACCATGGCCATGGCGCCGCCGACCAGCAGCATGATGAAGGAGAACCACAGGTACAGGGTACCAATGTCCTTGTGGTTGGTAGTGGTGATCCAGCGCATGATGCCGCTCGGTGCGCCGTGGTGATGCTCGTCGTGTGTGGTTGCTGTGCTCATTGA